>NZ_JBEUPD010000006.1:0-331756 GCF_040492135.1 Actinomadura sp. NPDC000600
AGGGCCGACAGATCCCGTTCAGGACCCAAGGTCAGTCAGTCGCTGGGTCAGACCCCCGCCGGGAGGCGCTCACCTACATCATCTCTGTCAGTCGCCGGCGGCGATGCAGAACGGGTGGCCTGCCGGGTCGGTGAGGACGGTCCAATCGCCTCCGCCGGGCTGGGTGTCCGGGCGGGTCGCACCGAGGGCGAGGAGCTCCTTCACCGCGGTCTCGACGTCCGAGACGGAGAAGTCCAGGTGCGCCTGCTTGGCGGGGCCGGGCCACACGGGAGGCTGGTAGCCCTCGATCCGCTGGAGCGCGAGTTGCGGCGCGGACCCGTTGCCGAGGTAGACGACGTCGTCGTCGCCGTAGGTCACCTCCCACCCGGTGGCCTTCCGGTAGAACTCGGCCAGCGCGGTGGGGTCGGCGCAGTCGAGGATGACCGCACCGAGCTTGTTGAGGACGGACATGGGGACCCCCTGTTGTCGAACATGGCTGGAACAGGACGGCCGAGTGCTTCCTCAGCACCCCGCCTGCGACCAGCCTGCTGGCACCGGCAGGCCCAGGGCTTGAAGATCTTTGCGCCCCTGGACGCCCGTCAGGCGCGGGTCCCAGGTCGGCGACGACGGCTGCGGGCGGAAAGCCCGTTCAAGCGCGGCCGAGCTCGATGACCAGGCCGTCGTGCGCCGTTTCGAAGGGGACGTCGCGGCCCAGCATGTCGTCCGACATATGGGTCAGGATCACGCGCCTGGCGGTCAGCCGGTCGCGGTGGGCCGCGAGGTCGGCCAGGCGCAGGTGGTACGGGACGGCCTTGTCGCGGTAGTAGGCCTCCGCGATGAGCAGGTCGGCGCCCGCCGAAGCCTCGATGAGCGCGTCCGTCCATGCGGTGTCGCCCGTGCAGGCGATGGCGCGTCCGGCGGCGTCCAGCCGAAGGGCCAGCGGCGGGGCGCCGCTCGGGTGGTCGACCTCCCACGCGGTGACGCCGAAGCCGGCGACGGTCGCGGTCTCCCCCGGCGCCAGTTCGACGACCTCGACGGCGAAGCGGCGGCGCGCGGTCGACGAGCCCGGGAACATCACCTCCATCGCCGCGGCCAGGCGGCGTCCGGTCCCCGGCGGTCCGGCCACGGTCAGCGCGCCGGTGCGCCCGGAGAACTGGCCGTCGAGGACGAGGAACGGCAGCCCTCCGAAGTGGTCGCCGTGCAGGTGGGTGACGAAGACGGCGGCCACCTCGCCGGGGTCGAGCCCCTGCCGTTTGAGCGCGGTCAGCGACGTGGCGCCGCAGTCCAGCAGGACGGGCGGCAGGCCCGGGGCGCGGACGTGCACGCAGGCCTGGCACCGTCCGCCGCTGCCGAACGCGTCGCCGGACCCGGCGAACGTCACGGTGATCGGGTCGTCCACGTCCCCAGTGAAGCAAGCGCCCGGGAGGGACGCGAGCCCCCTCCGCCGGGGCTGGGCTTTTCCTACCGATACGTAGCTATTCGCGGGGGGAGGTGCGGAAGAGGGCGGTTCACTAGGATGCTCGGGTGCGCGAAGATCAAGAGGTCCAGGACGACGTCGTGCTGACGGCGCCGATCCGGTTGCCGGGCGGCGCGCCGGCGGCCGCGGACGAGCCCGTGGAGCGCGCCACGAGCACCGATCCCGCGCCGGTCCGGGCGTTCCGGCAGGACGTGGAGCGGCTGTCCGGGCTGGTCGCGCAGCTCGTCGAGGCCGCGGGCGCGCTCGGCGTCCGGCTGGACGGCGAGGTCGGCGAGGTGCTCGGCAGCGCGGAGAAGGCGTTCGCCGAGGCGCGGGAGGCGCGGCGGGAGGCCGCCCAGGCGGACATCCTCGCGAGCGAGGCCGAGGCCCGCGCCGAGGCGGCCCGCCAGGAGGCCGTCGAGGCGCAGGAGGAACTCCGCAAGGGGCTCGCCGCCGCCAAGGCCAGCGTCACGGCGGCGCAGGAGAGCGAGGCCAACGCGTGGAAGGAGGCCGGCGCCCACCAGCAGGCCCGTGCCACCTCCGCGAACGAGGCCGCGAGCGCCGAGGGGCTGCGCAAGCGCGCCGAGGCGGCGTGGAGCACCGAGCACCAGGCGCGCATCGATGCCGAGCGCGAGCGCGACGACCTGGCCACGCGGCTGAGCACCGACCAGGCGGCGCTGGCCACGGCCAGGAGCGAGCTGGTCGACTCGCGCGCCGAGCTGGTGGAGCTGCGCGCCAAGCTGGAGGCCGCGGCCGAGGCCGAGCGGCGGCTGCGCGCGGAGCTGAGCGTCGTGCAAGGCGAGGTCGCGGGGCTCACCGTGGAGCGCGACGCCGCGACCGCGCGGGCCGACGAGTTGGCCGCGCGGGTCGAGCGCGCCGAGAAGCTCGCCGACACGGCCGACGCCCGGATCGAAGCCGAGCGGGTGCGCGCCGACCGGGCCGAGGAGCGCGCGGACGCCGCCGAGATCCGCATCGACCGCGACGCCGCGACCGTGCGGGCGTTGCAGGACACGCTGCGCGCGGCGCTGGACCTCCCGTCCATGGAGGACCTCGACGACGGCCGCGGCGTGCAGGTCGGCGACGTCGGGGCGGTCACCGTCCAGCCCGGCGGCCTCGTCGGCGTCGACCAGGTCCCGGAGCTGATGGACGGGGAGCTGGCCGGACGGTTCGCCCGCGCGATCCTGGCCGTGCGCGTCCACCAGGCGACCCGGCGGGCCGTGGCAGAGCCGCAGAACGAGCCGGACGAGGCGTCCGCCGAGGAGTAGCCCCTTACTCGGCAGGTCGCTGGGCCGGGGCCCGGCGGCGCAGGATGAGCCACCGTCCCGCCAGGCCGACGGCGAACATGATCACTCCGGCCGCCACCGACGGCCAGGGCAGCGCGGCCACCAGGACCAGGCATCCGGCGGCGCCGAGCAGGTTGAGCGGGCGCGGCCGGCGGCGGTCGGCCGCGGGCTGGGTGAACGCGGACGCGTTGGCGATGGCGTAGTAGACCAGGACGCCGAACGAGGAGAAGCCGATCACTCCGCGCAGGTCGGCGGTGGCGACCAGCGCGCTCACCACGACCGCCACGGCGATCTCGGCGTGGTGCGGCACCTGGTAGCGGGGGTGGACGGCGGCGAGCCGCTCCGGCAGGTCGCGGTGGCGGGCCATGGCCAGGGCGGTGCGTCCGATACCGGCGATCAGCGCCAGCAGCGCGCCGAGGGCCGCCAGTGCCGCACCGATCCGCACAACGGGTGCCAGGCCGCCGGCGCCGGCGGCGTTGACGGCGGTGGCCAGCGGGGCGGTCGAGGCGGCGAGCCGGTCAGGACCGGCGGCCAGCAGCGCCGCGACCCCGACGACCAGGTAGACCGCCACGGCGATGAACAGGGCGAGGGGGATCGCGCGGGGAATGGTGCGGCGCGGGTCGCGGACCTCCTCCCCCATGGTGGCGATGCGGGCGTAGCCGGCGAAGGCGAAGAACAGCAGCCCGGCGGCCTGCAGGAGGCCGTAGGCGCCGCCGCTGCCGAGGGACGACCAGCCGCCCAGCCGCCCGGTGCCGGCGTGCCCGCCCGCCGCGATCCCCGCGACCACGACCGCCAGTGCGGTCAGGCTCGTGGCGACGAGCACGCGGGTGAGCAGGGCGGTCCTGGTCACCCCGCGGTAGTTGAGCGCGGCCAGGCAGACCACGGCCGCGACGGCGACCGCGCGCTGCGCCCACCACGGCCCGGGGACCGCGTAGGACGCGAAGGTCAGCGCCATGGCCGCGCACGAGGCCGTCTTGCCGACCACGAACCCCCACCCGGCGGCGAACCCCCACCAGTGGCCCAGCCGCTCGCGGCCGTAGATGTAGGTGCCGCCGGAGGCCGGGTAGGCCGCCGCCAGTTGCGCGGAGGCGACCGCGTTGCAGTACGCGATGACCGCGGCGATCACCAGGCCGACGAGCAGCCCCGTCCCGGCGGCGCGCGCGGCCGGGCCGAACGCGGCGAACACGCCCGCCCCGATCATGGAGCCGAGCCCGATCAGCACCGCGTCCCCGGTGCCGAGGCGGCGCGCCAGGCCACCGCCGCCGGGCGACGGCGCCGCCCCGGACGGCCCCTGGGCTCCTCCGGGACGTGGTTCAGACGCCATCGCCGGGCCTCCCGCCACTATTGCATCAAACTGGTTTGATGTATCGTCCCGAGTGTGGTGTCACCGAGTCAAGCCGCCCGCGGGCGGGGCGAGCCGGATCACGGTCCGTCGGCCCCGGGGCAGGCCGTGCCGGAGTTCCTGCGCCTGGCCGCGCACCCGCTGCGCTGGGGGCTGCTGACCGCACTCGCCGGCGGCGACCTGCGGGTCCGTGAACTCATGGCGCGGGTCGACGCGCCGCAGAACCTGGTGTCCTACCACCTGCGGCTGCTGCGCGAGGGCGGCCTGGTCACCGCCGTCCGCAGCACCTTCGACGGACGCGACAGCTACTACCGCCTCGATATGGACAGGTGCGCGCAGTCCCTCGCCGGAACCGGCGCCGCCCTCCATCCGGCCCTGAACCCCGCCGTGCTCCCCGGCCTGCATCCGGGCCTGGATCCCGCCCTGCTCCCCGGCCTGCATCCGGGCCTGCGTCCGGCATTGGATCCCGCCTTACATCCGGCCCCGGATCCGGAGCAGGGCCAGATCGGGGCACGGCCCGCGGACCCGGACGACCGGCCCCGCCACGGTGTGCTGTTCGTCTGCACGGGCAACAGCACCCGCTCACCGATCGCCGAAGCGCTACTGCGCCACCACACCGCCGGACGGGTGACCACGATCAGCGCGGGCACCCGTCCCAAGCCCGCCCTGCATCCCCGCGCGGTGGAGGTAATGCGCGAGCGGTACGGCATCGACATCGCCGGCCGGCTGCCCCGCCATCTGGACACCCTGCGCGGCCACCGGTTCGACTACGTGGTCACCCTGTGCGACAAGGCCCGGGAAGCCTGCCCCGAGTTCGGCGATCGCACGCGCCGCATCCACTGGAGCACCCCCGACCCCGCCACGGCCGCCCCGGCCGGTCCGAACGACCCGGCCGGCGCGGAGCGTCAGGCCGAGGAGGCGGCGTTCGTCCGAGCGGCCGCCGAAATCGACACGCGCGTCCGCTACCTGCCGCCCGTCCTCTTCCTAGCATCGGAGGCTCAACCATGACGGAGCCCGCCCAGTACGCCAGCGTCCGCTACCTCGTCGACGACGTCCAGGCGGCCGTCGACTTCTACACCGCCCACCTCGGGTTCACCCTCAACTTCAGCGCCGCCCCGGCCTTCGCCGACGTGGTGCGCGGACCGCTGCGGCTGCTGCTCTCCGGCCCCGCCAGCTCCGGCGCCCGCGCCACCCCGGCCGACGCCGCCGGCGCGGGCCGCAACCGCATCCACCTGGTCGTCGACGACCTGGACGCCGAGACCGCCCGCCTGCGCTCGGAAGGCGTCGAGTTCCTCGGCGACGTCGTCAGCGGCCCGGGCGGAAGCCAGATCCTGCTCACCGACCCCGCCGGCAACCTCATCGAGCTGTTCCAGCCCGCTGCCGCCGCCCGCTAGAGAGACCGCTCGCTGGGCAAGCCGCTGGACGAGCCCGCGGAAGCGGTCGCCATGGAGATCTGCGGCGCAACCGGCTCGCGGACGGCCGTCCGCCGCTTTCCAAGAACCGCTTCCCGGCGGACCCGGGCGGCTTCGGTGCGATGCGGAGAACCGGCGCCGTCGTCGCACCGTGACCCGGCGGCGACCGATCGCAACCCCCCGGCCGGGAACGGCCGCCCGACGGCCGAATGCGGCCGGAAAAGAAGGGGCGAAGATGTGTTCCTTCGGGAAAATCCTCCTACGAACGGGGAGGGATTTCCTTGGACGCATTCTGGTCGATGATTCGCGCCGAGGAGCGGCGGGAGTTGTGGCGGGCGGGCCGAGTCCGTGTTTTCCCGGATGGGGCGCCGATGTATGTCGAGGGGCGACGGTCGGAAAAGGTGATGGTCCTTTTCGAGGCGCACGTCCGGATCACTCGCAGGGCGGGGAACGGCGAGAAGTGGCTCGCCTGCCGGGGCCCCGGCGACATCGTCGGGGAGATGGCACTGGTGCTGAACACACCGCATTCGGCGAACGTCGTCACCGTGCGCGGCGGGCGGGTCCTGGAGCTGTCGTACCAGGCGTTCGACACGGCGACGCGGCGGAGCGACGCCGTGCAGCGGGCCCTGCTGCGGGTGATGGCCGAGCGGCTGCGCAGCTCCGACGAGGAGCGCAGCGCCGCCGAGCAGCACGTGCTTCCACGGGTCGCGCGGCTGCTGAGCGGGCCCGGAACGGACGAGCGGCCGGCCGCGCCGCTCCGGTTCCAGCATGAGATCGCCGACCTGCTCGGCGTCTCCCGCGCCTCGGTGGTGCGGGCGCTGTCGACGCTCAGGGCGAGCGGCGTCGTCTCGACGCGGCACGGCTCCATCACCGTCCTCGACCCGGCGGGGCTGACCCGGTTCCTGCCGGACTGATGGCGCACATGCGCCTTACTCGCAGGTACCTTTCGGCCTGCTTTTCCGCTCATTGGGCGATCGGCGCCCCCCGGCAGGTCCACTCGCCGTCCCGGCTGAGCTGGGACGACGAGGAAAAGAAGATCGTCTATTTCCTCCGGTTCCGATCCGCGCGGTCGCGTTCCCCATTCCGGCGCGTTGACCCGCGGCACTCGCTTCCCCGAAATTGGCCCGAACAGATGGCCGATGACCGCCGCCGCGGTCCCGTCACCGAGGGGATTTCCAATGAACTGGTCCGTGTGGGAGGTCTTCTCCGTCATCTCCGGCCTCATCATGGCGGTCGCGGGGGTCGTGATGCCCGACACCTCCTTCCGCGAGCGGCTTTCCATCAGCGGAGTCGGCATCGGATTCGTGGTCTACGGGTTCTACGTCGCCAACCAGACGTCCGGCACCTTCGAGTTCCCGATCGTCATCTTCTTCGTCCCGGTCGTCGCGCTCGTCTACGTGGGGATCCAGGCCTACGAGTGGTGGACGAAGAGCGACGCGGAAGAGACCACCCGCGACTGACCATCCGTCACGGCTCAGGAGGTGCTTTCCGTGCACGCGAACGAACTGGCGACGACGGCGGTCGAGGTCCTCGCCGATGAACTGCCCGGCATCGCCGACGGCGCCGCCCGCGCGCGGGGCGACGCCGCGCTCGCCGACCTGTACGACCTGGTCCGGCAGCGACTCGTCCGGGACGGGCGGCACTCCGCCTTCGCGGCCTACACCATGAACCCGCGCAACAACGCGCTCGTCCAGGACGTGCTGCGGCAGGCGGCCGAGACCGACGCCGCCTTCGCCGCGGCCCTGCTGGACGCCGTCCGGCGCGCGCACGGCTCCGCTCCGGGCCCGTCCCGGTCGAGCGGCGTCAGCACGGGCGACATCGGGAGCGTCACCGGATCGATCACCGCGGCGGGCCGCGACATCAACGACAACAGCGAGAAGAAGACGACCGTCAACACGGGCGGGGTGGTGCTGCTGGTCGCGGGAGCCGTCGCGGCGCTGTTCGTGTTCGTGTTCGTCATCAAGGCGGCCACGGCGGACGCCATCACCGCCGACTCGACCTGTGCGGAGTTCCTCGACGCGGACGCCGAGACCCAGCAGCACGCGATCATCAAGATCGCGCGGGAGAAGGGTGTCAGCGGCGCGGGCAGCCCGCTGGCGCCACTCTCGATCCGCTACGACTGCAGCAGCGCCCCGGACGCGAAGGTCGGCGACATCATCGCCCGGTCCAAGGGCTTCTGATCCGGTCCCGGGGGGGAATGGGCCCCGCGGCCTGGGGAGGTCGCGGGGCCCGAGGGGTCAGGCTTTGCCGGCGCGGCCGGGGGTCCTGTTCTTGAGCGGGAGTTCCACGAGGCGGACGCAGAGCATCGTCAGGGCGAAACCGGCCGCGCACTCCGCCAGGAGGAAGGAGAGCTCCTGGACATCGCTGAACTCTCCCTCCACACGGAGCTGGCTCACGCGGTCGAGGAGCGGCAGGCCCGCCATCGCCAGGAGCGCGCAGGCCCGGCGGCCCTGGCCGGACCTCGACAGGATGGCGCAGACGAGTACGGCGATGACCAGAGCGGCACCGAGTTGGAGGTCGCTCCAGACCCCCGAGAAGTCGTAGAGCCGGTCGTAGTTCAAGTGCAGGACGTCGAAGTCTCCTTGGAGGAGGAGGGTGAACAGCGGCTGCGACGAGACCGCGACCAGGACGCCCGCCATGACCGCGATCCCGGCGACGCGGGCGCGCCCGAGCAGGCGGGCACCGTGCCGAGGACCGGGGGACGCGACGAGCGACGCGGTGGCCAGCAGCGCGAGCGGCAGCGGGACGCCCGCCACGGAGGACGCCACGAAGGCGTATGGGGCTTCCGGGAAGTCCGCGGCCCAGACGGCCAGGACGACCTGGGCCGCGGTCACCGTACAGGCGGTGGTGGCGGCTTGGCGGCGGGCTCCGCGCCAGGCCATGACCGCGATACCTGCCCAGGCCAGCCAGAACGGCGCGGTGCCGAAGAGGACGGGGAGCAGGCCCCACAGGGTGGCGCCATCGTACATCTGCAGGCCGACCTGCATCGCCGTCTGCGGGATGTTGACGGCGAACCGCACCCCGTCGGCCAGCAGCATGATCATCGAGACGAGACCGGCGACGGCGAGCGCTCCCGGCCACGGCGACCCGGTGGCGTCGCCCGCGGCGCGGCGCAGCCGGATCCGGACCGCGCCGCGGACCAGGTCGGCGGCGTCGGCGAGGGACGGCCGCGTCTGGTCCGGCCGGGCCGCGGACAGCAGCACGTCCAGCATCTCCTCCCCGTGCTCGGCGCGGTGTCCGGCCGGGTAACAGGCGAGGAGGCGGCGGTAGCGGAGTTCGAGTGCGCTCACCGGAGCCCCCCGAAGGCCGGGGTCGTGCCGCCGCGGAGGCTCGGGAAGGCGGCCAGCCGGCGGGCGGCGATCCGCGTCCGCTGCTGGAGGGCCTCGACCTCCGCGGCGAGCGCGGCGGCGCCGTCCTCGGTGAGCCGGTAGTAGCGGCGCAGCCGGCCGTCCACGACCTCCTCCCGGTCGGGCGCGATGAGCTCCTCGGCCTGCAGCCGGTCCAGTGCCGCGTAGAGCGTGCCGGCGCGCAGCCGGGTCCGCCCGTCGGAGATCTGCTCGACGTCGGACATGATCCCGTAGCCGTGCTGCGGGCCGTCCGCGAGCGCGGTCAGGATCAGGAACGTCGGCTCCTGCATCGATTTGGGCATGCCATCGTTATATATCGATCATCTGACCATGTGCAAGCGCACCGCATCAGCACCGGTCACCTGAGCGCGGCGGGGGCGGTGGGCGGGACGGCAGGGCTCTCGGGCAGGACGCGGTCGACGCGCTCGTAGGGGCGGCCCGGCTCGGGGCGGGGGTCCTTCTGCCCCCGGTTCGGCCAGAACGCCATGGCGCGTTCGGCCTGGGCGGTGATGGTGAGGGACGGGTTGACGCCGAGGTTCGCGGTGACCGCCGAACCGTCCACGATGTGCAGGCCCGGGTGGCCGTGGACGCGGTGGTAGGGGTCGACGACGCCGGTCTCGGGCGTCTCACCGATGACGCAGCCGCCGATGAAGTGCGCGGTCGTCGGGATGTTGAACAGGTCGAACCACGTCCCGCCGGGGGTGGCGTCGAGTTCCTCCGCGAGCATCCGGACGGCCTTGTGGGCGACGGGTATCCAGGTGGGGTTGGGCTCGCCGTCGCCCTGGCGCGCGACGAGCCTGCGGCGCCCGAGGCGGCCGCGCTTCTCGCCGATGGTGATGGAGTTGTCGGCGGTCTGCATGACCAGGGCGATGACGGTCCGCTTGGCCCAGTCCTTGAGGGACAGCCCGCGCAGGATGACGGTCGGGTGCCGGGCGGCCTGGCTGAGGAACTTCAGCCAGCGGGGCGCGCCGCCGCCGTCGACCAGCAGGGTCCGGATGACGCCCATGGCGTTGTTGCCCGCGCCGTAGCGGGTGGGCTCGATGTGAGTCCTGTCGTCCGGATGGAACGACGAGGTGATGGCGAGGCCGGTGCTGTGGTCGACGTCCTTCTTGCGGTGCCAGACGGTCATGCGCTCGACGCCGAGGAGCGCCTCGGAGTTGGTGCGGGTGAGCTCGCCGAGGCGGGGCGACAGGTGCGGGAGGCGGCCGGCGGCGCGCATCCGGTGCAGGAGGCGCTGCGTCCCGTACGTCCCGGCGGCGAGGACGACGTGCTCGGCGGTCAGCGTCCGGCGGCGCTTGCGGACCGGCCCGGTGCGTTCGGTGGTCACCTCGTAGCCGCCGGCCTCCAGGGGCGCCAGGGCGGTGACGGTCGTGTCGGGTATCACCCGCACGCCCGCCTTCTCCGCGAGGTAGAGATAGTTCTTGGTCAGCATGTTCTTCGCGCCGACCTTGCAGCCGATCATGCAGGAGCCGCAGCCGGTGCAGGTGGTCCGGCGGGGCCCGGCGCCGCCGAAGTAGGGGTCGTCGGCGTCCTCTCCCGGCCGCTCGCCGAAGAACACGCCGACCGGCGTCGGATGGTAGGTGTCGCCGACGCCCATCCGGTCCGCGACGCGCTTCATCGCCTCGTCCGCGGGCGTGACGAGCGGGTTCACGGTGACGCCGAGCATGCGGCGGGCCTGGTCGTAGAACGGCGCGAGCTCGTCCTGCCAGTCGGTGATGTGGCCCCACTGGCGGTCCTTGAAGAACGGCTCGGGCGGGACGTAGAGGGTGTTGGCGTAGACGAGGGACCCGCCGCCGACGCCCGCCCCGGCCAGGACGAGCACGCCGGCCTTGCCGCCCACCAGGTGGACGCGCTGGATCCCGCGCATCCCGAGGCGCGGCGCCCACACGTACTTGCGCAGCCGCCAGGAGGTCTTGGGCAGCGTGTCCTCGTCGAAGCGGCGCCCGGCCTCGATCACCGCGACCCGGTAGCCCTTCTCGGCCAGCCGCAGGGCCGACACGCTGCCGCCGAACCCCGAGCCCACCACGATCACGTCGAAGTCGTAACCGTCACCGGACATCCCGCTCTCACGGGACACAGCGCCATTACGGGACACAGCGCCATCAGGGGACACGGCGCACACCACCTTCGTCGGGGGGAACGAAGGGGCCGAGTGTGCCCCTCCGAAGCGTCGCGCACCATGCACGCATCGCAACGATTCACGGCGGTATTTGTCACCGGGGTGACAAAGCGCGGCACGGCGGACGGCGGCCCGCCCCGCGCTCGCCGCCGACCGCCCGCGCGGCTCCCTCCCAACGTGGCCCGGCCTTCGCGCGGCCCGATATCGTCGAGGCCCCATTCCGCTGGAGGGACCCCTGTGAACCGACTTCATCTGGCGGCTCTGCTGCTCGTCCCGGCGCTGGCCCTCACCGCTTGCGGAGGCGACGGCGGCAAACCGAAGCCGACGGCTCCGGCGCAGGCCGATGCCACGGCCTCGGCCCCCGACGACTCCTCCGGCGCGGGCGACTCGGCCAAGGGCGGCTCGGCGAAGGCCCCGGCGGGGGCTCCGACGTCCGCGCCCCCGAAGGCCGTGAACGCGTTCGTCGCCTGCATGCGCAAGCAGGGCGTGAAGGTGCCGAAGGACACGACCGGTTGGCGGCCCGACCCTCAGGACGGCCGGACGCAGAAGGCGCTCATGGCCTGCATGAAGTCCGCCGGTGCGCCGACGCCGTCATCCTGACGCGACGCAATGTTCTAATTCGCACTGCCTCGTTCTAATTTGCACTACCTCGCCAGGTGGCGTTTCCCCGGGCCGTCCGGCGCGGACGCCACCTCGACCTCCTAGGCTCGACTCCCGTGACCGAGGACCCGTCAGCGAGCTTCGCCCGTGCCAGGGCGGCTGCGGGTGTCCTGTTCTTCGACGACCATGACCGCGTCCTCCTGGTCGACCCGTCCTACAAGGACTACCGCGACATCCCCGGCGGCTACGTCGAGCACGGCGAAACGCCCCGCCAGGCGGCGGAACGCGAGGTCGCCGAGGAACTCGGGATCCACCCGGAGATCGGCCGGCTGCTGGTCGCCGACTGGGCGCCCGGCGAGGCCGAAGGCGAAAAGATCCTCTTCGTGTTCGACGGCGGCTCCCTCACCGCGGGCCGGCTCGACGCCATCCGCCTCGACCCGAGCGAACTGGCCGGCTACCGCTTCCACGACATCGCCCGGATCCACGACCTGACCATCCCGCGCCTCGCCCGCCGCCTCGTCCACGCCCACGCCGCCCACCGGGACGCCACCACCCGCTACCTCGAACACGGCGAGCCGATCTAGAGCGTTCGGTCACCCCATCCCTGGGCGGGCACCCGGACCGTCCCGCATCGCCCGCCGGTCTACGAGCTCTTGCGTGCCTCCCCAAGTCGGCGAACCTATTAGAATTTTCTTGTATTTTTAGAACTTGTGTCCAAAGATGCAGGTGACCGGGGCGCGCGCCCTGGCCCACGTGGCTCGACCGCTCGCATTCCGATTGCCTCGAAGAAGGAGCCACCCGCCAAAGGGGTCCCAAGCTCATGAACGACACCACCAGCACTGCGATGGACGGCCTCTTCCTCTACGACAGGTCTGGGCGGCGCTACCCGGTCAGCGACCGGCGATGGCGCGGTGAGGACGGCTCGCCCCTCATGCTCAGCCCGGTGCCCGGGCCCGCACCCGACCGGATCGACACGAGCGAGCGCTCCCTTTGGCGCTACCAGGCCGCGATCCCGGTCTCCCCCCGGCACCGGGTGAGCCTCGGAGAAGGCTTCACCCCCATGCCGCCGCTGGACTGGGACGGGATGCGCGTCCACTTCAAGCTCGAATGGTTCAACCCCACCTCCAGCTTCAAGGACCGCGGGGTCGCGGTGATGGTCTCCCACCTGCGCGGGCGGGGAGAGACGCACATCCTCGAGGACAGCTCCGGCAACGGCGGCTCCTCGGTCGCCGCCTATGCGGCCGCCGCAGGGATGAAAGCGAAGATCATCGTTCCCGCAGCGACGTCGGCCGCCAAGATCTTGCAGGCACGCGCGTACGGCGCCCGGATCGAACTCGTCGCCGGCACCCGCGAACAGGTGTCCGACGAGGCGATCCGGCAGTCCGAGCAGATCCCCTATGCCAGCCACAACTGGCACCCGTTCTTTCTGCAGGGCACCAAGACGGTCGCCTACGAGATGTGGGAGTCGCTCGGGTTCAGGGCACCGGACAACGTCGTGCTCGTGGCCGGTGCGGGCAGCAACGTCCTCGGCTGCGACATCGCGTTCAGGGAACTGCTCGAAGGTGGCCGCATCGACCGGCTCCCCAGGCTTCTGGTCGGCCAGCCGGAGCATTGGGCCACCATCGCGGACACGGTGAACGGGATCGATCCACGGAGCCGAGGACCGCGGGTTCCGACGATCGCGGAAGGAGCCTCCATCGCCGCGCCCGTCCGGCTCCCGGAGGCCGTCGAGGCGATCCACCGCTCGGGCGGGGCGGCGGTGGCGGTCACCGAGGACCAGATCCGCACGGCCGTGCGCAAGCTCGCCTCGCGCGGGCTGTACGCCGAGCCGACCAGCGGCGTCGCCGCGGCGGCCCTCGACCGCTTCTCGGCAGACGGCACCATCGGCCCCGGCGAGACCACCGTCGTCGTCCTCACCGGCTCCGGACTCAAGTCCGCGGAGAAAATGGCCGCTGTCTTCGACATCGACCGCGCCCCGGACGGAGAGAGCCACCCGTGACCCCCGACGACCCCGACGAGCACCTTCTCGCCGAAGCCGAGAAGATCGCGATCGCGATCGGACGCATGTTCCCCGGCCTGTGCGAGGTGGTCCTCCACGACCTGCGCCGGCCGGAGCACGCGATCCGCGCCATCGAGAACAACCTGTCGGGCCGCCAGGTGGGAGACTCCGCCACCGAGCTGGGACTCCGCCGGATCGCGGACCCGGACTACCCGAGCGTGATCCAGAACTACCCCAACCAGTTCCCGGACGGCCGTCCGGTCAAGAGCACGTCCATCGGGATCAAGAACGCCCAGGGCCGCTACGTCGCGGCGCTCTGCCTGAACCTCGACGTGTCGAACCTCTCCCCCCTGACGCTCGTCCTGGCCAACCTGGTGGCGACCGAGGTCGAGCATCGGGAAGAGGCATTGGAGACCCTGCAGAACCGCACGGCGCGGGAGTTGCGCGAGTTCATCGAGAAGTTCGCCGCCGAACGTGCCGCCACCCCGCGCTCACTCGGCCGTACCGCCAAGAAGGATCTCGTCCGGCAACTGCACCGCGACGGCTACTTCGCCACCAGGGGCTCCACCGAGGCCATCGCCGACCTGCTGGGGATCTCCCGGAGCACCGTCTACAACTACGCCAAGCAGTCCTGACCCCGCCCGACCGCCGCATGGAAAGAGCGTCCCCCGTCCGAAGGCCGCGTGACCAGATCCGGTGAACGTTCGTGGTCACCGCGACAGGGGGCGGGAAACGCGCCAGGACCGTCGGACGCGATGGTCCGACGGTCCTGTTCGGCCGGTTCACTGTTCGGCCGGTTCACTTGTGCGGCCGGTTCACTGTCAGGCCTTGTTGAAGGTGTGCTTGGCCCAGAGGTAGGAGACGACGCCGATCCCGGCGCACCAGGCGGTGGCGATGGCGGCGCTGTCGCCGATCGGGGTGCCGAGGAGGAGGCCGCGGACGGTCTCCATGATCGGCGTGAAGGGCTGGTACTCGGCGAACCAGCGCAGGACGGTCGGCATGGAGTCGGTCGGGACGAACCCGCTGCCGAGGAAGGGCAGGAACACCAGGGGCATCGGGGCGTTGCTGGCGGCCTCCGGGGTCGGGGACTTCATGCCCAGGGCGACCGCGAGCCAGGTGATCGCCACGATGAACAGGGTGAGCAGACCGGTGGCGGCCAGCCATTCGAGGGGTGTCGCGTTGGGGCGGAACCCGATGGCGAGGGCGACGCCGACGACGACGGCCAGGCCGATGAGCTGCTGGATGACGCTGCCGACGACGTGCCCGGTGAGGACGGAGGCGCGGGAGATCCGCATGGTCCGGAAGCGGGCGATGATGCCCTCGGTCATGTCGGTGGCGACCATGACGGCGGTTCCGGTCGCGGCCGTGGCCGCCGCCATCAGCAGGATGCCGGGCACGACGTAGTTGACGTATTCGTCGCGGCCGCCTCCGAGCCCGTCGCCGAGCGTGCCGCCGAAGACGTACACGAACAGGAACAGGATGATGACGGGCGTGACGACCAGCTGCACGGTCATGGCCGGGTAGCGGAGCAGTCGCTTGAGCTGGCGCCGGACCATGGTGGACGAGTCGCGCGCGGCGAGGGCGAGGGCGCTCATCGGAGGGCCTCCTTGTTCTGGTCGGCCGGGTTCTGGTCGGCCTGCCGACCGGTGAGGGTGAGGAAGACGTCGTCGAGGTCGGGGGTGTGCACCGACATCTCGTCGACCTCGATCGAGTGCTCGTCCAGGACGGCGAGCACGTCCCGGATCACCCGGACGCTGCCGTCGCTCGGCACCTGCAAGGTGAGCGCCTCAGGGTCGGGGGTGCCGACGCCGAGGGCGAGCAGGGCGGCGTCGAGACGGCCCGGGTCGGCGAATCTCAGCAGGATGTGGCCGCCGGGGATGCGCCGCTTGAGCTCATCGGCCGTTCCCTCGGCGATCAGCTGCCCGTGGTCGAGGAGGGCGATGCGGTCGGCGAGCTCGTCGGCCTCCTCCAGGTACTGGGTGGTGAGGAAGATGGTGACGCCGTCCCGGACGAGGTCGCGGACGATGCCCCACATGGCGCGGCGGCTGCGCGGGTCGAGGCCGGTGGTGGGCTCGTCCAGGAAGATCAGGCGCGGGTCCCCGACCAGGGTCATCGCCAGGTCGAGCCGCCGCTGCATGCCGCCGGAGTAGGTGGACGCCGGCTTGCGCGCCGCGTCCACCAGGTCGAACTTCTCCAGCAGTTCCGCGGCCTTCCGCTTGCCCTCGCGCTTCGGCAGGTGCCTGAGGTCGGCCATGAGGAGCAGGTTCTCCTCGCCGGTCAGCAGCTTGTCGACCGCCGAGTACTGCCCGGTGACCCCGATCGCGCCGCGCACGTCGTCGGCCTGGCGGACCAGGTCGAACCCCGCGACCCGGACCTCCCCGGCGTCGGCACGGATCAGGGTGGAGAGGATCTGGACGGCGGTGGTCTTGCCCGCGCCGTTCGGGCCGAGCAGGGAGAAGATCGTTCCTTCGGGGACGGCCAGGTCGATGCCGTCCAGGACGACCTTCTCGCCCTTCTTGTCGCGGTAGGACTTGCGGAGCCCTTCCGCCGCGATGGCCAGGGTGGTCATGGTGCTTGCTCCTCGGGGGGCCGGAGGGTCAGAACCGCAGGTCAGAGGCTGCGGGCGGCGATGTCGCCGTGCATGGTGGTGGCGTGGAGGTCGAGTTCGGCGGTGCCGTCGTTCTTGAGGGCGTTGGTGATGCGGCCGTGGCCGGTGCCGGCGTCCAGGGAGGCCGAGACCCCTGCGGCGGCGGCGACCGAGATGTCGCCGGACTGGGTGCGGAGGACGACCTTGCCGCTCACGGCCTCGGCGATCCGGATGTCGCCCCGCTGGGTGCTGATCTCCGCGGGCCCGCCCAGCCGTCCGACCTCCACGTCGCCGTCGGTGGCGGTGAGGCGGACGCTCGCGGCCTCGTCCAGCTTGATCGACCGGTAGGCGCCCTCGAAGGCGACGTCGCCCAACCGTCCGACGGCCCGGAACTCGGCGGCGGCCGCCTTACCCTCGACCTGGGAACCGGCGGGCAGCTGGACCGTCACCTCGATGGATCCGGAGGAGCCGAGGTACTGGTTCTTCGCCGGGACCTCGATCCGCAGGACGCCGTCGCCGTACTCGACCCTGGTCTGCTCCGCCGCCTTCACGTCGCGGCCCTTGGCGGCGTCCGCGGGCAGGACCTCGACCACGGTGTCGGCCCGGTCGGCGGCGATGAACTGGACGCGCCCGGCGGGGACGTCGAGGACGGCGGAGATCGGGGCGGGGGTGTCGAACTTCTGCATCGTGCTCTCCTTGCGGCTCGTCATTTCCAACGATGGAAAAGCTACGTTGCTTTCCAGAACTAGGCAACAAGGGCTTTGCATTTGAACAGCATCTATGCAGATCAGAGCCATAGAATCATTGCAACGAGCTTGAATCTAACGCAACGGCCCGCCTGGCTCGCGTTGCAATGTCGTGAGTGTGAACGCTATGGTCGAGGCGTCAGCGAACACCGGCAGCGCCATCGCCCCGCGCGGGCATCGAAGGGGGTCGTGATGCCCGGAGGCAGGCTCACCCAGCAGGAGCGCCAGCAGATCGCGGCGGGGCTGGCCGACGGCCTCGCCTACGCCGAGATCGCCCGCCGCCTCGACCGCCCGACCTCCACGGTCACCCGCGAGGTGATGCGCAACGGCGGACCCGCCGGCTACCGGGCCGACCTGGCCCACCACGCCACCCAGCGCCGCACCCGGCGGCGCCCCCAGGCCTCGTCCCGGGGGACGCGGGCGGTGCCGCAGCCCTATGGACGCGACAACGCGGCCGTGCAGGAATTCCAGGAGGCCCTCACGACCGTCATCCTGACGTCGGGCCTGCCCTCGATGGCGGCCCGGGTGCTGGGCTGCCTCTACACCGCCGACGACAGCCTCACCGCCTCCGAACTCGCCGAGCGCCTCCAGGTCAGCCCGGCGTCCATCTCCAAGGCGGTCACGCTCCTCACCGGCCTGGACCTCGTCCGCCGGGAGAGCGAAGGCCGCCGCGAGCGCTACGTCGTCGACAACGACCTCTGGTACCAGTCGATGATCCGCAGCGTCCGGGACAACGACCGCTTCAGCGAGACCGCACGGCAGGGCGTCGCCGTCCTCGGCCGCGACACCCCGGCCGGCAACCGCCTGGAGAACGCCGCCCGCTTCCTCGACTTCGTCAGCGAGAGCCTGACCCGCGCGATGGAGCAGGCCCGCGACGTCCTCTACACCAAGCCCGAAACGCCCCCGGCCGCCACCGCCCCGAGTCCAGACCACGAATAGAAGCCGTCCCGAAGGCCCGGCGAACACGACTTCCCGCCGGATGAACGGGGGCTCGCACCCGAGGCGGCTCCCGATGGGCTGAATCCGGCGACGCATCGGCGCGCCCCCGGGCAGGATCGGTCCCATGACGAACGCCGCGGACAGGCAGATACCCGGGTACCTCAACTATGTCGGACCCGGGTGGCGGGACATCCTGATGCGCGCCCACGCCCAACTCGTCGCCGTGCTGCCGAATTACCAGGTGGCCCAGGTCAAGGAGAAGTGGGGCATGCTGGACGTCCACCTGAGCGTGTACACCGACCCCGTCACCGGCGGACTCGGCATCTCACGTGAGCTCGGCAGTCGGGTCAGTGCGATCCTGAACGCCGCCCGCGACGAGTCCCGTCGCACCTGCGAGGTCTGCGGCGAGCCCGGCAGCGAGACCGGCCGGGAGTGGATCAGGACGCTCTGCCCCGACCACGCCCCGCCGCGCTAGAGCGGCCGGGCTCAAGCGTCCGGTCCCAGGGGCACCGCACGACCGGAGGCTTCACCCGGACGTGAGGGAGAGCGACTTCGGCCGGTGTCGCAGATCACACGAGCGGCCTGTCAGACGGACGGGGCCGCCGGTGTCTTGTGTGCGTCAGGAAGCCCGCGGACGATCCGCGCGGCACTCCCCTCCACGAGTGAGGACGAAGTCATGGCGACCACCAAGGCGCCCCCGCCGACCGCATCGCGCCGCTGGGCCGCGCTGTTGTTCATCGGCCTGGCCCAGCTAATGATCATCCTGGACGGCACCGTGGTGAACATCGCGCTGCCCTCGATCCAGCGCGACCTGCAGATCTCCGACGGCGACCGGCAGTGGATCATCACCGCGTACACGCTGGCGTTCGGCAGCCTGCTGCTGCTCGGCGGCCGGATCGCCGACTACACCGGCCGCAAGCGGGTCTTCCTGATCGCCCTGCTCGGTTTCGCCGGCGCGTCGGCGCTCGGCGGCGCGGCGTCCGACTTCGAACTGCTGCTGGCCGCCCGCGCCCTCCAGGGCGGGTTCGGCGCACTGCTCGGTCCGTCCGCGCTGTCGCTGCTCACCGTGACGTTCAGCGAGCCGAAGGAGCGCGCCAAGGCGTTCGGCATCTGGGGCGCCATCGCCGCCGCGGGCGGCGCGATCGGGCTGCTGGCCGGCGGAGCGCTGACCGACTACCTGGACTGGCGCTGGTGCCTGTACATCAACATCCCGATCGCGGCGGTCGCGGCGGTCGGCGGATTCGCCATCCTCACCGAGTCGCGGCGCCCGGGCCGGGCCCGCTTCGACGTCCCCGGCGTGCTGGCGGTCACCGGCGGCCTGGTCGCGATCGTCTACGGCACCAGCCGCGCCGAGTCCGACGGCTGGGACTCGGCGAAGGTCATCGGCCTGCTGGCGGCCGGCGCGGCGCTGCTCGCCGTGTTCGCCCTCATCGAGAGCCGCGTGGCGCAGCCGCTGCTGCCGCTGCGCGTCGTCGCCCACCGCACCCGCGGCGGCGCCTACCTCGCCGTCGGCATGGCCGTCATCGGCATGTTCGGGGCGTTCCTCTTCCTGACCTACTTCATGCAGGTCGTCAAGGGGTACTCCCCGATCAGGACGGGCGTGGGCTTCCTGCCGATGACCACGGCGGTGCTGGTGTCGGCCGGCGGGCTCACCACCCGGATGCTGCCCCGCGTCCCACCGCGTGCGCTGATCGTCCCCGGCATGCTCATCAGCGCCTGCGGCATGCTCTGGACGCTCACCCTGGACCCCGGCACCTCCTACGCGTCCGGCGTGCTGGTCGCGCAGCTCCTGCTCGGCTTCGGAGCGGGCATGATCATGCCCGTGGCCCTCAACTACGCCACCCACGGCGTCGAGCAGGGCGACTCCGGCATCGCCTCGGCGAGCGTCAACACCGCGCAGCAGATCGGCGGCTCGATCGGCATCGCGCTGCTCAACACCATCGCCACCAGCGCCACCGCGGACTACCTGGCCACGCACGCCCGGCACGGCATCAGCCCGGACGTCGCCAAGCGGGCACTGGTGGAGGGCTTCGGGGCGGCCGGCGCCTGGTCCGCGGGGATCATGATCGTCGGTGCGCTGATCGTCGGCATCCTGATGAACACCCCGCGCCCCGAGCACCAGCCCGTCGCCGAGGACGGGACTGTCGCCGACGACCAGCCCGTTCCCGAGGACGCGGGAGCGCCGGACCTGTCGGCAGGAACCCCCGCTCACAGCGTCTGACCAGCCGGAACCACGACCGCCGACCGGCCGCCTCAGACAACGGGCAGAAGCCCGAGGACCATGAGCCCGGCCGGTGGCGGCCCGGCCGCGGCGATGGTGGGGGGCTGCGGTGAGGCCGTCGATGGAAGCGAGGCCGGGGGTGGGCGCACCACCGGGGCGGCGCACCTCGTCCCGCCGGACGCACCCGGAGTTTCGGCGGCACTGCCGAGACGTCCCCGGGCGCAGGGGCTCATCCGGGGTCTGCGGTGGGGGGACGGCCGCGGAGGTAGGTCAGGACGGCGAGGACCCTGCGGTGCGTGTCGTCGGTCTGGGGCAGGTCGAGCTTGGCCAGGATGCTGCGGACGTGCTTGCCCACGGTCGCGTCGGTGACGACCAGCCGCCGGGCGATGGCGGCGTTGGAGCGCCCTTCGGCGATCAGGGCGAGCACCTCGTGCTCGCGCGGGGACAGCGCCGCGAGCGGGTCCCGGCGGCGGCCGAGGAGCTGCCGGATGACCTTGGGGTCCACGACCGTCCCGCCGTCGAGCACCTGGCGCAGCGCGGCGACGAAGTCGGCGACGTCCACCACCCGGTCCTTGAGCAGGTAGCCGACCCGGCGGCCGTCGCCGGAGTCCAGCAGGTCGGCGGCGTAGCTCAGCTCGACGTACTGGCTGAGCGCCACCACCGCGAGACCCGGGTCGGCGCGGCGCAGCCGCACGGCGGCGCGCAGGCCCTCGTCGGAGAAATCCGGCGGCATCCGGATGTCGGTGACGACGAGGTCGGGCCGGTGCTCGGCGACGGCCGCGAGCAGGGCCTCGGCGTCGTCGACGGCGGCGACGACGTCGAAGCCGAACCTGGCCAGCAGCCCGGCCAGCCCCTCCCGGAGCAGGACGCCGTCCTCGGCGAGGACTACCCGGACGGCGGTCGGATCGGTTCGCAAGGGAGCTCCACACGGACGAGGGTCGGGCCCCCGGCGGGGCTCGACACGAGAAGTCTGCCGTCGATGACCGCCACCCGGTCGGCGAGGCCGGTCAGCCCGGTGCCCCGGGCCGGGTCGGCGCCGCCCGCGCCGTCGTCGGTGACCTCCACGGTGAGGACGCCGCCGGTTACGCGCGCGACCACCGCGGCCCGGTAGGCGCCGCTGTGCTTGACGGCGTTGGTGAGCGCCTCGGCGGCGGCGAAGTAGGCCGTGCTCTCGACCTGGCGGGGCGGACGCCCGGGCAGGTCGGCCTCGACGGTGACCGCGAGCGGGGACCGGTCGGCCAGCTCGCCCAGCGCCGCCGCCAGGCCCCGGTCGGTGAGGACGCGCGGATGGATGCCGTGGACGAGTTCCCGCAGCTCGGTCATGAGCCGTTTGGCCTCGTCATGGGCGTCCGCGACGCTGTCGGCCGCCGGGGACCCGGGCGGCAGGTCCACGCGGGCGATCCCGAGCTTCAGGGTGAGTGAGAGCAGCCGCTGCTGGGCGCCGTCATGCAGGTCGCGCTCGATGCGGCGGCGCTCCGCCTCGAACGCGTCGACCAGCCGGGCCCGGGAGCGCGCCACCTCGACCAGCTCGGCCTGGAGCCGTTCCCCGGAGCCGTGGCGCAGCAGCGCCCGCGCGAGCGCGCCCTGCGCGGCGGCGGCCAGGGACAGCAGGTACGGGACGGCGGGCAGGAGCACCAGCCCCGCGACCGCATAGGGCAGCGCGGCCGCCGGAGTGGCGAGCCGCACCGGACCGAGCACCATCGGGCCGTCGCCGCCGAGCAGGATCAGCGGGGCGGCCACGGCGCCGAACTGGAAGGCCAGCACGGACATCAGCGCCGCGTACAGGACGGGAACGGCGGCGGACAGCAGCAGGAAGTAGCCGAGCGCGCGCCAGGTGACCGGCTCGGTGTAGCGAGTGCGGAACCACGGCAGAACGCCATGCTCGGGCGGCCGCCGATGCCCGGGGCCCGCCGGACGGACGTCCACCAGCCGGAGCCGTCGCCGTTCCAGCCCGGTCAGCGGGATGGTCGCCGCCGGACCGAGCCCGGCGATCAGCAGGAGGCCGATGGCGGCCGGCAGCGCCCGCTCGCCGAGGGCGGCGTCCGAAATGGCGGCCAGGAGCAGCGGCATGCCGAGCAGTACCAGCGGCAGGCCTGCCGCGACCACGACCGGCACGGTCGAGAGCAGGTAGCCGGCGGCGCGCCAGGGCCAGGCCGTCAGGAGGAACCCGCGGCGTCCCATCGCGGCCAGCAGAGTGGGCGGCGGGGCCGGCGGAGGAGTGGCCGACGGGGTGGCCGACGGGGTGGGCGGCGGGTCGTTCGGCACAGGCGTACGGTAACCGACCCCGCCGCCTGCCCGGCCCGGACGAACGCCGAGGTAGTGCCAGCCATACCTCCAAGTTGGTGGGCCACCGTGATGCGCTCGGCGGGGCCCCGGCGGTGGGATCGAAGCATGAGACGAAAGCTTCCCGCCCGGGTCGCCGCGCCCCTTGCCGGCCTCACCGCCGCTGCCCTGGTCGGCGGGCTCGGATACGTCTGGCCCCGTCCCGCTCCTGCCGCGGCGCAGCCTGTGTCATACGGGCCTGCGTCCCAGCGGGCGGCGTCCTTCAAGACCACGGGCTGGTCGCAGAGCTGGGGCGCGGCGATGCAGCGTCCGATCGCCGGCGGCGAGGACGAGGGGCCGAACTGGTCGGTGGAAGGCTTCGGCGACCATTCGCTGCGCCAGGTCGTCCGGCTGAGTGCGGGCGGGACGAAGGTGCGGATCCGGCTGTCCAACCGGTACGGGACCCGGCCGCTGCGGGTCGCCGGTGCGGCCGTCGCCCGGTCGGCGGGCGGCGCCCAGGCGTGGCCGGGAACCACGGTGCCGCTGAGCTTCGCCGGGGCACGGTCCGCCACCGTGACACCGGGCGGCGAGATCGCCAGCGATCCGGTGCCGGTGGCCACCGCGCCGCTGGAGAAGCTCGCGGTCACGCTGCGGTTCCCCGGCTCGACGGGACCCGCGACGTTCCACCGCTTCACCACCCAGCCCGCCTACCGCGCCTCCGGCGACCACCTGTCCGACGTGGGCGCCGACGCCTACACCACCTCGACCGACGCGCTGTACTACCTGACCGGCGTAGAGATCACCAACGGCAACAACAGAACCGGCGGGGGCACGGTGGTCGCCTTCGGGGACTCGCTCATCGACGGGGTCGGAGCCGCGCCCGGTGCCGACGCGCGGCTGCCGGACGCGCTGGCCGAGCGCCTCGCCGCCGCCCGCAGCCCGCTCGCCGTCGTGAACGCGGGCATCGGCGGGAACCGGCTGCGCTACGACTCGGCATGCGCCGGGGAGAAGGCCACCGCCCGGTTCGCCCGCGACGTCCTGGACCGTCCCGGCGTGCGAGCGGTGATCGTCCACCTGGGCGCCAACGACATCCGCGTCACCCCCGGCGACCCGTGCCTGCGACCGGGCGGGCCGGCGACCGCCGCGCAGGTCATCGACGCCCAGCGGCGACTGGTCCGCGCCGCCCGCGCCCGCGGCCTGACCGTCATCGGGACGACCATCCTGCCGATGAAGGGCGCCCTGTTCCCGGTTTGGACGCCGCAGGTGGAGAAGGAGCGCGACGCAGTCAACCACTGGATCCGGACCAGCGGCGCATACGACGCCGTCCTGGACGCCGACCGCATCATGTCCGACCCCGCCGACCCGGACCGTCCCCGCCTCTCGTACGTGTACCAGGACGGACTGCACCCCAACGACGCGGGCTACCAGGCTCTGGCGCGCGGCATCGACCTGCGGGTCCTGCGATGACGGCTCCCGCCCTCGCGCATCCCGCCGTCCCGGTCGCGCCGGTGCAGCTGCACCAGGTGAGCAGGCATTACGGGACGGGCGAGGCGCGGGTGCAGGCGCTGTCCGACGTCAGCGTGACCTTCCCCGCCGGTTCGTGGACCGCCGTGATGGGTCCCTCGGGCTCAGGCAAGTCGACCTTGCTGCACTGCGCGGCGGGCCTGGACCGGGTGACGTCCGGGCGCGTCCTGCTCGCCGGGCAGGACGTCACCCATGCCACCGACGCGATGCTGACCGGGCTGCGGCGCCGCGCCGTCGGGTTCGTCTTCCAGAACTTCAACCTGATCGGCGCGCTCACCGCCGAGCAGAACGTCGCACTTCCGCTGAAGCTCGCGGGTGCCCGGCCGTCGCGCCAGGTCGTGCGGGCCGCCCTCGCCGAAGTGGGCCTGGCCGACCGCGCGCGGCACCGTCCGCGCGAGCTGTCGGGCGGGCAGCAGCAGCGGGTGGCGATCGCCCGCGCGATGGCGACGCGGCCTTCGGTGCTCTTCGCGGACGAGCCCACCGGGGCCCTGGACACCGGCTCGGCCCGCACCGTCCTGCGGCTGCTGCGCCGCATGGTCGACACCGCCGGGCAGACCGTCGTGATGGTCACCCACGACCCGGTCGCGGCGGCGAGCGCCGACGCGGTCGTGTTCCTGTCGGACGGGCGGCTCGCCGACCGGCTGGCGAGTCCGTCCGCCGCGCAGGTCGCCGAACGGCTCACACGGTTGGAGGGCTGACGCGTGCTGCGCATCTCCGCCGGCACCGTCCGGGACCGCTGGCCGCTGTTCGCCGGGGCCCTGCTGACCGTCTCGCTGGGCGTGGCGCTGGTGCAGTCGTCGGTGCTCGTGCTGGTCTCGACGGGCGAGCCGAAGATCCCGCCGGGCGCGTCCGGACGGACGGCCGAGCAGATCCGGGAGGGGTACGTCGGGGCTGCCACGCTGCTCGGCATGGCCACACCGCTGGCGATGTTCCTGGCGGTGTTCATCGTGGGCTCGACGTTCGCCTTCGCCGTGGAGCAGCGGCGCAAGGACCTGGCCCTGCTGCGCATGCTCGGCGGGAGCCGTCCCCAACTGGTGAGGCTGCTGCTGGGCGAGGCGTTCCTGCTGGGGCTGGTCGGGAGCTTCTTCGGCATTCTGCTGGGCGTGCCGGGCACGTGGGCGCAGGCCCGGTTGCTGATCTGGATCGGGTTGCTTCCGCGTGACTTCTCCGCGCACTGGTCCCCCGGGGTCCTGCTGCTGTCGCCGAGCGTGGGGATCGGCGTCGCGGTCTTCGGGGTCCTGTCGGCGTCCTACCGGGCGGCCCGGGTCCGTCCGCTGGACGCGTTGCGGGACGCCCCGCGCGCGGCCCGGGTGATGACCGTCGGCCGCTGGCTGTCCGGGGTGTCGTCGCTCGCGCTGACGGTCGCGCTGGTCGCGGCCGGGCACGGCGCGGACCTGCTCGGCGCCCTGCTGATCGCCATGGCCGTGTCGGTCTTCGGGTCGATCGCGCTCAGCGCGCTGAGCCCCCTCGCCGTCCCGCTGGTCGGCCGGATGCTCGGGACGGTGCTGCGCGCCGGCGTGCTCGGCGAGCTGGCGCAGGCGAACCTGCGCGACGCGGTACGGCGCAGCGCCTCGACGGCCGCGCCGCTCATCGTCCTGGTCGGCCTGCTGGTCGGCCTGACCGGCGCGCTGAACTCGCTGGCCCGGGCCACCGGCGCGGACCTCGAACGGACCACCGCCGCCGACCTGGTGGTCACCTCGAACGGGGCGGCCGCCGCCCGGATCCCGCAGGTCCCGGGCGTCGCACTGGCGTCCCCGCAGAGCCAGGTGGAGATGTCGGTGACGTCCCGGCACCGCGTGGAAGGCCGTTCCTACCGGCAGACCCATCACTCGGGGATCACCGCCGTGGACGCCGCCGCGTACCGTCGCACCCACCGCCTCACCCTCCGCTCCGGTTCCCTGGACGCGCTGCACGGCCGCACCATCGCGATCGGCCCCCGGCTGGCCGCCGAAGGCGTCCGCAGCGGCACCGTCACGGCACGGATCGGCTCGCGCAAGGTCAAGCTCCGCACGGTCGCGCGCCTGCCGGAAGTCCTGGAGAACGGCAGCGACAACTTCCTGGTGCCGCGCGACCTCGTCCCCGCCGAGATGCTCGCGGACGCGCCCACCGAGACCTTGGTGCAGGTCACCCCCGGCACGTCACCGGCTGAGGTCGCCGCACGCATCCTCGCCGCCGAGGGCGGCGAGGTGCGCACCCTTCACCAGTGGGCCGACGCCAGGGTGGCGGACCAGCAGCGCGGCACCATGGGGATCATGGCCGTCCTGATGGGCATGTCCGGCCTGTACGCGGCCATCGCGGTCATCAACGCCGTCGTGATCGCCGCCGCCGAACGCCGCACCGAGTTCGCCGTCGCCCGCGCCACCGGCCTGACCCGCGCCCAGGTCGTCCGGATGGCCGCCATCGAGTCGGCCGCCGTCACGTTCATCGGCTTGTCCTTGGGGGCTTTGGTCGCGGCAGGGGCTTTGGCGGGCTTCTTCCCAGAGACCCAAGGCGTCCGCATCCTCTCCGTCCCCTGGACCCTCCTAGCCCTGCTGACCACGGCTTCCCTCCTCGTCACCCCCGCGACCGCCGCCCTGACCGCCCTCGCCGCTACAAGACCGTCCCCCACGGCTCTGGTCGCCGCCCGCGAATAGAGCCTCGTTGAGCCCCGACGCAGGTGAAAAAGGGTTTGAGCGAGACGACGCTCCGTTGCTACCTTCGCGGTCGACCGTGAAGAAGTCGCAAGGAGGTGAGGACCCGTGAACACAGTCACCCATGGGTGCTCCCTCAGCCTGTCACTGTCCGGCGACTGACGTCCGGAGTCGCCAGGAGCGCCTGAGATCGAGGCTCTCCTGGAAGGAGACTCCGATGGACGCAAAGCCTTCTACATCCGGCCTGAGCGATAACGCCGTGCTGACCACGCGCGTCGCGGACAGGCACTGGCATGCACTGGACGACGACCTGGTGGTCGGCCGCGGATATGCCGAACACCGGCCCGACGGACGCCTGTTCGTCAGCATCGACGCCTGGCAAGACGCCACCTTCGACCAGCTCGCCGAGGCGATGCTGGCGGAGCTGCCGGCGCCGCTGTACACGGTGGTCGATGAAGCCGACGTCGACCTGACCGCTCGCTGGCAGCGGGTCGGTTTCACGATCCGGCGCCGCGAGTGGGAGTACGTCGTGCCGACCGACCCGCAGGTCACCGGGCTCGACAAAGTCCTGCCGCCTCCGGGCGTCACGATCGTGCCCGCCGGTCAGGCGGACGAGAACCTGCTGCGGGAGGTGGACCGCGCCATCCGCGACGAAGTCGAGTCGACCGTCGGATGGTGGCAGTCGATGCCCGCGGAGGTGCTCCCCCACCCGGGCGACGACACCATCGTCGACCCGTCGAAGTACGCGGCGGCCGCGGCGCCCGGCCGCTACCTGGGCCTGATCCGGGTGGTGACCGTGCGCCGCCCGCGCATCGGGCTGATCGCGGTCCGAGCCGGCGAGCAGCGCCGCGGCATCGCACGGGCACTGCTGGCCCACGCGCTGGGCAAACTGCACGACTCCGGGTTCACCACCGCCTGGGCCGAGGCCCACGAGTCCAACCGAGCAGCCGTAGCGCTCTTGGAGGACATCGAGGCCCGGCAGGTGGGCAGCAACCTGGAGCTGGTGCGATGAGGAACAAACACGGCATAGAAGTCGAGGGCAAGGTCGTCGAGTGCCTCCGCAGCGCCATGTTCACCGTGGAGCTGCAAAACGGCCACCGGGTGCTCGCGCACATCAGCGGCAAGATGCGCAAGAACTTCATCAAGATCTACCTGGAAGACCGGGTCCTGGTGGAGCTCACGCCATACGACGTAACCCGCGCCCGCATCGTCTTCCGCTACCGCAACTAGCGGTCGGCACCGTCCCTTGTAGCTGATCCCGGAGGTGTGTATTGCTGTGGAGGGCAGGGCATGCGCTCTGCCCTCCACGCCATGTCAAGCGGACTCGGTCGGGAGGCCCGCCTCCACCCAGTCCTGGATGCCCTCGCGGTACTTGCGGACGTTGGTGTAGCCGAGAGCGGTGAGTCGATCGGCGACCTGTCCGCTGTTGGCGCACGCCGGGTTGGAGCAGTAGGTGACGATCGCGGCGCCGCGGTCGGGCAGCAGGGTCGGCGCCTGGGCGTCGACATCGGCCAGGACCAGTTCGAGCGCACCGGGCAGGTGCTGCTTGGCGTAGTACTCGCCGCCCAGGGTGTCGAGGACGGTCACGGAGCCCGCGTCGATCGCTGCCTTCAGCTCGTCGCGGGTGATGAGTGCGGTCATGCCAGTACCCCTCACAAATTAGGACTACGGTCCGGTTAGTCATGGGACGTTACCGGACTGTGGTCCGCTTGCAAAGTCCAGTGGAAACCCGGCGTTGAGCCCGCCCGTCCGGCGAGGCGGGGGAAGCGCGGTCGCACCCCAGGGGGTCGGGTGCGGCCACTCGCCGGACGGGCGGGGGTTCTAGAGGACGAGCCGCGCCCAGACGACCTTGCCGCGACCGCCGTTGACGTGCCGGTATCCGCAGCCGCCGGTCGCCAGGAGCCGCACCACCATCAGGCCCCGGCCGCCCTCGGCCTCGGGATCGGCCGTCGGCACGACCGGCGGAGCGTGCGACGGATCCCACACCCGGAACTCGATGGCACCGTCCAAGAGCGTGACCCACGCCTGGATCTCGTGCCCCTCGACGGCGTGCACCACGGCGTTGGTCGCCAACTCGGACATGATCGTGCGCCCCACGTAGTCGTGCTGCGCCAACCCCCACGCCTCACACGCCTGCGTCACCAGCGAACGCGTCAGATACACGCTCTCGGGATACGCGCGCCAGCGGAGAGCGAATTCGTTTGGCGCCTTTGATGGAAGCTTGTCCCAATTGCCCTGAATGACATTCACACCGGGCCACCTTTCGCCGACTGGGCTCTGGCGAAAGACTGCCGCCTCCCGATACGGTAAATACCATTCAATCAACCAACCTGTACTTTAAGGATCTTGAATGACCTCGGCGAACGAGCTTGATCCGGATAACAACCACTGGCACTGGCTCGCCTCTGACCTGCGAATATGGCGCACGGAGCGGAACATGACACAGGAAGCCCTGGGCGACCTTCTCGGCGTGACGAAATCCCATGTTTCGAACTGGGAATCGGGTCGCGAAAATATTCCCATGAAGCACGCCGAAACTTTGGACCTGCTTTGGCGCGCTCGCGGGCATTTCGCCCGACTTCGACGCTTAGCTGAGCGAACACACGACCCCGGCTGGTGGTCCCAGTACACCCCGCTGGAGGAAAAAGCATCCCGCGTGAGCTACTGGGCGCTCGCGATCATTCCCGGACTACTCCAGACGGAGGATTACGCCCGAGCCCTGCTCGAAGACGGCCAGATCATCGAGGACGTCGAGGCAGCCGTCGCCGCACGCATGGCCAGGCAAGTGATCCTCGAACGCGAAAAGCCCCCTGAACTGCGCGTCCTGCTCAACGAGGCGGCACTGGAACAACCGGTTGGCGGGGCGGAGGTTATGCGTCAACAACTCGCCCATCTGGTGACCCTCAGCCACAGGCGAAACGTCATCCTTCGCACTGTGCCACGCGAGGTCGGAGCGCATATCGGCCTGGACGGCTCGTTCACCCTCCTGAACGGAACAAACTGGTCCGCGGCCTACATGGAAGCCAACACAGGTGGCAGACTGACGCACGACCCCACGATGCTTGACGACTTCGTAAGGCGCTACGACCTCATAGGCTCGGAAGCCTTGTCCGCATCTGCCTCACGGAGTCATGTCGCACGGATTATGGAGGCCATGAAGTGATCGAATGGCGGAAGGCCAGCCGGAGCAACGCGTCCGGGAACGAATGCGTGGAGGTGGCCGCCCTCCCGCAGGGACGCGGCATCAGGGACAGCAAGGCACCCGACACCGGACACCTCACCCTCTCCCCCGCGAGATTCGCCCAACTCGTCACCCGCGTGAAGCGCGGAGACCTGGACCTCTAACCCGCCGGACAACACGGACGGCCCCGCCTTCGATCTATGGCGAAACCCGAATCGACGCGAGGGCGGGGCCGGTCCCGGGCCCTGACGCTGGGCACCATGACACCCGCTCTCGCAGGCGTGCCGCTCCTGGCAGTCTGTGTCGTTCCGGCCACCTGTGTCTGCGCGTAGGGCACTCCGACTCGCCTGCCTGGCGCGGCCGTTTCTCCTTCTCTCTGTCCGCCCCTCCCTCATGGACTCGACGGGTAGCCTCATCGCGGTGCCCGTAGCGACGGGATACGGCGGCGCTGGTGGCCGGTGGCCCGGGCGGGGCGAGCCGTTGGCTTGTGGATGTGACGCATGGACTTGCTGCCCGAAGACGACTTCACCATCAGGCTCACGCGTGATCAGGCTCTGGTGCTCTCCGACTGGCTCGACCGCATGGAGGGCAACAAGGAGTTCGCCAAGCTGGTGAACGAAGACCGAGCCGTGTGGTCACCGATCCACCGGATCTCCGGAACGCTGGACAAGTCGCTGGTGGAAATCTTCATGCCCGACTACACGGCCCGTCTCGACGCCGCCCGAGAGCGGCTCAAGGACACCCTCGGCGACCTTGGCCACCCACCGGCGGAACCCTAGAGCCCATGTCGCGCCTGCTGGAGTTGCCGCGATGTCAGGTGCGGGCGCCGGGGCGGTCGACGATCTTCTGGGTCACTTCCGCGTACCACGACAGGACGGTGCCCGGCTTCGTCGTGTACGGCTTGCCGTCATCGCCCTTATAGGTGTGCGGGTACACGACGTCCTCGCGAGAGCCCAGGTAGGCGTAGGTGGTGGGGTCGAGGATGATGCTGGTCTGTTCGCCCACGTCGTTGGTGCGGGCGAAGGCGACGCCTGGGCGGCCGGCGGCGTCCCGTACGTTCTTCCGCAGCGTCACGCCCTCGACCTTGGGCAGTGCACGGTAGACGGCCGCTCGCAGCTTGGGCGGCGACGGGTCGCGGAGGATGTCGTCCATGGTTTCGAAGACGTCCTCGGCGGACGTCTCGCCGACCTGGGTCGGATACCGGGCCGTGGACAGGCGATGCAGGAGTGCGCCGGGCGCCGTGGGCAGCGTGTCGTAGTTGCCGAGGTTGAACAGCGGTCCATTCGTGTGGTTCTTCAGGTCGTACGGGGCGGCGGGGAATACGCGCAGTTTGCCGCCGAAATAGTGGGCCCGGCCGCCACCGTCGACACGGTGCCAGTCCTCGAACGTTATCCGGGAATTGACGTCGACGCCCTTCCACCAAGTGCTCATGTCGAAGCCGCCCGCGCTCACCGCACGCGTGTAGACCCATTGCTTGGGACCGGGTTTGCGGTACGGCTGCCGCTCGGCGGCATGGGCGGCGCGTGAGCCCAGTTCTACCGCGCTGGCGAGCCGGACGTCAGGGAACGGTTTGACGTCCGTGGTGGGAAGCGCCGTTGAGGCATGTGTCGGACGTGGCGGCCCGTCGGAATCGTGCAGGATGACCACGCCCGCCACGGCGCTCGCTGCCAGGATCGCCCCGGTCGGCAGGACCCATGGTGTGAACCGTCCAAAGGCAGGGCGTCTGATCCGGCCCCGGATGGTCCCGCCTGCGGGCCGGGGGGCGGGGCCGTCGGCGGCGGCCAGCGCGCGCAGGCCGCGCCGCACCGACTCCTCGGCTTCGGCGGACATCGGCGGAACGGTCTTGCGGAACTCCCGCACCTTCGTGAGTTCGTCCATCAGTGCTCCTCTCCGATCGAATCCACGTCGCCGAGCGCCGCGCGGATCTTGCGGCGAGCCCGGTTGAGGCGGGATCGGACGGTGCCGATGGGCACGTCCAGCGCCGCCGCGACCTCCTCGTAGCTGAGTTCGGCCCAGGCGACCAGCAGCAGCACGTCGCGGTCGCGGCGGTGGAGCGCCGCGATCACCCCGGCCAGGCGGCGGTCCTCGACCTGCGCGTCCACCCGCCGGACGACGGTCTCCGCGAGCGGCTCGGGGAGCGGGTCGAGTCCCGTGCGCCGGAGTGCCCGGTACATGCGTTCCTCGGTGCGACGGTGCCGCGCGATGAGGTTGGTCTCGATCCCGTACAGCCAAGGCCGCGCCACCGGCTGCGCCAGGTCGTAGGAGGCGCGCTGCCGGAACGCGACGAAAAATGTCTCGGCGACGATGTCCTCAGCCGTCTGCCAGCCGAGCCGTCGCGCCGCGTACTGCTGGATCTGGCTGCCGTACCGTTCGAACAGCACCGAAAAGGTCTCCGGTTCGGTCAGCGAGTGCCGGATCACCTCCGCGTCGCTCAGGACCCGCGCCGTTCGCTGATCGGCGGCGGCGCCGGTCACGGGGTGGGCCCATCTCGATGCGTCATGGCGTCCCTTCGTGTGGTTGCGATGGGTTGTTGCCCGAATTCGCCAAACGAGTTCACGCGCCTATTCGCCCTGCTCCGGTACATGCGAGTCCTTCTGCGTCTATCTGCGTCCATCCGCCGTCGCGGCCGAGCCGACATCGGGGCGGCGCGGCGGGTCCGGTTGGCGTGTTCGGTGCTGGACGTCGCCCCACATCGCTGGTTGGTCGGCAGGCGCTGTTCGGGCTGGTTCCAGAAAGTTCTGGGATTTCGTGGCCGGGGATGTCGAGAGGGGAGGGGTGGCTCCGTCCCAGGGGCACGGGCGGCCGCGAACGGGGCGCTCGACGACGCGAGCCAAGGAGCGATGACCATGGAGCAGCACGAGATCGACGAGATCCTCGACCGGCCGTTCAGCCAGGAGCTGCTGGCCCGCGATCTGACCCGCCTGGCCTATGTCGCCGAGGACGGCACGCCCCGCAACGTGCCGATCGCGTTCACCTGGAACGGCTCGGAGATCGTCCTGTGCACCAGCAAGAACGCCCCGAAACTGCGCCACCTGCGGCAGCGTCCCGAGGTCGCGCTGACGATCGACACCGAGGTGCACCCGCCGAAGATCCTGCTCATCCGGGGATGCGCCGAGCTCGACGTCGTCGACGGCATCCCGGACGAGTACCTCCAGATGAACGGCAGCTACGAGATGACGCCCGAGCAGCGCGTCGAGTGGGAGGCCGAGGTCCGCTCGCTCTACGACGGCATGGTCCGGATCGTCGTCACCCCGACCTGGGTGAAGCTCATCGACTTCGAGACCACGCTCCCCAGCGCGGTCGAGGAGCTGGTCCGGGAGCGGGCCGAACGCCAGAACGCCTGATTCGCCCGCATGGACTCAGGGTCGACTCATCCCCTTGGTTCAGACAGAGCTGGCCGCCAGCAGCAGCCCGGCCGAACTGGTCAGCAGGACTGGGCAGATCTTGAACCAGACGACCGGCGTGCGGGCGCCGGCGAGAGTCGTCAGTGCCGCGAGGACGAGCAGCGCCCCCGCGATGACGCGGTAGGTCCAGTCGGCGGCGGACGTCCCGCCGCCGACCGCCGTGACCACGATGACCAGCGCGGCGAACGACCACATGGACACGGCCTCGGCCAGCCACTCCTGGGTCAGCACCCTCCGGTTGTCCTCGGTGATCTCACCGAACCCGGCGACGACCGCCCTGGTGGGAATCGCATGCGAGATCCCCCACAGACCGACCAGGCCCGCGGCGAGGTAGGCGAGAACCTCCTCCATGCCACCACCGTCCATAGCCACCCGTCCCGGCCTGGTCGAGAGCCCTTCGCACCGGACACCTGACAGAGGAAGGCGGTCGGTATCGAGTCTTGTCGGCTGACAGGTCCCGTGCTTCCGATCCGGTCAGCCCACGCGGTCGGACCAGCAGGACGCGACCGCGTAAGGACCGGTGGATGTGTTGCTGGAGACCAGCTTGCCGTTCACGCTGATGCGACAGGTGACCGAGCCTCGCTCCCCCGTGTTCTGTACGTCGAGCGAAATGACGTCAAAGCCGCTGACCTTCCGGGACGCCGTCTGGCGCCACGGCAGTGACCGGCCGTTGGCCTGCCCGGAGTCCTGGCCGAACGAATAGGCGATGTCTGCGCGGGCCGCACCGCCGGAGCCTTCGGCCTCCAGCACGACGCGGGTCTGCTTCTCCGCCGTCTCGTTGGCGAATACGACCAGGAAGATGACGACGACCGCCCCGATCACGATGCCGAGATAGCCGAGGACCAGGCCCGCGATCGCCATGCCCCTGCCGCTCTGGCCGGACCTCTTGATCTGGGAGAGCGACACGTGCCCGAAGATGACCGCCAGGATGCTGCCGAGCCAGCCCAGCCAAGTGATGCCGAGGATCAACGAGACTATGGCCAGGGCGTTGGTGCTTCCCGGCTGCGGCTGCCCACGAGGCGCCCCAGGCGGTGGCCCTCCGGGCGGCGGCGGACCTCCCGGAGGCGGCGCCCCAGGAGGCGGCCCCTCAGAGGGCGGCCCTCCGGGTGGAGGAGCTCCGCGGTCTCCGTACCCACCGCCCGGCACGGACATGACGACCTCCCAGGAACGACCTTCCCCGGTCAGCTACCCAAGGTGATCATCCATTACACTCCGCGTAATCGGCGCCTCCGCCGTCGGCGTCCGCGCGCCGGGTTCGGGTGGGACGTCCATCAGCCTGCGAGCCCTGAGCGTCCGGGCGAGGACGAACACGGCGACGGCCGCCGCCGCGACGCAGACGATGGCCTCCGCGGTGGTGTGAGCGCCGGTCCGCCCCGGCTCCGAGACGCGCAGCAGCAGCGTCTGCGCCACCGCGCCGGCCGGCACCGCCAGACCCGCGAACATCCCGATCAGGCCTTTCCGGACGACCTGCGACCCGATGGCGCCGAGTAGCGGTCCGAGGACGAGGCTCGCGATCGACCACACGACCATCTCGACCAGATGGCTCGACAGTGGCTCGCGGCGCAGCGGGGCGTCCGCGCAGAAGTACCCCACCGATGCGCCCAGGAGGGCCAGCGCGCCGCAGGCCGCCCCGATCGGTGCCGCGCGCTCGGCGCCGCGTCTGGCCCACACCGCGTACCAGCCCGTCAGGACGGCCAGCGCGGCCCATGACCACCCGGCGTCGAAGAGGATGCTCGACACCTTCAGCGCCGGGACGAAAGGGGAGTCGGCGAGCCCGCGGCCGAACGTCCCGTACTCCGACGAGAGATCGTTGACGAGGGAGGTCCCAGCCCCGAAGAGCGCCCCGGACGCTGTGGCGACGATGGCGACATACAAGGCTGGCTTTTCCGGCATGCCGCGCATTCTGCCAATCGACGATGAGGGCGGCCGACGGGAAAGCCGCGACGGCCGGGCGCCTTAGACGGGTGCCTGTCGGTACGTCCGGTCACCCAGGTGTGCTTTGGTCTGCTGCCGTTTGTAGGCGGAGGTCGTTGGCGACTGCGAGGGCCAGTGCGATGCCGTCTGCGGCGCGGGCGCCGTGTTGCCAGGCTTCGGTGTAGGCCGCCGGGTCCAGGCGCTCGCGCACCCGGGTCTCGGTGCGGGTGTGGTGAAGGTGGAAGGGGCGGAGTCCGGTGAGCGCGGCGCCGGTCACCTGGCGCTGGCGGTGCGCGGCTCCCAGCAGGCGGGCGGCGTGGTGGTGGTTCCCTAGGACGCTCGCCGTCCAGGCAAGCGTCTCGACGCCCCAAGCAGGCCCCCAGCGGTCGTTCATGGCCCGTTGCCGCAGGAGGGCGTCGCAGAGTGGTGTGAGCGCAGTCGCCGGGTCGCCGTGCAGGAGGGCGGTGAGGCCCGTGGCCCATTGGGCCCAGGTGCGCGCCCACTCGGCTCCGGAGGCGTCGGCCTCGGCTACATAGGTTTCGCATGCGGACACGGCGGTGCTCTGGTGCCCGAGAAACGCGGCCGCCATCGCCCAGAACATGGTGGCCATGTGGGCATCGCCGATGTGGCCCGCGTCCCGAAGCCTCTCGCGGGCCTGGGCCAACCGCTCGATGCAGGCGGGGTCACCGTGCGCCAGCAGCATCTGGACGCCCTCGACATAGGCCACGGGGGGAGCCTGCGCGCCCAGGTCGCGGCACTCGTTCATGAACGTCTCGGCGGCCGCCTGGTCCCCCTGGATGGACGCGATGAAGGCCTTCATGACCGTCACCATGATCGTCTCTTCGCGGACGCCGGGGCCGAGACCGGCCGCGAGGCTTTCGAGCCAGTGGCGCGCCTCGCCCAGCGTTCCGCTGAAGAACCAGGACCGGGTGCGCGTGAGGTCGGCGGCGATGTCCGCGCCGGTCCGGACCCGGTCCGGGCGGTTGACGCAGAACCCCAGGGCGGCGCGGAAGTTGGGCACCTCCGTGCGCAGCCGGTCCAGCCATTCGACTTCTCGCGGGCTGCACCAGTCGGCGGCGGCGCCCGCCGCGAGGGAGTGGTAGTGGTCGCTGTGGCGTATGCGGTACCCGGCGGCGTCGCCGTCCCTCCGGAGCCGGTCGAGCCCGTACTGGCGGATGGTCTCCAGCAGCCGGTAGCGCGCGGAGCGGCCGTCGCCGTCGACCACCACGACGGACTTGTGGATGAGGCCGGTGATCAGGTCGAGCACGTCGGCTCGGGCGATGCCGTCGCCCGCGCACACTGCCTCGGCCGCCCTGAGGTCGAAACTGCCGGCGAAGACCGAGAGCCGGGGCCACAGCCGGCGCTCCCCTGGCGTGCACAGGTTGTAGCTCAGGTCCATGACCCCGCGCAGCGTGCGACGGTAGCGGTCCGTCGCGGGCGACTGGGGGACGGACAGCAGCCGGAAGCGGTCCTCCAGGCGTTCGAGGATCTCCTCGACGGTGAGGGACGTCAGGCGGACCGCCGCCAGTTCGATGGCCAGCGGGATGCCGTCCAGGCGCCGGCAGAGTTCGGCGGCGGAACCGCCGTCCCGCAAGGGAGCGGCGCACGCCGCCGCCCGGTCGCTCAGCAGGCGGACGGCCTCGCACGCGCCTCCGTCACCGCCGGGCCGGAGCGTCAGGCCTGAGACGAGCAGGACGTGCTCGCCCGGTACGCCCAGCCGCTCACGGCTGGTGGCGAGCACCCGGAGGCTCGGCGCCGCGCACAGCAACCGCTGGACGAGTCGCGCCACGGCGTCGACCAGATGCTCGCAGTTGTCGAGCACGAGCAGCAGGTGCCGATCGCGCACGTGGTCGGCCAGGGCGTCCATCGCGGACCGCACGGACTGGTCGCGGAGCCCCAGCGCCTCGGCGACGGCGCGCGCCACCAGCGTCGAGTCCGTCAGCGCGGCCAGGTCGGCCAGCCATACCCCGTCGGGGAAGTGCGGCCTCATCTGCCCGGCGGCGCGCAGGGCCATCCTCGTCTTGCCGACTCCGCCGACTCCGGTCAGGGTGACCAGGCGCGACGCGCGCAGCAGGCGGCGCGTCTCGGCCAACTCCATATCCCGGCCGACGAAGGACGTCGTCTCGGCGGGCAGATGCCCCTCTCCGGCCGGCGAGCCGCGGCGGGTCGCGGTGAGCTCGGGGGCGGAGGCGAGGATCCGCCGGTGCAGCGTCCGGAGTTCGTCCCCGGGATCGATCCCCAGTTCGTCGGCGAGGAGGCGGGTGACCTCGCGATAGCGCTCCAGCGCCTCTCCCTGCCGACCGCACTGGTAGAGGGCCAGCATCTGCTGCGCCCAGAAGCGCTCCCGGAAGGGGTGGCGGCCGGTCAGCCTCCGCAGCTCCGGCAGTACGTCGGCGGGACGTCCGCACCGCATGACCGCGTCGATCCACAGCTCCTGCGCGGCGAGATGCCGCTCGCACAGCGCCGGGACGACGTCCTGGAACCGTTCCGCGGGCAGGTCGGCCAAGGGTTCGCCCCTCCAGAGCGCCAGCGCCTCGCCGAGCAGCTCCGCGGCGCTATCGGGGTCGCCTGCGGACGACGCGGTGGCCCCCTGCCGGACGAGGGCGTCGAACCGGCGCGCGTCCACGCCCTCGGGCGGCACCTTGAGCACGTAACCGCGACGATCGGTGACCACGATGCCCGGGCCGAGCGTCCGGCGGAGCCGCAGGACGTAGTTCTGGACGGCGTTCCGCGCTCCCTGGGGCGGGTCGTCGCCCCACAGCCGGAACGCGAGGGCGTCCACCGAGACGATCCGGCCCGCGTCGACGAGCAGCGCCGCAAGAAGGACGCGGTGCTGACCGGCGCGGATCGGCACGCGCACGCCGTCGCGCACGGCCTCGAGAGGCCCCAAGATCCCGAACTCGTACCGGGGGTTCACTGTCCAAAGATATAACAATGTGTTAGTAAACGCATACTCTCCGCATCGACCCGCAGATCAGGGGCCAGAGTGACCACGACGTGACCGGGACGACAGCGCAGGTCGGGATGGTGGAGCGCAGACGCCGGAGGCGAACCGCCGACGGCGCGACGCTCCCCTCGCTGCGGCGGCGCAACCGCCCGCAGCCGACGAACCCTCGAAGGGATCCTTACTCATGACCCGCATACCCACCGCCCTGCCCGCACGTACGGCTCGCGTGCTGGCCATGGGGTCGGCGTTCCTCGCCCTCACCGCGGCAAGCGTCGCCGCGGCGGGCGCGGCGGACGCGGCGCCCCGAGACGCCGCGGCCCCGTCCGGCACCACCGCGGCCCTCAAGGTAAGCCAGACCTACCAGAACGACGCGACCAAGCGTTGCCTGGACGACCACGGAGGCATGGGGAACCTGCGCACGTTCCCCTGCAACAACTCCAACTTCCAGAAGTGGGAGGTCTTCGTCGTGGGCGACGCCCGCGTCCTGAAGAACGTCGCCACCGCGCGTTGCCTGGACGACCACGGGGACATGGGGAACCTGCGCACCTTCCCCTGCAACAACTCCAACTTCCAGAAGTGGCGCATCGCCCCGTACGAGGGAGGCGCCATCCAGATCAAGAGCGTGGCGACCGACCGGTGCCTGGACGACCACGGGGACGAGAGCCACCTGCGCACCTGGCCCTGCAACTGGCAGCACTACCAGGCCTGGCGCTGATCGGGGGCCGCCAGGCCGACGTGGCGGTGCGGTCCGTCCTGGCCGCACCGCCTCGGCCGAGGTCGCCCGCCGCCGGATTGCCGGTGCTGGGGACTAGGAGCGCCGGGCCGTCGAGGGTCCGGCGCTCCTGGTCGTTTTGGATGGCAGAGACGGGTCCGAGGGGTCTCAGAGGCGGGTCATGGTGGACTGGTATCCGCCGCCGCCCGGGTAGACCCATTCGCCGGTGACGGTTGCGCCGTCGGCGCTGAAGGTGCCTTCGAAGTAGGCGGGGCCGCCGCGGACGCCGCCCCAGATGGTCAGCTTGCCGCCGGTCAGTTCGTCGCCGGTCAGTTCGTAGACGTAGTCGAAGGTGTTGCCGAGCGAGTCGTAGTACCGCGACACCACCTCCTCGCCGGTGGGCTCGCCGAACGGGCGGAGCTTGCCGATCACTTCCATGCCGGTGACGGGCTGGTCGGACTGGGTGAGGTCGACGTGCTGGAGCAGGAAGTGGCGGCCCGGCATCCACTCGTAGCGCACCGTCCCTTCGGCTCCCCCGGTGACCTTCCAGGTGCCGACCAGGCGATCAAGGGCCTGCACCTCGGCGCTCGGCTGCGCGGCCTCGTTCGTGGCGGGCTCGCTCGTGGTGGGCTCGGACATCGCGTCCTCCTCTGTGTAGGTGGTCGCGGGTACCTCGGAGCGACTCGGTCGGTTCTGACAGCGCTCATCTGTGACCTAGGTCACTTTCTGATGGTGTCGAGATCCTGGACGCGGGTCCGAGGTAGCGGCGAGACCCGTCGACAGAGGAGGAATCCATGGCCGCCGCCATCGCCCCGTCGTCCCGCGCCGCCCGTCCCACGTCCCGCGCGTTGATCGCGGGGGCTCTCGCTGGGCCGTTGTTCCTCGTCTCCGCCGTCGCTCAGATGGCCATGCGCGAGGGCTTCGACATCACCCGGCACCCGATCAGCCAGCTCGCCACCGGTGGGCTCGGCTGGATCCAGATCGCCACGTTCGTGCTGACGGGACTGGGCTGCGTCGCCCTGGCCGTCGGCCTCAAGCACTCGATCACCGAGGGGGTCGGCCGGCGGACCGTGCCCGTCTTCGTCGCGGTCTTCGGGGTCGGCCTGGTCGCCGCCGGGCTGTTCCCGATGGATCCGGAGAACGGCTTTCCGGCCGGCACCCCGGAGGGGCCCGTCGCCCGGATGTCCTGGCACGGTGTCGCGCATTCGGTCGCGGCTGCCGTCGCCTTCACCGCGCTGGCCATCGCGGCCGTCATGATGACCGTCCGCTGCGTGCGCCGGCGGGCCGTGTGGCCGGCCGTGCTGAACGGCGCCGTGGCGCTCGTCCTGCTGGTGCCGATGTCACCGGACCACATGAGCCTGCAGATCGCGCTCAACGGCCTGGTCGCCTTCAGTTGGACGACCGCCGTCGCGGTGTCCGTGCACCGCCCGTCATACCCGGCTTGACCTGGTTAGACGGCTGGAACCCGGTCCCGCACACTGGTGAGGCAAGGAGAGGATCGCCATGAAATACCTGCTGCTCAGCTACACCCCGGCCGCCGCCTGGGACGCCGCGACCGCCGACACCCCGTCGGAGGAGGCGCTCGCCGCGTTCGCCGCGTACCAGGAGTTCCAGCGGGAACTGACCGAGACCGGCGAGTTCGTCGCCGGCGAGGGCCTCGGCCATCCGGTGGTGAGCACCACGGTCCGCAGGGGACCGGGCGGCGTGGTCGCGACCGACGGGCCGTTCGCCGAGCTCAAGGAGGTCCTGGCCAGCTTCGCCGTGGTCGACGTGACCGGCCGGGAGCGCGCCGTGGAGATCGCCTCGCGGATCGTCGAGGTGCTCGGCGAGCCGATCGAGATCCGGCCGATCATGGGGGAGGAGTTCACGGCGTGAACGGCGAGGTCGAGCATCTGCTGCGCACGGAGGCGCCGCAGGTGCTCGGCGCCCTGGTGCGGCGCTTCGGCCGCTTCGACATCGCCGAGGACGCCGTCCAGGAGGCGCTGCTGGCCGCGGGCCGGGACTGGTCCGCCCACGGCGTGCCGAGCGATCCGCGGAGCCGGCTGATCAGGATCGGCTACCGGCGGATGGTCGACCTGCTCCGCTCCGACCAGGCCCGGCGCCGGCGCGAGACCGAAGCCGGGATGGCGGAGCTGGCCATGCGGGAACCGTCCCGCCAGGCCGGTCCCCCGCAGGAGATGGACGACAGCCTCACCCTGCTGATGCTGTGCTGCCACCCCGCGCTGAGCACCACGTCCCAGGTCGCGCTGACCCTGCGTGCGGTCGGCGGCCTGACGACCGCCGAGGTCGCGCACGCCCTCGGCACGTCCGAGGCCACCATGGGCACGCGGATCAGCCGCGCCAAACAGCAGCTCGCCCGTGCCGGCGCCCGCTTCACCCCGCCGACCGACGCCGACCGGGACGCTCGGACGGCCGCCGTGATGCAGGTGCTCTACCTCGTCTTCAACGAGGGCTACACGGCCACGGCGGGTCGCGAGCTCGCCCGCGTCGACCTGACCCGGGAGGCGATCCGGCTGGCCCGCATGCTCCGCGCCTCGCTCCCGGACGACGCCGAGGCGACCGGCCTGCTGGCGTTGATGCTGCTCACCGACTCACGGCGGGACGCGCGCACCGGCGCCGACCACGAACTCGTGCCGCTGGACGAGCAGGACCGCGCGCGGTGGGACCCCGAGCTGATCCGCGAGGGCACCGAGCTGATCGACAGCGTCTGGAACCGCGGTGCGGCGGGCCCGTACCGGCTTCAGGCGGCCATCGCGTCCGTGCACGCGGCGGCGGCGTCGCCGCAGGAGACCGACTGGCCGCAGATCGCGATGCTGTACCTCTGGCTCGAACGGCTCGTCCCCACCGCGCCCGTCCGGCTCAGCCGCGTGGTGGCGGTCGCCCAAGCGTACGGACCGGCCCGAGGGCTGGCCCTTCTGGACGATCTCAACAGCCGGCACCACCTGGACCGGGAGCCCCTGACCCGGCAACGTGAACGTGCGGTACGCGCCCACCTCCTCCAGATGACCGGCGACACCGCCACCGCAGCCGACCTGTACCGCCAGGCGGCCGCCCTGACCGGCAACCAGGTCGAACAGCGCTACCTGCTCGCCAAAGCCGACCGCCTCGCCTGACCCCGGATGATGAACGGAAGCGGGCCACTGCCGTCGCGCTCGGTCGGTGTCCCGTATGAGGCAGGACGTCCGCCGTCGCAGGACCGTGGCCAGTGCGACGCGGCAGACGCTGCGCGGCAAGGTCGCGGTGGTGAGCGGATGACCACCCAGGACGTGGAGGCGATCACGCCACAGACGCTCATCCGGTCGGTGGTTCGCTGAACGCCCGGCCCTCGTTGAAGGCGGCTGTGGGCTCCCCGCCGCCCCTCTGCATCGAGATATCGTGGTCCGTCGGTTTGATTGACGAGGGGATGGGCGCATGGCGGCGGTGGCGGAGTTGGGTGCCGAGGAGCTGATCGAGGCGTTCAAGGCCCTCGGGAATCCCGCGCGATTGCAGATCATGCAGTGGCTCAAGGACCCCGAGAGGCACTTCGGCGATTGGGAGCCGATCGCGGACCGCCAGGCGGTCGGCGTGTGCGTCACGCACATCCAGGCGAAGGCGGGGCTCGCCCAGTCGACCGTGTCCAGCTACATGAGCACGCTCGAACGGGCCGGGCTGGTGCGTTCCACCCGGGTGGGCAAGTGGACCCACTACCGGCGCGACGAGGAGCGGGTGGCGCGACTGGCGGAGGCGCTCGCCATCACCGTTTGATTGACGAATCGCGATATGTCGATATGATCTCCTCATGTCGACTCCTGATGCCGCGCCCAGTGCCCTGATCGTCCACGCGCACCCCGAACCCGCCTCGTTCACCTCCGCCCAGATGGCGACCGCGGCGCAGGCCCTGCGCGACGCCGGATACCGGGTCGACGTCCTCGACCTCTACGCCGACGCATGGGCCCCGACGCTCGTCCGCGATGAGTTCGCAGGGGTGGAAGGCCACTTCAAGCCGCAGGCCGAGCAGATGCGCGCGGTCAGGGACGGGACGCTCGACGCGGCCGTCCAGGCGCACCTTGACCGGTTGCTCGCCGCCGACCTGCTGGTGTTGTCGTTCCCGATGTGGTGGTTCTCGCTGCCCGCCATCCTCAAGGGATGGGTGGACCGGGTCTTCGTGATGGGCGCGGTCTTCGGCGGGGACCACGGGCTCTTCGAGGACGCGGCGCTCGTCGGAAAGCGGGCGATGCTGCTGTTCACGACCGGCGGGTCCAGGGAGTCGTTCCGGCCTGGCGGCGCCTTCGGCCCGATGGACGACTTCCTGTTCCACATCCACCGCGGAATGCTGGAGTTCGTCGGCTACCAGGTGCTCGACCCGGTGGTCACCTACGGCGCGGCCCACATGAACGACCAGGAACGGGCGGCGGCGTTGGACGTGGTCAGAGAGTCCGTCAAGCGTGTCGCGACGGATTCCCGGTCACGCGACGTCTCATTGGTGTGAGTCGACCTCAGCGGTGAACTGCAGGACGCGTTCGTTGACGCGGTCGGCGCATTGGCCGGAGATGGCGTGCGTCGCTTCGGGCCACAGTTCCGCCTGGACGTGCGGGATCAATCGGCGGGCTCGTTCCTGGGCGGTCGCGGGATCGTGGATGACGCTGCGGCCGGCGACGACGGCGAGGACCGGCATGGGCAGCGAGCGGAGTGAGTCGTCCTTGAACAGGGCGGGTTGCGGTGTCGCCTTGCGGTACCCGCGCATCGCCGCGTCGATGACCCGGCCGACCGGCTCCGCGAGCGGGTCGGTGCCCTGGCCGTCGATGTAACGCAGGAAGCGTGGCGTCGCCCACCGGGACAAACCCGGGATCAGGGTGGGCACCGTGCGCAGGATCAGGCCGAGCGGCATGCGGGCGAGCGTGTTGATGGGATCGAGCAGCGTCGCCGAAGCCACCCGCTGAGGACGCCAGACGGCCAGGTTGCAGGCCGTCCAGCCGCCCATGGAGACACCGACCAGATGGGCGCGGGCCAGGCCGAGGCCCTCCAGCGTCTGGTCAAGCCAAGCGGCCTGGTCGTCGGCGTTCCGTATGGGAGCCGTCTGGACGCTGGCCCCGGCTTCGCCCAGGAGGTCGACGGAGAAGACGGTGCGGCGCTGGGCGAGCGGCTCGATGTTGGGCTCCCAGGAGACCGTCGTCCCGTTGGTGCCGTGCAGGAGGACGAGCGGCACGCCGGGCGCGGACCCGAACCGGTACACGCGGACCTCACCGAACGCCGTACCGACGTCGTGGACCCCGGCCGGTTCCGGGAGGAGCCGCATTCCTTTCGAGTAGGCCTCGCGGAAGCGCCGCTCCGCGTCCGGAGACAGGAACCGGCCGACCCGCTCGGACATGGCACCCCTCCGCGACCACTGAAATTGGATCGCTCACTGTATCCGTTCCGTGACGGATGGCGTTCCAGCCCACTCCCGATCCCGATCCCGCGATCGTCGCGCCGTGACCGGATGCGCGTGGACACCGCGATCACTTCAGCACGCGGAACCGGAGGTCGGTGAGCCCGCCCGTCTCGCCGAGTTCGGTGCGTTCAAGGTCTACTCGGAGCGTTGGGTCGGAGACCAGGCGCACGCCGTCGCCGAGCAGGACGGGGGCCAGGTGCACGAGGATCTCGTCGAGCAGTCCGGCCTTCAGGCATTGGCGGGCGACGTCCGCGCCGAAGACCACGACGTCGCGGCCGTCGGCCGCCTCGCGCGCCGCGGCGAGGCCCGTTTCGATCGCACCGGCCAGGAACGTGATCGACGGATCGGCGGCCTCCGGCGCGGACCGGTGCGTCATGACGAACACCGGCCCGCGCCAGGCCCCGCCGTAGACGCCGTCGAGCCCGTTGTAGCGCTCCATCGCCACGTCGTACCAGTTGCGTCCGGCCAGCAGGGCCCCGGTCGTGCGGACCACCTCCCGCGCCGAGGCGGGCATCCGATCCGCGTGCCCGGAGACGAAGTCCATCGACTCACCCGGTCCGGTGATGAATCCGTCGAGCGACATCGTGATGTGCCAGCGCACGAGACCTGTCATCGCTGCTCCTGGGCTCGCATGGATGGTCTGGATGTGTCCGTCCGGAACGATCCCACACGCCCCGGACACTCTCGTGCGGATGGAGCCGGACGCATGGTGCTGAGGGGAGGTGGTCTGTGCGATGTGTGGAGCGCGATGGCCACGGCCGCTGTCCGCGGCGTCATGTGCGAGCGCCGACAACAGGAGGCGCGCGCCCGGGCGGCCTCCGACCGGTGCGCACGCCTCCGCGCCTCCGCGTGCCTCAGCGGGTGCCGAAGTTCTGCGTCCAGTAGGGGGTTCCGGCCTTGAGCGTGACGCCCACGCCGATGTTCTTGAACTTGCAGTTCAGGATGTTGGCCCGATGGCCGGAGCTGTTCATCCACGCCGACATCACGGCGGCGGGGGTCCGCTGGCCGTAGGCGATGTTCTCGCCGTAGGTGGACCAGCGGTAGCCGGCGGCGGTTATCCGGTCGCCGGGGTTCTTGCCGCTGGGGTTGGTGTGGTCGAAGAAGTTGCGGGCGACCATGTCGTTCGAATGGCCCTGCGCGGCGGCCTGGAGCCGGGAGTCGACCGTCAGTGCGCCGCATCCGTTCTTGGCGCGCTCGGCGTTGGTCAGGGAGACGACCTGCTGGGCGAGCGTGCCGCCGCCGCTGCCGCCGCCGGGTGCCGTGGAACGGGGCACCTGCGTGGTCGGCCGCTTCTTCTTCGGCGGACGCTTCGTGGTGTGCTTCGCGGGCTTCTTCGCCACGGTCGAGCGCTTGGCCGTCTTGGCGGCCTTGGGCTTGGCGGCCGTCACGTTCGTCTTGGCGGGGGACGGCGAGGCGGGCGCGGGTGCCGCGTGGTCGGCGACCGGGCGGGAGTCGGCCGGGCTGTCAGAAGAGCCGGTGAGGCCGTAGGCGATCCCGCCGGTCAGGGCGAGCACGCTCGCGCTCGCTCCGATGGCGGCCCACCACCGGCCGCTCGGACGCGACGCCCGTCCGCTCGGACGCGGCGCCTGTTCGCTCGGACGCGGCGCCCGTCCGTAGCTCCCGCGGCGCGTCCGGGGGCTCCGTCTCGACCCCGTGTTGTTCCTCTCGCTCACGTAAGCCTGCCTTCATGGGTTCCAGGTGAATTGCCGGACACCTGGGAGACCCTCGGGCCCTGTACGGATAACAGAAACCGCGTCCGGAATCTGAAGATCAGGCTTCACCTGGGAGGACGTGCGAGCGGCTCGGGTCGGTCGTCAGGAGATGCGAGCGTCGTAGTTCTCGCGGTTCGCCTGGACCTCGTCCATGTGCGTCTGCGCCCAGCTTCGGAGCCCGCGCGTCATGTTGTGCAGCGAGAGTCCGAGGTCGGTCAGCTCGTAGGAGACGGTGACGGGGACCGTCGGCGTCACGGTACGGGTCAGCAGACCATCGCGCTCAAGCGACCGCAGCGTCTGGGTCAGCATCTTCTGGCTGACCCCGGCCAGAAGACGAGAGATCTCGGAGTAGCGCATCGCCTTCGGAGCGTCCGCGTGTGCTGCACCGGCCTGGCCGGCGCCGTCGTCGCCGCCCAGCGCACACAGGATCAGGACCACCCATTTGTTCGAGATCCGGTCGAGCAGCTTCCGGCTGGGGCATGCCGCCAGGAACGCGTTGTACTCGACCTTGGCCTGATCCCTCTTCTGTGCCGCCTTCATCGTCGTCACTGATGGCACCTCTCACCGACGGGTGGGTTACGCACTCCAGAGTGCCTACTTCCTGATGGGAAGTAGCTCTCCAATACTGATGCAGGTGGCGCCGCCGACGCCACCCCCTTCAAGTGCGCGACGAAAGGCAACAGGATGAGCACCCCTTCCCTCTCTCTTCCCGGCGGTACCTGGACTCTGGGCGACCTGACCGTCACCCGGTTCGGCTACGGCGCCATGCAACTGGCCGGTCCATGGGTCATGGGGCCGCCCGCCGATCGCGATGCCGCCCTGGCCGTTCTGCGCGAAGCGGTCGACCTCGGCATCACTCACATCGACACCAGCGCCGCTTACGGACCGCGGGTCACCAACCAGTTGATCCACCAGGCGCTGCACCCCTATCCCGAGTCGCTGCACATCGCGACCAAGGTGGGCGCGACCCGCGACGAACAGGGCGGCTGGCCTCCGGCCCGGCGCCCCGACGACCTGCGGCGCCAGGTCCACGACAACCTGGAGTCCCTCGGGCTCGACGTGCTCGACCTGGTCAACCTCCGGCTCGGCAACGCCGAAGGCCCCCGGCCCGGCTCGCTCGCCGAGGCGTTCGGAACGCTGGTCGAACTCCAGCAGGAGGGCCTGATCCGCCATCTCGGGGTCAGCAACGCCACCGAGGAGCAGGTCACCGAGGCGCAGAGCATCGCGCCGATCGTGTGCGTGCAGAACATGTACAACCTCGCCCACCGCCACGACGACGAGCTCATCGACCGGCTCGCCACTGACGGCGTCGCGTACGTGCCCTTCTTCCCCCTCGGGGGCTTCACCCCGCTCCAGTCCTCGGCGCTCTCGGCGGTCGCCGCCCGGTCGGAGGCGACGCCGATGTCCGTCGCACTGGCCTGGCTGCTGCGGCGATCAGCGAACATCCTGCTCATCCCCGGCACCTCGTCGACGGCGCACCTGCGCGAGAACGTCGCGGGCGCGGGACTCTCCCTCTCCCATGACGACCTGACCGAGCTGGACGGCATCGGGCTCGGGTCGACTCCCACGGACTGAGCCGGACCGCCGCCCCGTAGGGCACCAGGACAGCGCTGGGAGGGCCCATTGCTGGAGGCGTAGGTGCCGGACGCCGGCGCGCGTTCCGGAACGCATCTGGTTTTCGTCCGCTGGAGCGCACAATGCGAGTAGGAGAGGGGCGGTGCGACGGATGGAGCGTGAGCACTACGGCCGCCTTTTGCGGCTCGCTTACCTAGTTCTGGACGACGGGAACGATCCGCTCGGGCAGGCTCGCCGGGCCGTCGCCAGGGCCGTCCGTGGACGGCGTGGCGAGTACCCGACCATGCGGGCCCGGCTCGTGACGATTCTGCTCGACGACCCGCCCACCGGACGGCTCCCTGGGCATCGGCCCCTCTTCGAGCCCGCGCGGACGCCGCGAGGGCCGGTCCGGGAGGCCTTACTGGAACTGGCGCCGCGCGAGCGGCTCCTCTATCTGCTGCGTCGGGACGGCCTCACCGCTCCCGAAGTCGTCGCGGAGCTGGGCGACCAGCACCCGGTCGACTTCCAGGACGTCGACCGGGCCACCGCCCTCGTCGGCGAGCTGACCGGGCTGGACGAGGAGGCGCAGCGCGACGAGATCGAGGCGTTCGAGCCCGACCTCGTGCGGCTTCGGCCGCCGCTCGCCGGCCCGGCCGTCCGGCATGCCGCCGTGGCGGGCGTGCTCGCGGCGGCGTTGCTGCTGGTCACCGGGGCCGTCATCGCACGGCCGGGCGGTTCCGTCGAGCCCGGCAGGGTCGACCCGGGGGCGTGGCGGGTGTCCGGTACGCCGACCATCTACGAGTGGCCCGCTCACGGCGGGCTGCTCCATGACGAGGGGCTGCTGCGCCGGGCAGCCGACGCGTGGCAGGACGACCGCCGTGATCCCCCGGTCGGCCGCGTCGTCGTCCTGTACGCCGGGACGGTGGACGGCGCGGCCCTGGTGGTGCTGCGCGACTCGCCCGGCCCTCGGGACACCCCCAGCGTGGCGCAGTACTTCGAGCGGCGGTTGTCGCGCGGTGTGGAGTCCGTCCGCAAGCTGGAGACGGACGCGGGGCAGCTCATCATGCTGGGCATGACGTGGCGTTACCTCGTCCCGCCATGGCTGCGGGACGTGCGCGCGGCGGTGCCGTCTGGGCGGGCTCCGGACTGGCGGCCGGTGGCGGTCCGGGACGGGCTGAGCGATCGGCTGCCGTGGCACTGGTTCATGCCGCGCTGCCAGAACTACGTGGTGTTCCAGATGGCGTTCGGGTCGCGGACGGTCACGCAGTTCGCCTCGAACGACCCGCGGTCCTCGGCGCCTCGGGTGCGGTTCCGGGATCCGGCGGAGGAGGCGAGACGGTCCGGGTGGGCGGCGCTGCACGCGGTCGCGTGCGGAGGTGCCGCGACGCTGAGCGAATCCGGCGACCTGCGGCTCGGCCGGTTGTGGAGCGGCGGGCTGCCCGACGGGGGCGGCCGGGCGACGCTGCTGACGGTGGACGCGTCCTCGCCGTGGGGCGCCCCGGGCGGCTCGGTGCTGATGTCCGACAGCGGGCGCGCGATGTCCGGGAGGGGCGGGACGAACAGCGACTACTCCTCGCCCGCCGGGACGACGGCCGCCGCCGTGTGGTGGCGGTCGCCGCGTCGCTGGTACCTGGTGGCCGCGGCGGGCTCCGCCGTCACGCGGCTGAAGGCGGTCGGCGAGCTGGGCTCCCACGAGGACACGGCGGACGGGACGCCCCTGCTCATGGTGCCGGGCCCGCGCGGCGGAGCTTCGGCCCGGCTGCCGGTGGTGCAGGTCGTGGCGTACGAGGCGGACGGAGACCGCACGGTCATCAACCCCTCGTGACAAGACGTCATGCGCACCGCATTAGGAGCGGTCACCCTGGCCTTCGGCACGGTGGCGGCCCTCGCCGTCCCCGCGAACGCCGCCGCGGTCACCCAGCTCACCGTGAGCATCGCCCCCGACATCAGCACGGGCCCCGCCGCCAAGTCCGTGACGCTGGAGTGCGAGCCGACCGGCGGCACCCACCCGGACGCCGAGGCGGCCTGCGCCGACCTCATCAAGGCCGGCGGCGACTTCCGGAAGATCCCCCGGGTGCCGGGGGCCACCTGCCCGCAGTACTACGACCCGGTCACCGCCAGCGTGGTGGGCCGGTGGCGCGGAATGTTCATCTCCACCAGCGCGCGCTACATCAACGCCGCCTGCGCGAACGTCGAGACCGGCGGCCACGTCTTCCACTTCTGACCCGCGTCCGCTCCCCTGCTCCCCGCTCTCGTCTTGGCGAACCCGCCGTCCGGGACTTGGGCCTGCTCCCCGCGTCCCGGACCTCGGTGTTTCGAGGTCGGCGGTGTCATTTGAGGTTGGCGGTGAGGGTGCCATCGGCGCCGAACAGCTCCTCGCGCCAGCGTTCCAGCAGGTCCGTGCTGTCGAAGTCGTCCGGGTGGAAGCCGGGCTTGTTGTAGGCGCGCAGCCGCCGGATGACCTCGCGCTTCAGGAACGGCGAGTGCCGCAGCGCGGCGAGGCTGCGGAGCAGGCGGCCGGGACGGTAGGTCGCGGGGTCGCCCAGCAGCGAGATGAACGTGCCGGTGACCACGAGGAACAGGAACCCCGCGCTGATGACCCGCATCGTCCGGATCCGGGTGCGCTCGGTGCCGCCGACCTGCCGGAAGACGTCGAACGCGACGGCCTTGTGCTCCGACTCCTCCAGCGCGTGCCACAGCAGGATCGACCGGACGCTGGTGTCGCCGAGCAGCCTCTGCGCGCGGGGGTCGGAGAGCAGGCACTCGGCCATGGTCGCGGTGTAGTGCTCCAGCCCGGCGGTGAAGCCGAGGCGGACGATCGGCGGCAGGAACCGGTCGGCCAGGCGGAGGTCCCGCTTGACGACGGCGGAGATCCGGTGGGTGGGGTAGCCCATCTCGCGGAGCGTCCGGTTGAGGTGGTCGTGCTCGCGCCCGTGGACGACCTCCTGCCCGATGAAGCCGCGCACCTGCGCGGCGAGTTCGGGGTCGGTGATGCGGTCGCGGTAGTGCCGCACCGAGCGGACGAAGAAGTCCTCGCCCGGCGGGAACGTCGCCGACAGCAGGGCCACGAGGTGGCTCATGACCAGGTCGCCGTCGACGTAGTGGTGGCGCAGGGACCCCTTCGGGTGGTCGAAGGCGACGCGGCGGGTCTGGATGGCGCGCTCTGTCATGCGGACCTCTCCTCGGACGCGGGGGATGTGTCGGGTGCCGAGTAGGCGTAGTCGTCCAGCGGGAACGTGCGTGCGGCGTGCGCGGCCTGCGCGGCGCTCGTCGGCCGCAGGTAGGGCGTGTCGCCGTGGTGGTCGAAGTAGTAGCTGTTGGCGGTGGCGCAGCCGTTGGTCGCCCACAGCGAGCCGGCGAGCCGGTCGCGCATGCGGTTCGTCCAGCGCTCGGTCGGTTCGGGACGGACCTCCACCGAGACCGCGCCCCGGCGGCGGGCCTCCTGGATCACGCGGACGACGTGGGCCGAGGTCGTCTCGACGAGCTGGTGCCAGGTGCCGCCGACCCAGCCGTACGGGCCGAACATCATGAAGTGGTTGGGGAGGCCGGGGATGCTGATGCCCTCGTAGGACGCGAGCCGGTTCTCCGCGTAGAAGGTCGCGAGGTCGAAGCCGCCGCGGCCGCGGACCGGCGTCCGGCGGTAGACCTCGGGGTCGCTGGCCAGGTGGAACCCCGTCGCGAGGACGATCGCGTCCACGTCGCGCTCACGGCCGTCCACGGTGCGGACGCCCGTGGCGGTGACCCGGTCGATGGCGTCGGTGACCAGCGCGACGTCGGGCCGGTTGAAGGTCCTGAGGTAGGTGTTGGAGACGGAGGGGCGCTTGCAGCCGAGTCCGTAGCCGGGCGTGAGCCTCCGGCGCGTCTCGGGGTCTTTGACCTGCGTCCGGTACCAGAGCGAACGGGCGAGCCGCGCGCCGCCGTGCGCGAGGTAGGGCTTCCTGCCGTGCCCGACGACCAGGTCGACGAGGACCATCTCGACGCCCCGCGTGGCCGCCCGGCGCACGGCGTCCTGGACGCGCGGGGCGCGCCGGAACAGCCGGCGGACCGGGCGCGGGACGGGCGCGTCCAGCTTCGGACCCACCCAGATGGGGGTGCGCTGGTAGACGTCGAGGCGCGCGGTCCGCGGCGCGATCTCCGGGATGATCTGGACGGCGCTCGCGCCCGTCCCGATGACCGCGACCCGCTTGCCGGCCAGGTCGTAGCCGTGGTCCCAGGCGGACGAGCGCAGCACCGTGCCCGTGAAGTCGTCGAGGCCCGCGATGCCGGGCGGCTTGGGATCGACGAACGCGCCGATCGCGCTGACCACGAAGCGTGCCGTCACCTCCCCGCCGGGCGTGCGCAGCCGCCAGAGCGCGGCGTCCTCGTCCCACACGCGCTCGGTGACCTCGGTGCGCAGGCGGACGTGGCGGCGCATGCCGTACCGGTCGGCGAGCCCGTCGATGTACTCCCTGACCTCGGAGCCGGGCGCGAACACCCTGCTCCAGCGCGGGTTGAGGGCGAAGCTGAACTGGTAGGCCTGCGCGGGCACGTCCACGCCGATGCCGGGGTAGACGTTGTCGCGCCACGTTCCGCCTATGTCCCCGGCGCGCTCCAGGATGACGAAGTCGTCGATGCCGGCGCGCCGGAGCGCGATCCCCATCCCGATCCCGCTCAGCCCGGCCCCGATGATCGCGACCTCGGCGTCCGGCGCGGGGGCGGCGTTAGGCGCGGACGCGGGCAGAGCGTCAGGCACGGGGTCCGGCATGGGGGGCACCTCCCGCTATTGGAGCACGCGTCGAATATACCTCCGCAAGTCCACCGCGCCAGGTGTCGTCAGGTACACCCCCGGCCCGGGTTCTGGGCCCAGTGCCGCCGGGCGGGGCGGACGGAAGTCTTGATCACGTCAAGCGGACGACCTTCCAGGAGGAATCCATGCCACGCGCTTTCGCTCCCCGCCGGGCCATCACCGCCTCGCTCGTCTCGGCCACGGCCCTGGCGGCCGGAACCGCCCTGGTCGCCGGGACGGCCCTCGTCGCCGCGCCGGCCGCCGACGCCGCCCCGTCCCGCGGCCCGCACGGGCTCGACCGGAAGGTGCAGGTCGCCGCCGACCGGCTCGTGGCCGACGGCGCGCCCGGCGTGATCGTGATGACGCGGCGCGGCGGGCGGGTCTCGCACGTGACCGCCGGGGTGTCGGACAAGGCGACCGGCGCCCCGATGGACCACCGGCTGCTCTTCCGGGCCGGGAGCGTGACCAAGTCGTTCACCTCGACGGTCGTCCTCCAGCTCGCCGCCGAGCACCGGTTGTCCCTGGACGACAGCGTGGACGAGTGGCTGCCGGGCCTCGTGACCGGCAACGGCAACGACGGCACGAAGATCACCATTCGGCAGCTGCTCGCGCAGACCAGCGGACTCAACGACTACACGCCCGATCCGCGGGTGATGACCGACCCCACGCGGGCCTGGCGGCCCGAGGAGCTCATCGCGATCGCGATGGAGAAGCCGCCGCAGTACGCGCCCGGGACGAGCTGGAACTACGCCAACACCAACTACATGCTGGCCGGAATGATCATCGAGAGGGCGACCGGGCGGACGGTGGGCACCGAGTTCGAGCAGCGCCTCTTCGGGCCGCTGCGGCTGCGGCACACGTACTACCCGACGACCGAGACCTCCTTCCCCGGCCGCTACGTGCACGGGTACTACTACGACTTCGGGGACGTGAGCACGCAGGTCAGCCCGTCCAGCGCGCGGACGTCCGGGGGGCTCGTCAGCACGGTCGACGACGTGGCCCGGTTCAACCGCGCCCTGTTCACCGGCAGGCTGCTGCCCGCGGAGCAGATGCGCGAGATGCGGACCGTCCGGCCGGTCAACGACGACGGCGTCGTGGAGGACTACGGACTCGGCGTCGCCCGCATCAAGTTCTCCTGCGGTTACGCGTGGGGCCACGACGGCGGCTTCCCCGGGTACCGGACGTGGACCTACACCAGCGCGGACGGGCGCAGCCAGGCGGTCATCACCTACAACGAGTCCAAGCTGGAGTACGACAAGACCTTCCGGGCCGACCTCGCCAAGGCCGCCGACACCGCCTTCTGCGCCTGACTCGCCTTCTGCACCTCACCCCGCCTTCTGCCCCTGAGCCCGCTTCCTGTGCCTGATTCCGGTTCCTTGGGCGGCCGCTCCTCGGCAGGCCGCCCAAGGAACCGTCTTCGGTGCGGGTGTCCGGTTATAGGCAGGTGAGCAGCGGCGGCCGGGTTTTGTGCCCCCGCCCTACAGCCGAAGGGGGTGTGACGTGCGTACGGTCAGGACGTCCCGCTGCACAGCCGGGCAGACGGAGGTGTGCGATGAACCCGAGGGTGTACCGATGAACGCAAGGGCGCGCCGATGAAGAGAGCCCTCGCATCCGGTGTTCCCGCCGACCGCCCCGTGCGCATCCCGCCGCGGCTCGCCGAACGGGCCGAGTCCGCCCAGCGGGCCGAGCTGGACGAACGTCGGAGGCGGCTGCTGCGTCTCCTCCTCACCGCCCCTCAGCCAGGCCTCGGTGCTCTCGCGGTGGCGGCCGAGCGGGCCCGGTGGCCGCTGCCGGACGAGGTCACGCTGGTCGCCGTCGAGCCGGGCGCCCACCGCGTCTGGACGGCGCTGGACGAGGACGTCCTCGCCGAGGCGGAGGGGCCGGAACCGCACCTGCTCCTGCCGGGGCCGTTCACGTCCGGGCGCCGCGCCATGCTGGACGAGGCGCTCCCGGGCCGTCGGGTCGCGGTCGGCCTCGCCATGCCGCTAGCCCAGGCCCCGGACTCGCTGCGCTGGGCGCGGCGGGCTCTCGGACTCGCGCTCGACGGCGTCCTCGACGGGCCGGTGACGCTGTGCGAGGAGAACCTCGTGGCGCTGTGGCTGCTGTCCGATCCGGCGCTGGTCGAGCAGCTGACCCGGCGGCGCCTCGGCGTCCTGGACGGCATGCCCCCGGGCCGGCGGAACCGCCTGACCGAGACGCTGCGGACGTGGCTCGTCACCCGCGGCACCGCGGCCGAGATCGCCGAGCAGTTGGACATCCACCCCCAGACCGTCCGGTACCGGATGCGCAGGATCGAGCAGACCCTCGGGGACGCGCTGGCCGATCCGGAGGCCCGGTTCGGCATCGAGATCGCGCTCCGCGCCGCCCACCTCGAGTCGCGCCGTCCCGCCCCGGCCGCGTTCCGTCCCGCGGCGGGGCATCGCGCGCATCCCGACCCGCGCGGCCTGCGACCTTTGAAATGATCTGTGGGTGACCGTCACGAAGCGGACCCCCGTCCGCCTGCTCGGCGCCGCGGGCGCCGCCCTCGGGTCGCTCGCCCTCGGCGCGTGCGGCTCCGCCGCCGTCCCCGGCGCGAGGTCCGCCGGAGCGCCCGCCACGGAACCCGCCGCCGCGACGACGGCGCCTCCCGGCATGCCCTCGGCGCTGCCGCCGCGCCCGTCGCCGCCCCCGCCGGTCTGCACGGCCGAGGGGATCGCCGTCTCGATGAACGAGCCGGACGCCGCGATGGGCCTGCGCGCGGCGCGGATCGAGCTGCGCAACTGCGGCAGCCGCCCGTACCGGCTGAACGGCTACCCGTCCCTGCGCGTCCTCGACGAGCACCGGCAGCCGTTCGACGTGGCCGTCGTGCGCGGCACGCGGCAGGTCAAGGACGCCGGACCGAAGCCGCTGACGATCCGTCCGGGCCGCAAGGCCGCGTTCGTGGTCGTCTGGCGCAACACGGTCACCGAGACGACCACGGTGGCGGTGGCCGGGAAGTACCTCGAAGTCCGACCGGCGCCGGGGCGGCCCGTCGTGATCGTCCCGGCCTACGGGCCGATCGACCTCGGCAACACGGGACGCCTGGAGGAGACCGCCTGGCGCCTCTCGACCGCCTGACTCAGCGGGGCGGCGCCCCGACCTTGCCGATGCCGAGCGTGTTCTGCGCGGGCATCAGCCCGGTCTCCAGCACCTTCACCAGGATCGGCATCGTGAGCTGCCCCAGCCGGTCGGCCTTGGCCGCGCCGAGCGTCCGCCACGGCTCGTAGGCGAGGTCGTCGGTCGTCCGCTCGACGTCGTCGCGCAGCTCGCGTCCCCGGGCGGTCGCGGCGCCGTCCGCGTCGACGAGGCCGCGGGACGCGAGGCGGTCGCGGGCGGCGGCCCACTCATCGCCGGTCCAGCCGCGGCTCGCGAACGTCTCCACGGACGCGGCCCCGACGGCGGCGAAGGACACCAGCGCCTCGACCGGATCGAGCCCGTGGGCGAGCAGCGCGGCCACGTGCCCGTCCCCACGCTGCTCGCGCAGGACGCCGATGGCGTGCCACAGCACGAGATGCGGCTCGTCCGGCCAGGGCAGGTCGGCGTTGGCGGCGGCGATCGGGCGTCCGGCGGTGCTCGCGGCCTCGGCGGCGGCGCGGGCCAGCTCGGCGGCCTCGGCGAGGTCCGCGCCGCCGATGCCGTCGATGCCGTCGCCGAGCAGCGCCCGGTACATGCGGTCGACGGCGCGCATGCGGGCCTCCAGAACGCGGCCGGGCGGGGCGACCGCCCAGGCGGCGGGGACGTGCTCGGCCACCATGCGCGGGCTGAAGCTGTAGAAGGCGGCCGACACCGCGTGCGCACCCGCGGCACCGAGCGGTGCGGCGCGCCATGCGAAGTAGCTCGGCCAGCGGGTCCGCACGTCGTAGCCGAGCGCCTCCGCCTCGGTGAAGACCTCCGGCGAGTACCAGAACAGGGCGTGCAGGGGTTCGAGCTGGTGCCACATCCGCCGTGCGAGGCCGGGGTCGTCCGCCATCACGCGGTCCTCTCTCTCGGAGTCGTCACCCCCACTGTATCTTGACATTGACTAGATTGACATTGCCCGGCTCGGCATCGCCCCCATGGACGCCGGTCGGACGGACACCGCTCGCGTAGGCACCGCTTGGACAGGCGCCGCCCGGATTGGTACTGGTACTGGTCGGATTGGCGCTGTCCTGCTCGGTGCCGCCTGGATCGACATCGCTCGGTCGGGCGCCGCCCGGCTCGCTCTCCCGGTTCCGCGCGGGGTCCGGTGTGACCGGCCATCCCCTGGGCGGCGCGCTGAGCCGGGACGGGGGCGTCCCGCCCGGCCGGGACCCGGGTACCGGCGACACGGGAAGCGACGGGGGGTGTGACCTGGTCGGCAGGACCGGCGGCACTTCGCGCGGCTCGCCGGAATCGCGGGAGGCCCACCCCCAGGACGTCCGGTCCCGAGACGCCTGGTCGCGGGAGTCCCGGGCCCGGAACGACCGGTCGCGGGGCGTCTGGTCCCGGGACGTCTGAGCGCGGGACGCCTGGCCGCGGGACGCCTGAGCGCTGGAGGCCCACTCCCGGGACGTTTGGCCGCGGGGCGTCCGGTCGCGGGGCGTCCGGTCGCCGGCCGTCTCGTGGTGGGAGGTCTGGTCCGGGGAGGTGGACGCGGTCCGGCGCTCGTGGCGGGGGAACGCCAGCAGCGCCAGCACGGCCAGCCCGACGCCCGCGGCCCGGAGCCAGAACGGTCCGGACTCGCGCGGCCACGGCTCCGCGTACAGCAGCGTGGCCGACAGCAGCAGGTGCGTCTTCGCGGTGACCGTGACGACGGTGACGATGACGGTGAGGCGGCAGCGCTGAAGGCCGATCGACAGCAGTCCGACGCCGAGCACGCCCGCGAGCAGGAACAGGTAGGGGTGCGGTGAGAGCGGCACGTCCGCCCCCCGGCCCGCGGCGAGCATCATCGCCATGCCCTCGCCGAAGACCTCCGTGGCGCCGAGCAGGACGCCCGCGCCGAGCCCGTAGGCGATGCCCGTCAGCGGCCGCGCGTGCCGGCCGCCGACCGGGCGGTCGCGGACGCTGAACATCCACAGCGGGACGGCCAGCGACGGCACGAACACCAGCGCGGCCTTCCAGAGCGGCAGCGCGGCGGCGGCCTCGCCGGCGCGGTCCGGCGCCTCCCCGCCGTGGCCCGGCAGCACCGACAGCGCCGCGGTGACCATCGCGGCGACGGTGATGAGGACGGCGAGCCACTCGCGCGTGGTGGGCCGCTCGCCGAACCCGCTCATCCCGACGGCCAGCAGCAGGACGAGCCCGAGCCCGTAGGCGGGCAGCGTCGCCGCGACGGGCAGGCTGACCAGCGCGGTGGCCGAGAGCCCGAAGCCCGCCATGAGCACCAGGAGCCCGGCGAGCCAGCGCGGGCTGCGCGCCAACCGTCCGGCGGTGTGCAGGGGGTGCCGGCCCGAGACCGGGCTCACCCGCCCCATGGCCGTCTTGAAAAGGACGTACGCGACGATGTAGACGGCCTGCGCTGCGCAGGCGAGGAAGACCGCGTGCATGGCGCACCTCCCAGGGGTGGAGCCCCAGGGTGACATGGGGAAGGTCTGCGGTGATCCTCCCTGGACGACGGAGAAGTAGCGGGTTTTGTACGCCCGGGTGAGTAGTGCCCAACGCGATGGAGATGTTTTTCATGATGTGGGGCTGGAGCGGCGACTCCTGCCGTAGGCTCCGCCACCTAAGGTCGCCCTGTCCCGGAAAGGCCAAGATCAATGCGTCCATTGCGTTGCCCGGTCACTAAGCGCAGGTGAATGATTGCTGTGCGCTTCCTAAACCGAGTTGGTGATGCAGTGACCGAGGGGATGGAACGGCTCGGTGAACCGATCGGCTTCACCGGGGAGGGCGACGGCGGCCGGCGGGCCCGCTGCGCCGTCCGCGAGCGCGCCGCGAAGGTCCTCGCGGACGAGGCGCTCCTCGACGACGTCGAGCTGATGACCGCCGAGGGCGTGGCCAACGCCATCCTGCACGGATCCGGGCTCATCAGCGTGACGATCGCGACCGACGGCAGGCGGCTCCGCGTCGAGGTGTCCGACGACGGCCCCGCCGCGGCCGACCCGAGCGAGCCGCCCCGCCTCGACCACGGCCGCGGCCTCACCGTCATCGACGCGCTCGCCGACGAGTGGGCCCTGGAGCAGTCCCCCCGCCGCACCCGCCTCTGGTTCGTAGTCGACACCCACCGCCCCGCCGCCGACATATGACCCGCCCCCGCACCTGACACCCGCCCCGCCCGCTGACGTGCCCCCCCGCCCACCGGCGTGTGACTCCGCCACCGGCGTGCGATCACCCGCTGATGTGCGGCCCCGCACAACAGCGCATCGCCCGCCGCTGACGTGTGGCCCACCCACCGGCGGTTGACCCCGCCTGACGTGCGACCGCGCCTGACGTGCGACCGCGCCCGTCGGCGTGTGCCCCCGCACTGACGTGTGCCCCGCCCCCGGGCTGGCGCCGCTGCCCTTCGGCGTGTGGCCCGCCACCGACGTGCGGACTTGCCAGTCGGCATGCGACTCCGCCCGCTGGCGTGCGACCCCGCCACTGACGTGCGTCCCCGCGCGAGACGCCGCCACTGACGTGTGAACCTGCCCGTCGGCGGGTGACTGCGACCGCCGCGGGTTGTGGCCTGTTAGGTGGGGAGGGCGCGGCGTAGGACCTTGCCGGTGGGGTTGCGGGGTAGGGCTTCCAGGAAGTGGACGTCGCGTGGGACCGCGAAGCGGGCCAGGTGGTCGCGGACGTGGGTGCGGACGGTGTCGGCGTCCAGGGTCTCGCCCTCGCGCAGGACGACGAAGGCGGCGGCGCGCTGGCCGAACTCCTCGTCCGGGACGCCGACCACCGCGACCTCCCGCACCTGCGGCAGCTTCTCCAGCACCTCCTCGATCGCGCCGGGGAAGACGTTCTCGCCGCCCGAGACGATCATGTCGTCGTCGCGGCCGTGCACGAACAGCCGGCCGCGGTCGTCGAGGTGGCCGACGTCGCCGAGGCTCATGAGGCCGTCCCGCATCTCCTTGGCGTCGCCGCTGGTGTAGCCGGCGAACAGCAGCTCGTTCGCGGCGAAGATCCGGCCCGTGGTGCCGGGCGGGACGGGGTCGCCCGCCTCGTCCAGGACCGCGACCCGCGTCCCCGGCGGCGGCGTGCCCGCAGTGTCGGGGCAGGCGCGCAGGTCGGCGGGCGTGGCGATGGTCACCCAGGACGCCTCCGTCGACCCGTACAGGTTGTAGAGGACGTCGCCGAACTCGTCCATGAAGGCCGTGGCGAGCGTCGCGGGCAGCGCGGAGCCGCTGACGGCCGCGATCCGCATCGAGGACGTGTCGTACTTGCGGCGGACGGCCTCCGGCACGTCCAGGACGCGCTGAAGCATGACCGGGACGGCGACCAGGGCGCTCGTGCGGGTGAGGTCGATCGTGCGGAGCGTCTGCTCCGGGTCGAACCGGGTCCGCAGGATGATCGTGGCGCGGAGCGAGATGGCGACCTGGAGCATCGCGTAGCCCCAGGTGTGGAACAGCGGTGCCTCGATGAACATCCGCTCGTGCACCCGGTAGGGGATGCGGGACAGGATCGACGTCAGCGGCGACAGGCCGGGACGCGAGTGCCGGTCGGCGCCCTTGGGGCGGCCGGTCGTGCCGGAGCTGAGCACGATCGTCCGGCCCGCCCTGGCCGGGGGCTCGATCGGCGCGGCGGGCGAGGTGACGATGAGGTTCTCCAGCTCCGAGGCCGTCCCGCCCGCGGTGATGACGCGCACGGTCTTCGGCACCGCCGCGATGAAGCCGGTGAACTCCGCGTCGGCGATCACGACTTCGACCTCCTGCTGCCGCAGCACGGTCACGAGCTGCTCGGTGCTCATGCCCGTGTTGAGCAGGACGAGGTCGGAGCCGCGCTTGCTGCACGCGACCAGCGCCTCCACCATGCCGCGGTGGTTGCGGCACAGGACGGCGACGCGGGGTGCGGCCGCGGCGCCGGAGTCCCCGAGGGCGGCGGCGAGCCGGTCGGTGCGGGCGTCGACCTCGCCGTAGGTCAGCTCCCCGGCGTCGTCGACGATCGCGACGGCGCCGGGGTCGCGGGCGGCGGCGGAGGCGAGCGTCCCGCCGAGCAGGGTGCCCCAGCGGTGCAGGGCGCCGAGCTGGCGGGCGACCTTCAGCGGCGGGCCGGGGCGCCACAGCCCGCTGCGGGCGAACATGCCGCCCGCCCGCGCGACCGACACCACCCGCCCGACCGGCGTCACCCGCGAGACCGGATCCTTCCGGTCGGCCGGCTCATTCTGGTCGGCCGGCTCATTCTGGTCGGCCGGCGCCGTGCGGCGTCCGGACTCCGATCGTCCGCTCATCTGCCGCCTCCGGGGTACGGGGTTCGGTTACACCGACCGTACGGATGGCGGCTTTCGTCCTCTGCTGACTTGACCCAGCTCTTCGGCCGGGCTTTTGTCAGGAACCTGACAAGGCGCGGCCCTCGGCGGCGACCACGGGGACGTCCTGCTCAGCGGGTTCGGCAGGGGCCGAGAGGTCGAGGCTGTCGCGCAGGGTCACCGGCTTGAGGAACGCCGCCGCGACGATGCCGACGACCGCGATGGCCGCCGAGATCAGGAAGATGTGGCCGGTCGCGTCGCCGTAGGCGGCCCGGACGACCTCCTGGACGGGCGCGGGCAGCGCACGGACGTCGAGAGTGCCCGCGTCGCCGCCGCCCGAGCCCGGGTTCACCCCGAGCCTGCGCAGCCCGTCGGCGATCCGGTCCGCGACCTGGTTGGCGAGGACCGCGCCGAGCACCGAGACGCCGACCGTCCCGCCGAGGGAGCGGAAGAACGTGACCGTCCCGCTCGCGGCGCCGATCTCGTGCAGGTGCACCGAGTTCTGCACGACGAGGACGAGGTTCTGCATCGTCATGCCGACCCCGGCGCCGACCAGGAACATCGCGGCGCCGATGAAGACGAGCGAGGTCTGGTGGTCGATTGTGGCCAGCAGGCCGAACCCGGCGGTCAGCACGAGCGTCCCGACGAGGATGTAGGGCTTGACCTTGCCGGTCCTGCTGGCGAGGCGCCCGGCCACGGTGGACGCGCCGAACACGCCGAGCATCATCGGGAACGTCAGCAGGCCCGCCTTGGTCGGGCTGTAGCCGCGCCCGATCTGGAAGTACTGGCCGAGGAAGACGGCGCCGCCGAACATCGCCATGCCGACGGCGAGGCTGGCGGTGATCGCGAGCGCGGTGTTGCGGCGCGCCACGATGTCCAGCGGGACGATCGGCTCCGCCGCGCGGGACTCGACCCGCATCGCGACCGCGAGCAGCACGACGCCGGAGCCCGCCATCGCGCCCGTCTGCCACGACAGCCAGGCGAAGTTCTCGCCGACGAAGGTGACCCAGATCAGCAGCACGCTGACCCCGGCGGCGACGAGCGTCGCGCCCAGGTAGTCGATCTTCACGTCCGGGCGCCGGACGACCGGGAGCCGCAGGGTCTTCTGCAGCAGCCCGAACGCCACGACCGCGAACGGCACGCCGATGAAGAAGCACCAGCGCCAGCCGAGCGCGGAGTCGACGATGAGCCCGCCGAGCAGCGGCCCGCCGACCGTGGCGACGGCCATCACGCCGCCGAGGTAGCCGTAGTAGCGGCCGCGGTCCCGGGGGCTGATCATCGCCGCCATGATGATCTGGACGAGGATCTGCAGCGCGCCGACGCCGAGGCCCTGCACCGCGCGGAACGCGATGAGCTGCCCGGTGCTCTGCGCGAACCCGGAGGCGACCGACGCGAGGATGAAGATGGTGACGCCCGCCTGGAGCAGCACCTTCTTGTCGTAGAGGTCGGCCAGCTTGCCCCAGATCGGGGTGCTGGCGGTCGAGACCAGCAGCGTCGCGGTGACGACCCAGGTGTACTGCGACTGGCTGCCCTTGAGCGCGCCGATGATCTGCGGCAGCGCGGTGGACACGACGGTGCTGCTCAGCATCGCCACGAACAGCACCAGCAGCAGGCCGCTGAGCGCTTCGAGGATCTGGCGGTGCGACATCGGGGCCGATCTCGCTGGGACCTGCTCGGTCAAGGAACGCCTCCGGGTGAAGTGGGAACGAGGGGGTCAACCCTCGGCCCGGGCACTTTATTCCCACTGGGCAAATTTACGCGCTGGGCATCTTTTTGCCCGATAGGCTGGGGCGACCATGGAGACCACCGGCGGGCTGCGCGAGCGCAAGAAGGAGGCGACGCGCCGCGCCCTGCACGAGGCCGCGGTGCGCCTCGCCGTCGAGCACGGCCTCGACGAGGTCACCGTCGAGGCCATCGCCGACGCGGCGGGCGTCTCCCGGCGCACCTTCTCCAACTACTTCGCCGGCAAGGAGGACGCCCTCCTCTACGGCGACGAGCAGCGGATGCGCGCCATCCTGGAGACCTTCGCGTCCCGCCCTCCGGACGAGTCGTCCTGGACGGCGCTGCGGACCTCGATGAACGCCCTGTACGCGGACGCCGGCGAGCTCGACCCCCGCTGGGCCGCGCAGACGCGCCTCGCCCGCAAGCACCCGTCCGTCCTCGGCCGGCAGCTCGCCCACTACGCCGAGTTCGAACGCTCCCTGGCCGACCTGATCGCGTCCCGCGACGGCCTGCCCCCGCTGCGCGCCCGCGTCATGGCCGGCGCGTTCATGACCACGCTGCGCATCGCGGCCCAGACCTGGATCGAGGAGCAGTCCGTCCGCTCCCTCGCCGAGGTCGCGGGCGAGACCCTCACCGAGATGGGCCGCGAGTTCCGCTGAGCCCCGCCCGTCAGGGGCGGGGGATGTTGCGCAGGTTGCTGCGCGCCAGGTCGAGCATCCTGCCGACGCCGCCGGTGAGGACGGTCTTGCCGGCCGACAGCGCGAAGCCCTTCACCTGCTGCGGCGTGATGTGCGGCGGGATGGACAGGGCGTTCGGGTCGGTGACGACGTCCACCAGGTAGGGGCCGGGCGCGGCGAGCGCGTGCTCCATCACGGTGCGGACGTCGGACGGGCGCTCCACCCGCGCCGACTCGATGCCGGCCGCCTCGGCGATAGCGGCGTAGTCGACGGGCTCGTGGTCGGTCTCGTAGGACGGCAGGCCGTCCACCATCATCTCCAGCTTCACCATGCCGAGCGACGCGTTGTCGAACAGGATGATCTTCACAGGGACGCGGTGCAGCTTCACCGTGAGCAGCTCGCCGAGCAGCATGCCGAGGCCGCCGTCGCCGGAGATGGAGACGACCTGGCGTCCGGGCGCGCCGAACTGGGCGCCGATGGCGTGCGGGAGCGCGTTGGCCATGGAGCCGTGCACGAACGAGCCCATCACGCGCCGCCGCCCGTTGGGGGTGATGTAGCGGGCGGCCCAGACATTGCACATCCCGGTGTCCACGGTGAAGATCGCGTCGTCGTCGGCGAGGTCGTCCAGGACACCGGCCACGTATTCGGGATGGATCGGGATGTGCCGGTCGATGTCGCGCGTGTAGGCGGAGACGACGTTCTCCAGCGCCCGCGCGTGCCGGTGCAGCATCTCGTCCAGGTAGGACTGGTCGCGCTTCTGCTCGACCTTGTCCAGGACGAGCCGGATCGTCTCCCCGACGTCCCCGTGGACCGCGAGGTCGAGCGGGGTGCGGCGCCCCGGCTTGGACGGGTCGTCGTCCACCTGGATCGTGTTCTTGCCCGGCAGGAACGGGTCGTACGGGAAGTCGGTGCCGAGCAGGAGGACGAGGTCGGCCTCCTGCATCGCCTCGTAGCAGGCGCCGTAGCCGAGCAGGCCGCTCATGCCCACGTCGAACGGGTTGTCGTACTGGATCCACTCCTTGCCGCGCAGCGCGTGGCCGACCGGGGAGAGCAGCCGGTGCGCCAGCTCGATCACCTCGGCGTGCGCGTCCCGGACGCCCGAGCCGCAGAACAGCATCACCTTCCGCGCCCGGTTCAGCGCGCCGGCGAGCTGCTCCACCTGGTCGGACGGCGGCCGGACGACCCCCTTGCGGACGAGGAAGTCGTGCTCGCCGGTGGGTGCGGCCGTGTCGCGGCCCGCGACGTCCCCGGGCAGCGTCAGCACGGAGACGCCGCCGAGCCCGATCGCGTGCTGGATCGCCGTCCGCAGGATGCGCGGCATCTGCTCCGGGGTGACGATCGGCTCGCAGAAGTGGCTGCAGTCGACGAACAGCCGCTCGGGGTGCGTCTCCTGGAAGTACCCGCTGCCGATCTGCACGCTGGGGATCTGCGACGCCAGCGCGAGCACCGGCGCGCCCGACCGGTGCGCGTCGTAGAGGCCCTGGATGAGGTGGGTGTTGCCGGGACCGCAGCTGCCCGCGCACACGGCGAGCCGTCCCGTCGTCTGCGCCTCGGCCGCCGCCGCGAAAGCGCCCGCCTCCTCGTTGCGGACGTGCACCCAGTCGATGCCGCGCGTCCGCCGCACGGCGTCCACGACCGGGTTGAGGCTGTCGCCCACCACCCCGTAGACCCGCCGGACACCGGCCTGCCGCAGCACCTCGATGAACTGGTCGGCGACGGTCGCCATGCGCCTCTCCCCCCGCTGAGTCCGCGCTACGTCTCCCCCGCTCTGCAATGCCCGATGGCTCCCCGCCGACACCGGACCCGTCCAACACCGGGACGATCCACACGGCACCACGGCTGACACCCGCGCCCCACAGGGGTTAAATAGTCAATCTGTAAACTAGTTCGACGGGACGGCGGCGGATGAGCGCGGATGACGCGGCGGAGCTGGACTTCTGGTCGTTCGTCGAGCTCGCGGGGCGGCGGCTCTCGGAGGAGTTCGGGTTCCGGCACCGGCTGGCGACGCGGCTGCTGCTGACGCTGAACCGCGCCTCGGCGATCGTCACCTACGACCTGGAGTCCACGGTGCACCGGCCGCGCGGCCACTCCTGGTCGGCGTTCCGGCTGCTGTTCGTGACCTGGCTCGCCGGGCCGCTGGAGCCCGGCCGGGCCGCCACGCTGGCCGGGATGAGCAGGGCCGCGGTGTCCAACCTGAGCAAGACGCTCGTCGCGGACGGGATGCTGGCGCGCACCCCGGGCGAGCGGGACGGCCGGTCGGTGATCCTGTCGCTGACCGAGCGGGGCGAGCGCGCCATGCTGGAGATCTTCGCCGGGCAGAACGAGCGCGAGCGGCAGTGGGCGGACGTCCTGACCGAGACCGAGCAGCGGATGCTCATCATGCTGCTGGACAAGCTCATCGCGGGCCGGGGGTCGTTCGACGTCCGCGAGCGGAGCTGATTAGGGCCTTCCCCTCGGAGGGAGAACAGCCTTAGGGTCGACGGAAAGTAGTTAATGCGTTAATCATCGGAGGCGATGGAGCATGGCCCACTACCGCCGGGTCGGCCACGTGCCGCCGAAACGCCACACCCAGCACCGCCACAGCGGCGAAGGGAGCGGCGAGGAGCGGCTGTACTTCGAGGAGCTGATGGGCGAGGAGGGCTTCTCCTCCGACTCGTCCCTGCTGTACCACCGGGAGATCCCGTCCGCGATCGTCGACTCGCGGGCCTGGGACGTCCCCGACCAGACCACGACGCCCAACCATCCGCTCCGCCCCCGCCACCTCAAGCTGCACGAGCTGTTCCCCAAGGAGGCGTGGTCCGAGACCGACGTCGTCACAGGCCGTCGGGTCATCCTCGGCAACGGCGACGTCCGGCTGTCCTACGTTGTGGCCGCCGCCGACTCGCCGCTGTACCGCAACTCGACCGGCGACGAGATCGTGTACGTCGAGTCCGGCACCGCCACCGTCGAGACGATCTTCGGGACGGTGCGGGCGGAGCAGGGCGACTACGTCGTCATCCCGACCTCGACCACGCACCGGTGGCTGCCGACCGGCGACCAGCCGCTGCGCGCGTACGCGATCGAGGCCACCGGCCATGTCGCGCCGCCGAAGCGCTACCTGTCGCGCTACGGGCAGTTCCTGGAGAGCGCCCCGTACTGCGAGCGCGACCTGCACGGCCCCGGCGAGCCCCTCCTGGTCGAGGGCGCCGACGTCGACGTCCTGGTCAAGCACCGGACGTCGCGCGGCATCACCGGCACCCGCCTGACCTACGCGCGCCACCCGTTCGACGTCCTCGGCTGGGACGGCTGCCTGTACCCCTTCACGTTCAGCGTGCACGACTTCGAACCGATCACCGGCCGCGTCCACCAGCCGCCGCCCGTCCACCAGGTGTTCGAGGGCCACAACTTCGTGGTCTGCAACTTCGTGCCGCGCAAGGTGGACTACCACCCCCTGTCGATCCCGGTGCCCTACTACCACTCGAACGTCGACTCCGACGAGATCATGTTCTACTGCGGCGGCGACTACGAGGCGCGCAAGGGCTCCGGCATCGGGCAGGGCTCGGTCTCGGTGCACCCGGGCGGCCTCGCGCACGGCCCGCAGCCCGGCGCGTACGAGCGCAGCATCGGCGTCGAGTTCTTCGACGAGCTGGCCGTCATGGTCGACACCTTCCGCCCGCTCGAACTCGGCGAGGGCGGCCTGGCCTGCGAGGACGAGGCGTACGCCTGGACGTGGGCGGGGCGGCGATGAGCAGCCCGTCCGCGATCCCGTCGTTCGCGGCCGGCCTGTGCGACGACGCGGCCGTCTTCCCGCCGGGGCTCGCGCCGCTCAGCGACGCCGTCCCGGCGCACCGCGGCCACCTGGCCGCCCCGTACGCCGGCCTCGTCGGTCCGCTCGTGCTGCCCGCCACCGCGCTCGACGCGCTGTACCCGCTGCTCGACGGCGAGCCGCTCGATGTGTCGATCACCGCGCCGAGCGGCCCGTGCGAGGCCGCCAAGGCGGTGGGCGTCGCCGCCGACCTGGCCGTCGACCTGCGCGGGCTGGAGGTCGCCGTCCCGCCCGGGATGGGCCCGGAGGAGTTCTTCCGCGTGCTCGGCCGCCCGGAGGTGCCCGTGTACGTCGAGATCCCGCGCGACGAGCGGCGCCCCGCGTTCATCGAGGCCGTCGCCGCGCGCGGCGACCGCGCGAAGTTCCGCACCGGCGGTGTGAAGGCCCACCTGTACCCGAGCCCGGACGAGCTGGCCGCCGCGGTCACCGCGGTCGTGGACGCGGGCGTCCCGTTCAAGGCGACGGCGGGGCTGCACCATCCCGTCCGCAACACCGACCCGGAGACCGGGTTCCACCAGCACGGCTTCCTGAACCTGCTGCTCGCGACCGACGCCGCCCTGGACGGCCGCCCGGCAGCGGACCTCGCCGCCATCCTGGCCGACCGCGACGCCCCGGCGGTCGCCGCCCGCGTGGCCGGGCTCGGCGCGGCGCGCACGGCGGCGGTCCGCGCCCGCTTCCTGTCCTTCGGGACGTGCAGCATCACCGACCCCCTGACCGAACTCGCGGACCTCGGGCTGCTCGGGTCCGCACTCCTGGAGACGACCCGATGAGCCGCATCGCGATCCCCGAGGACTCCCCCTTCGGGCTCGCCAACCTCCCGTACGGCGTGTTCTCGACCCCGGGCACGGCGCCCCGCGTGGGCGTCCGCGTGGCCGGCTCCGTCGTGGACCTCGCCGCCGGCCTCGGCGACGACGTCTTCGCCGCGCCGTCGCTGAACCCGTTCATGGCGCAGGGCCACGCGCGCTGGGTCGAGGTCCGCGAGCGGGTCCTCGACCTGGTGTCGGAGGACGTCCCGGACGATGCCGTCCACCCCCTCGACGCGGTGACGCTCCACATGCCGTTCGAGGTCGCCGACTACGTGGACTTCTACGCCTCCGAGCACCACGCCTCCAACCTCGGCCGGCTGTTCCGCCCCGACTCCGAGCCGCTCATGCCGAACTGGAAGCACCTGCCGGTCGGGTACCACGGCCGCGCCGGGACGGTCGTCCCGTCCGGGACGGACATCGTGCGGCCGAGCGGGCAGCGCAAGGGCGAGTCCGCGCCCACCTTCGGGGAGAGCCGCCGCCTGGACATCGAGGCCGAGGTCGGCTTCGTGGTCGGCACCGGCTCGGCGCTGGGCGAACCGGTGAGCGCGGACGACTTCGACGAGCGCGTGTTCGGCGTCGTCCTGGTCAACGACTGGTCGGCCCGCGACATCCAGGCGTGGGAGTACGTCCCGCTCGGCCCGTTCCTGGGGAAGAGCTTCGCGACCTCGGTGTCCCACTGGGTCGTCCCGCTCCTGGCCCTGGAGGCGGCCCGCGTCGGCACGCCGCCGCAGGACCCCGAGCCGCTCCCCTACCTGCGCGAGAAGAACCCGTGGGGCCTGGACCTCGACCTCGCCGTCTCCTGGAACGGGCAGGTCGTCTCCCGTCCGCCCTACCGGGAGATGTACTGGTCGCCCGCCCAGATGCTCGCGCACATGACGGTGAACGGCGCCTCGTCCCGCACCGGCGACCTGTTCGCCTCCGGGACGGTCTCGGGCCCGGCCAAGGACCAGCGCGGCGCGTTCATCGAGCTCACCTGGGGCGGCAAGGAGCCCGTGACGGTCAACGGCGAGCCGCGCACCTTCCTCGAGGACGGCGACGAGGTCTCGATCACGGCCACGGCCCCCGGGCCCTCCGGCACCCGCATCGGCTTCGGAGACGTGACGGGCCGCATCCTCCCCGCCCGCTGACCTGCCCGCCGCCCGCCCCCGCGTGTGGCGGGCGGTGAGGGGGGCGCCATGAACCGGGCCGCGTCCCCGTGCGTCCGATCGGCGGATCGGTTACCGGAAGGACGCGCATGACCGCCCTCATCGTCTTCGTTCTCCTCACGGCGGTCGTGCTGTTCGTCCTCGGATGCATGGACCAGCGGACCCTCTACTGGAAGAACCGCGCCTGGCAGTACCGGAACCCGGAGGCCGTCGAGCCGTCCGGCGCCGCGTTCGCGGCCGCCCGCGCCGGATCGTTCGCGGGCGCCGTCGCGCTGCTCATCACCGCGGGCGTCCTGTACGGCGCCGACAACGCGCGGACCTACTCCACCGCGCAGGTCGACTCGGTCGCCTCCGCCGCCGCCTCCCGGCTGGACGAGGGCCCGTCCTCGGGGCTCGGCTCGTCGGTCGGCACCACGTCCGACGTCTACGACGCCGTCAACGACGCCGGGCACGGCAACGTGCACATCCGTTCGGCGGGCGGCGACAAGTACGAGCTGACGAATCGCAAGGGCAAGAACCCCGTGTGCCTTACCGTCACGGTCGACAACGCACTGGACCTGGGCGGGGGCGAACCCTGGAGCCACTCGGTCTCCACGTCCGTCCACGACGGCCCCTGCTGACTCATGCCCCGTGGAAACACGGGCCTTTGAAAGCACTGCCTCTGAAAGCACGGCCTTGAAACACGCCACCGCCCGCGGAGTACCATTCCGCGGGCGGTGGCGTGTTTCCGGAGAAATGGTCCGCGGATGCCGGATAAACGGCCCCGCCAAGACACGCCAATGTGTCGTCAGCGTACCCGGCCGATTACCGAAAGCATGTGCGGACGGTTTGGGGGCACCCGGTGGTCAGGCGCTCGCGCGCTCGCCGAAGAGCGCCTTGACGAACCTGAAGAGCATGAGCACCGGCAGGACGAACGCGTAGAAGAACATGAAGTACTCGCCGCCGTCGAAGATGAACCCCAGGTACACGGAGTAGCCGAGGAACCCCAAGCCGAACGCGAGGTTGAGCAGCCTTTCGCCGACGGTCTGGCCGCCCCCGATGGCCGCCATCGCGAGCATGGCGATGCCGGACACCAGCAGGAACACCACGTACCAGGAGAACGCGGCGTCGGCCCCGAAGTCGATATTCATGACATCCCTCTGAATGTGCGTGACAAAGTCGGATGATCATAGCGGGGCGCCGCCGGGGCGGTGCATCCTTATTTCTGGCCTGGATAGGCCACCAAAGTGACTACACGGGAAGGTCGGCGAGGAAGGCGAGGATCGCCTTGTTGACCTCGTCGGGCGCTTCCATCTGCACGAAGTGGCCTGCGCCTTCGATGATGTGGACGTCCCGGAGGCCCGGAACGTGCGCCTCCAGCTGCTTCAGCGCGTCGGATCCCATCATCTGGAGGACGGGGTCGCGCTCGCCCGTGAGGAACATCGTGGGGACGGTGACGGGCTCGTCCGGACGGCTCTGCTTCTCGTTCCAGACGTGGTCGTAGGCCCGGTACCAGTTGAGGCCGCCCGTGAAGCCCGTCCGGCGGAACTCGGCGGCGTAGTAGGCGAACTCGTCCTGGGACAGCCACGGCCAGGGCAGCGGCGGGGCTTCAGGGAGCACATCGAGGTACCCGTTGCCTTCGCTCGGGTGCTGCCAGATGTCGAGGTACCGGTAGCCGCCGCTGAGCGCCCAGAAGACGTTCGCCAGGAAGCGCTCCGGCTCGGCCCCCAGTTCCTCGTCCGCAGGCCCCTCCTCCTGGAAGTAGTGCACATGGACGAAGTGCCGTTCGGCCATTCGCGCGTAGAGTTCGGTGGGCGGACGCTTCGAGACGGGCATGCGCGGGACGCTGAGCTGGATCAGCGCCTTGACCCGTCCCGGGGCCCACTGGGGCAGGTCCCAGACGAGAGCGGCGCCGAAGTCGTGGCCCGCGAAGACGGCCTCGCCGATGTCCAGGGCGTCCAGGACCCCGACGAGATCCGCGACGGTGTGCCGCCGGTCGTAGTCCCGCGGCGAGGGCGGGCGGCCGCTGCGCCCGTATCCGCGCATGTCGAGGGCGATGGCGCGGTATCCCGCCGCGGCCAGCGCCGGGAGCTGCCGCCGCCAGCTGTACCAGAGGCCCGGGAAGCCGTGGCACATCACCACCGGGACGCCGGCGCCCTGCTCGACCACGTGAAGGGGCACGTCGCCCGCGTCCAGCATGTGGTGGCGGACGTCCATGCGGCCGCCGTCCTCGCCGAGGCTCATACCGGCACCTCCCTCCGGTACGACGATCCTGAGGCGTCCCGGGCGGCGGGGCGGCCCGGTCTCCCGTTCAGCGGGACTCCGGTTGGACGGGCCGTCCGCCCACCGGCGAAGGTCGAGCCACCATGACGCAGCCACCGAGCCCCGACCTCGCCGCGCGCGTCGCCCGGCTGGAGGCCATCGAGGAGATCAAGGCCCTCAAGCACCGCTACCTGCGGGCCTGCGACGCCAAGGACCCGGAGGGCTTCCGCGCCTGCTTCGTCGCCTCGGGCGCCTCGCTCGACTACGGGCGGCTCGGCGCGTTCGACGACGCGGACGGCATGGTCAGGGTCTTCGAGTCGATCGCGCTGCGGAAGGCCGACGGCGGGAACGCGATCCTCGACATGCACCACGCGATGCACCCCGACATCACCGTGCACGACGAGACGCACGCGTCGGGGCGCTGGACGCTCAAGTTCCGCCAGGTGAACCTGGAGAACGGCACCGAGTCGGTGAGCACCGGCGAGTACGACGACGGGTACGTGGTCGAGGACGGCCGCTGGAAGATCACGAAAAGCCACTTCCAGCGCCAGTGGGGGATCACCCGCCCGCTCGACGCCGCGTGCCGCGTCGACCAGTGAGCGGGCGGGCGCGCCCCTGCCGGGTCGTCAGACCGCGTGGACGGGCGGGGGCGGGGTCCAGCGCGCCTTGCCCGCGGGCAGCCCGAAGTCGGACCTGAGCTCCTCGGGAATGGCGTAGTGCATCACGCGGCCCCGCGTCAGTGAGGACAGCTCCAGCAGGCTGACCAGGCGGCCGAGCCGGTCGGAGATCTGCTCGGCCCAGGGGCCGCGGTCCTCGAACCACTCCAGGGCCCCCAGCAGCGCGGGCGCGAGCCCGATGACCTGGTCGAACCGCGTGCGGGGGACCTCCAGCCAGTCGGCCGCGGTGTCGCCGACGAGGTAGCGGATGAGGGCGGGCACGACCGGGTCCAGCAGCGTCCCGGGCACGACCTGCTCGTACATCTCGATCAGCTGCCGGGTGAGATGCGCCCCCTCGGGCGAGGGGCCCATGTGGCGCAGCATGTACCGGTCGGAGAACTCCCTCGCCGCCTCCAGGTCCGGAGGGATGGCGTCGGGCTCGATGCCCAGGATGACGCCCACGACGCGCCAGGCGTAGTAGTAGGCCTCCGCGCCTTCGGCGGTGATGTGGATGCCCATGCGGTGCAGGGCGTCCAGCACCTGGATGCTGAACATCATCAGCGCGCCGAGCATGTCCTCCTGGCAGATCGGGACGGGCTCGGGCCAGCGCCCCTCCTGCTTGAGGTGGCGGCGGATGGAGGCGTGCAGCAGCCGGACCTTCTGCGCCGCCGGGAGGAACCGGCCGCCCGCCTGGAAGGCGTCGGGCCGCATGAGGTAGACGGTGAACTGCCCGGTCTCGGCCATGCGGCGCGAGGGGTAGGCGAGCGAGTGGGTCGCCGACAGCAGCCTGGCCCCGTTCGGGATGACGTAGCAGGCCGGCATCGCCGCGAACGACAGGGCGGTGGAGATGTGGACGTCGTTGTCGATGAAGAACTGCCGGGCCTGCTCCATGACCGCCCAGTCGACCCAGTCCGGCGGGGTGGAGGTCGCCTCCAGGTAGGTGCGCGCCGCGTCGGGAAGGCCGTCCGGCAGCTCCTGGCCGGAGGTGGTGAACCAGCGCATGAGGGTGTTGAACCTGCCCACGTCGCCGGCGCTGAACAGGGCCTCCACGGTCGCGTCGGCGAGCGGGTCGCCGGCCAGCCGCAGAGCGTCCATGTACTCGTCGGTGTATTCGGCCTTGTGGTGGGCGCTGCGGTCAGTCATCGGAGGTCACCTCGCAGATCAGTCGGGTCAGGGCGTCGGCGGCCTCCGGGGGCGGCCGGGTGCCGGCAAGGGCCGCTCGCGCGGCGTCCGCGCGTTCGTCGATCATCTGCCGGACGCGGTGCGGTGCCTTGCAGCGCAGCATGATCTCCCGGATCTCCGCCGCACCGTCCGGGGCGAGCGGCCCCGCCAGCAGGTCACGCAGGCGCCGGCGATCGAGCTCGCAGGCCTCGGCCAGGGTCAGCGCCAGCAGGGCGGTGGGTTTGCGGCCGGCCAGGTCGTCCAGGAGCGATTTGCCGGTCCGGGCCGGGTCGCCGAACACGCCCCGCAGGTCGTCGCGCAGTTGGAACGCCTCTCCGAGCGGACGGGCGTAGGCGGCCAGCGCGTCCAGCGTCGCCGCGGTCGCGCCGCCCAGCATCGCGCCGATCTGCAGGGGCCGCTCGACGGTGTAGGAGCCGGTCTTGAACCGCACGATCGTCAGCGACCGGCCCACGTCGGGCTCGGCCCCGGTCCGCAGGAGCTCCAGGCACTCGCCCGCCACCAGTTCCCGGCCCATCGCCGTCCACAGCGGCAGGACCCGTCCCAGGAAGGACCGGGGCAGGCCCGAGGCGTGGAACATCTGCCCGGCCCACACCACCAGCAGGTCGCCGACCATGATCGCGAGGGCCTCGCCGAGCCGCTCCTGGGCGCTCGGCCCGCCGCGCCGCAGCGGGCTGCAATCGATGACGTCGTCATGGACGATCGCGGCGGCGTGCACCAGTTCCAGCGCCGCCGCCGCGCGGACCACAGCGTCGGTGTCAGGCTGGCCCGCGGCACGCCAGCCCCAGTAGCAGAACGCCGGGCGGACGCGCTTGCCCCCGGTCACCGAGAGCCGCAACTGGTCGGCGACCGGCGACAGTTCGGGGTCCAGGGCCAGTAACTCGGAGATCTCGCCATCGACGAACTCCTCCAGCGCCCGGTCGACCCGGGCCCGAAGGTCAGCCATCCCCGGACCGCTCGGCAGTGTCTCCACCCCGCGCGGCGACCCGGCGGGCCAGGATCTCCATGTGCGCCTGCGGGGCGGCGCCGCCGCGCCGCAACGCCAGTTCGCCGCGTGCCCGGAGCTCCTGGCGGACCTCGCCGAGACCGGGCAGCCACTTGGTCAGGTCCCGCATCCCCGTCAGGACCACGTCGGCGACCCCTGCCGCGAGGCAGAGGACCTCGTCCCGTGATCCGGCTCTTCCGGCATCCCGCTCCATCGTCACCTTCCGCTCCCTCGATGTCACAGCAAGTGATAGCAGGAGAGGGGCCGACATCCTCTGAAACGGGCCGTTAGAACCACCTCGCGGCCGCTCAACGCGAAACTCACCGTTGATGGTGTTGCCTGACGCCGCTTCCGTACGGCAGACCATCGGGCCGCCGGGCCGGGCGGGTCGGCCGCACCGGTACCGATCGGCCGTCCGGCCTCGTGCGACTCGGCGGCGCCCCCGGCCACCCGGCTGCGGAAGGACGGCGGCACAGCCCGCGGCGGAGCGGCGACAGTGGCCACGGCGGGGCGGCGGCAGATCGGCGGCACGGATAGAGTCGCAGCTGATGAGCAGCATGGACCCGGTGAGCAGCATGGAACCGATCTTCCGGACGGCCTCGGCGGAGGACGTCCCGGCACTCGTGGCGCTCGTGGAGAGCGCCTACCGCGGCGACTCCAGCCGCGCAGGGTGGACCACCGAGGCCGACATCCTCGACGGCCAGCGCACCGACCCGGACGCCGTCGCGGCCGTGGTGGGCGACCCGACATCGGTGATGCTGGTGGCCGAGGTGGGGGGCGCCCTCACCGCCTGCTGCCAACTGGAGGACCGCGGCGGGCACGCCTACTTCGGCATGTTCGCCGTCAGCCCGTCCCAGCAGGGCGGCGGGCTCGGCCGCCGGGTCCTCACCGAGGCCGAGCGGCTGGCGCGCGAGCGGTGGGGCGCGGCCGAGATGCACATGACGGTGATCAGCGTGCGCGAGGACCTGATCGCCTGGTACGTCAGGCGCGGCTACGTCCGGACCGGCAAGACGAGCCCGTTCCCGTACGGCGACGAGCGCTTCGGCCTCCCCAAGCGCGACGACCTGGAGTTCGAACTCCTGGTGAAGAAGCTCCGCTGACACCTGGCGGCGGGACCGCGTCCCGCCGCCAGTCGCCTCCCGGGCATGGCGTTCGAGCCGGTCCACCGCGTGCGCCAGGCCCGGCGCGGCTTGGACCCGCCAGCGCGAGCAACCAGCCCTCTGGCGGCGGCACCGCGGCCTGCCACGCGGGCGACGGCGCCCTGCCTTCTTGCTGGATTGAGGGTTGAGCGTTCGTGTACAGGGGGTTCGACGGCGAAAGTCTCACTGGGCTGCTCAATGACAGGATTCAAGGGTGTCGATCATTGGGAGGCGGGTGCGTGAAGTTCGTTCTTGAAGTGGACATGGGTGAGGGCGCCGTCGCCAAGGACGCCGTCGGCGAGTTGGGGCGGATCCTGCGGTACTGGGGCGGGAACGTCCGGCACTACGAGTTGAAGCCCGGTGACGGGTCCGCCGTCTACGACTCGGACTACCGCGAGGTGGGGCGCTGGGAGATCGCCGAGACGCCCGCATAGCGACCGACCCGCAGAAGTGAGCACGGGAAACGCCCGGCCGGAAGCATTCCGGCCGGGCGTTTCGCGGGGAGCCCCAGGGTCAGATCAGACGGGCTTTCTTGTGGGGGGCCGCCCCCCGGGGTCAGACGATGTTCTTCGGGCGGTAGGCCTTGTACTGGCTGCCGCTGGACAGCCCGTACGTGCGGGTGCGGTGGTCGGTGCCGTAGCCGCCGCGCTGCTCGTACGCCCAGTAGGCGGTGTGCTTGCTGCTGGTCCACTTCTCGAAGATGACGACGTGCCGGGTGGTGTTGCTCCCGATCGCGTCGATGATGAGGTCGCCCTTCTTCAGCGACGACATCGAGATCCGCTTGCTGTAGGTGGACGACGCCAGGCCGACCGTGTTGGGGCCGGGCTTGGGCAGCCGCAGCGTCATGGACGCGTAGCCGGAGCAGTCGGTGCGGTAGCCGCCGTGCGTCTTCGACTGGCTGTAGGGGACGCGGCTGCTGGTGTGCGGGTGCCAGGTCTTGGCGCGGGCGATGACCTGGTCACGGGTGACCTTCGGGACGGCGGCCGCCGCGACCTTGCCGTCCGCCGCCTGCAGCTGGACGCCCCGGGCGGGTGCCTGGTGCGCGGCCGGGGTGGACACGCCGTAGAGGCCGAAGGCGGTTCCGCCGGCGAGCGCCAGGGAGCTGACGCCGAGAAGAACGGCTCGAGGGGAAGCCATTGACAATCCTCCGTGAATTGCTTGGGAATTGCGCCCCGTCGGGCGCCGAGTTCGGGGGGTGCCGATCGACCCGGCAAACGATAGGGACCCCGGCACGCCATTCGGCAAGCCCGTTGGAAAGGTTGGGACACTGGGACGGGCAGGACGGCTCCCACCTGCGTGAACGCCGTCCCTGGAAGGGGATTCGCGGGACAGCGGGACAACTTGCAAAGGACCAAGTGATCACGTTCAGTGCCGATCGAGAGACACACGGTGATCACATTCGGTTCTTGTCCCGCCCTCCCGGGAACTGGGCATAATGGCCAGCCCGGCCCGAGGGAGATGCCATATGAGCCGAAGACGAACGCCGACTCCGCTGCCCGACGGCACCCCGGAGGCGGTGCGGATCCTGCTCACCGAACTGCGCGCCCTGAAGGAGGAGTCGGGGCTCGATCTGCGTGCGCTGGAGCGCAGAACGCATGCGAGCCGCTCGTCCTGGGGCCGGTGGCTCAGCGGCGAGACGTGGATCCCTGCCGACGCCGTCACCTCGCTCGCGGACCTTTGCGGCGCCGACGCGCGCCGCCTTTCGGTCCTGTGGGAGGTGGCGGACGAGGCCAGGCGCTCGGCCCCGGCCGCGGCGGAATCCGCGTCCGAAAACCGCCCGGTGTCCCCGTCCGAAACCCCCGCCGCCGCCACGGCACCCGACGAACCGAACCACGCGGAGTCCGCCGACCGCGCAGAGCCCGCCGAGCATGCAGAGCCCGACCGTGCAGAGCTCGTCGGCGTCCCCGGGGTCGGCGGCGAGTTGGGACCTGCCGAACCGGGTGCCGGGGAGCTGTCAGGGGGCGGTCGGACGCGCTCGCGGCGGCTGCTCTTCCTCGGCGCCGTCGCGGGTTGCACGCTCGTCGCCGGGAGCGCCGGAGTGGCCCTCGGGGCGGCGCTCCAGACGCCGCCGGTGGCCGGGGCCGCGCGTGAGCGGCCGTCCGGGACGGCCCGGCCGGCCGCCAAGGGGATCAGCCGCCACGAAGTCCTCGTGCGGGCCCAAGCCTGGCACCCGCACGGCGCCAAGCGGGTGCCCTACGACCAGAACGCCGGCTACCACGGCTACCGGACCGACGGCTCGGGCTACGCGTCCATGGCGCTCGGACTGCCGAAGCCCGGCCCCAACTCGGCGCTCCTCGAGGCGTCCTACTGCCGGCGGATCCCGATGGCGTCGCTGCTCCCCGGCGATCTCGTCATCAAGGCCAGCGGCGGCGCCGACGTGCGCGAAGTACTGGTCTTCGAGCAGTGGACGGGCCCCGACCGCCGCGCCTACTGGGCCTACCAGCAGCGCCGCGGCTACGGGACCGACCACCTGGTGCGCCGCGACGGCCTCGCGTCCGGAAGCGACCACCACGGCTGCCGCCCCCTCAACGTCCAGGACGATCCGGTCGGCTGAACCCGCCGAGCCGGGCCGTGCCGCCGCGGGCGGTCAGGAGCGTGCGGGGACGAGGCGGAAGGCCACGAAGGCGGGCGACTCCTCCAGTTTCGCGTGGTCTTCGGGGTAGCGGTGGGCCATCTCGGGGACGGGACGCGGCTCCACGAGCTCCTCGATGAGGAACCCGGCCGCGCGGAACTCGGCGCAGATCGCCGTCAGGGGACGCCGCCACGCCCGGATCGGCCAGTCGCGCTCGGGGCTCAGCGACTCCTCCACCGGTTCTTCGGCGAAGTAGGAGCCGCCCAGTCGGAGCCATCCCGCCATGGGGTGCTCCGTGGAGAGGACGAGGGCGCCGCCCTTGCCCAGGATGCGGCGCAGTTCCTTCAGCAGCGCGACGCGGTCGTCGAAGTAGTGCAGGGCCAGCGCCAACACGACGAGGTCGACCGAGGCGTCGGGCATCCAGGTCAGCGGCGTGGACAGGTCGTGGACGCGCAGGTCGGCGCGGCCTCCGGTGCGTTCGAGGGCCATGCCGACGAAGGTGGGGCTGACGTCGCAGCCGGCGACGCGGGCGCCGCGGTCCAGCAGTTCGCGGGTGTAGAGGCCGGGGCCGCAGGCGGCGTCGAAGACGGTGAGGCCGGCCACGTCCCCCGCGAGGCCGAGCACGGCGGGACGGTCGTAGAGGGCGTTGTAGGCGCTGTCCTCGGCATGGATGGCGTACTCGTGGGCGAAGCGCTCGTACATGCCCTCGATCGTGCCAGAAGGATCAACCGCTCGTGTCAGGGGCGCGTCCGGTCTCTGTCAGGTCCTCGGGGACCTCGGGCAGGACGGAGGTGAGGTAGTCGCGGGCCGCCGCCGACGTTCCGACGTCGCGGCCCGCCTTCTCGGACAGGAACCAGCGGTGTTCGAGCACCTCGTGGAACAGTTCGACGTCGTCCAGGCGGTCGCGCAGGTCGGGCGGGACCGCGGTGACGACCGGCTCGTACACCTCGGCGAGCCAGCGGTTCGACGCCACCACCTCGGGGACCGGGCCGCCGTGGACGCGCTCCAGGTGCCCGCGGAAGGCGGCGATGTCGTTGAGGAGGCGGCGGGCCTGGTTCTCCTGGGCGTCCAGCCCGGTGCGGGCCATGAGGATGCGGCGGTGGTGCCCTGGCTCGGCCACGCGGGTCCGGACGCGCAGCCGTGCGCCGGACGGCCCGGCGTCCACCAGCTCCACCTCGTCCACGTCGAAGCCGAGCGAGTTGATGCGGCGCAGGCGCTCGGCGATGCGGAAGCGCTGCTCGTCGGGACGCAGCACCTCCTCGCGGGTCAGCTCGTCCCACAGCCCCCGGTAGCGGCGGACGGTGTCGTCCGCGACGTCGATGGGGTCGACCTCCTCGGGGAGCGTCCCCGCGGCGGCCAGGTCGAACAGCTCACCGGCGATCCGCTCGCGGGCCAGGGAGAGGTCGTAGCCGCGCTGCCCCTCGCTGAGGGACGGGTGCAGTTCCGCGGTCTCCGCGTCCACCAGGTAGGCGGCGAACGCTCCGGCGTCCATGCGGAACAGGACGTTGGACAGCGAGCAGTCGCCCCACATGAAACCAGCCAGGTGCAGCCGGACGAGGAGCTCCACCAGGGCGTCCAGGAGCCGGTCGGTGGGATGCCCGTACCGCGCGTTGGCGAACAGCGCGCGGTAGGACGAGGAGAAATCGAGGAAGCGCGTCACGAGGATCGCGTCCAGGCCGGGACGGTCCACGACCACGCCGACGACCTCCACCGCGGGCAGGCCCAGCTCGCGGAGCCGCCGAAGGAGCCGGTACTCGCGGCGGGCCAGCCGCGCGTCCAGCTCCTTCATCGCGTAGACGGCCCCGCCCTCGGCCACGAACCGGACCGTGTGCCGGGACAGGCCGCGCTGCCTGATCTCCACCAGCCGCTGATCGTCCCAGTCGCCGAGCGGCTCGGCCCACGGGAGGTCCAGCAGGCCGGCCGCCGACTCGCCGGGCGGGGTGAAGACGAAGTGCATCGGCTCAGGGGCCCGCGACGGACGTCCCGGACGCGCCCTCGGCCGCCGGTTCGCGCTGCGCCTCCCGGTGGGCGGCGCGCGACTCCTCCGCGAGGCGGTCGAGCTGCGCGACGCGCTCCTCGTCGCGGGTGAGGTTCTCGCCGGTGGACGGGTCGAACAGGTGCACCCGCGTCGTGTCGATCCACAGCTCCGCCTCGCGTCCCGGCGCGATCAGGCTGGCCGCGTCCAGCGCCACGACCGCCTGGGTCCGCAGCTGGTCGCCGTCGAGCTCCCGGGACAGGTCGCGCAACTGGGCGGTGAGGTCCGCGGGCGCCTCGTACGGGACGTAGGCGTACAGCTCGTTGCCGAGCCATTCGGTCACGTCCACCCGGACCCGGACGAGGCTGCCGCGCGCCTGCTTCTCCTCGCCGACGAGCGAGGCGTCCTCGAAGTGCTCCGGGCGGATCCCGACGAGCACGACCGAGCGGTCGCCGATCGCGGCCGCCTTGCGCGCGTCGCGCAGCTCGAACCGCCCGAGCGGCGTCTCCAGGAAGACGCCGTCCGCGGCGCGGTCCACGGACGCGGGCAGGAAGTTCATCGAAGGCGAGCCGATGAACCCGGCGACGAACAGGTTGACCGGCTCCTCGTACAGCTCCCGCGGGCTCCCGACCTGCTGGAGGACGCCCTTGCGCAGCACCGCGACCCGGTCGCCGAGCGTCATCGCCTCCGTCTGGTCGTGCGTGACGTACACGGTGGTGACGCCGAGGCGCCGCTGGAGCCGGGAGATCTCGGTCCGCATCTGCCCGCGCAGCTTGGCGTCCAGGTTCGACAGCGGCTCGTCGAACAGGAACGCGTCCGCCTGCCGGACGATCGCGCGGCCCATCGCGACCCGCTGCCGCTGCCCGCCGGACAGGTTCGCGGGCTTGCGGTCGAGGTGCTCGGTCAGCTCCAGCAGGTCGGCGGTCTCCTTCACCCGCCGCTGCACCTCGTCGTCGGCGACCTTGGCGAGGCGGAGCGGGAAGGCGATGTTCTCGAACACGCTGAGGTGCGGGTAGAGCGCGTAGTTCTGGAACACCATCGACAGGTTCCGCTCCCGCGGCGCGACCTTGTTGACGACCCGGTCGCCGATGACCATCTCGCCGGACGTGATGTCCTCCAGCCCGACGATCATCCGCAGCAGCGTGGACTTGCCGCAGCCGGACGGCCCGACCAGGATCATGAACTCGCCGTCCCGCACGTCCAGGGAGACGTCGTTCACGGCCGGGAAACCGTCGCCGTACCGCTTGACGATGTTCTTCATGGTGATGGCGGCCATGGTTTCCTCTCAGCCTTTGACGGCGCCGGACGTCAGCCCGGCCACGATGCGGCGCTGGAACGCCAGGACGATGATCACGACCGGGACCGTGACGACGACGGCGGCGGCGCAGATGGCGGTGGTGGGCTGCTCGAAGTAGGACTCGCCGGTGAAGAACGCCAGCGCCGCCGGGACGGGACGGGCCCGGTCGGTGGAGGTCAGCGAGATCCCGAAGACGAAGTCGTTCCAGCAGAAGAAGAAGGTCAGGATCGCGGCGGTGAACACGCCGGGCGCGGCCAGCGGGACGATCACCTTGCGGAACGCCTGCCAGCTGGTGGCCCCGTCCACCTGCGCCGCCTGCTCCATCTCCCAGGGGATCTCGCGGAAGAACGCCGACAGCGTCCAGATCGCGAGCGGCAGCGCGAACGAGATGTAGGGGATGATCAGGCCGGGCCAGGTGTCGTAGAGCCCGATGTTGCGCCACAGGTCGAACAGCGGCCCGACCAGCGACACCACCGGGAACATCGCGATGGCGAGCGCGAACGACAGGATCAGCCGCTTGCCGGGGAACTCCAGCCGCGCGATGGCGTAGGCCACCAGGGTCGCGAACACCACCCCGACGAACGTGGCGATCAGCGAGATGCCGATCGAGTTGATCAGTGCCGAGGTGAACAGGTCGGTCTTGAAGACCGTCTCGTAGTTGTCCCACGTCCATGTCTTCGGGAAGAAGCCCTGGACGTTGCCGATCTCGCTGGGCTGCTTGAACGACAGCATCACGATCCACACGATCGGGAACGCCGTCCACACCAGGATCAGCAGCGAGGCGACGATCCACAGCCACTTCGAGCGCGCCGACTCCATCAGCGGTCACCTCGCACCTGGGAGAGGTCCACCCGGAACCCCTTGATGAACACGGCCGCGATCAGCACCACCGACAGGAACAGCAGCACCCCGACCGCGTTGCCGAGGCCGAGTTCGGTCCGGGTGATGATCTGCTGGTAGGTCAGGAACGACAGCACCTGGGTCTTCTCCTGGCCGGACGTCATGATGAAGACGTTGTCGAAGATCCGCCACGCGTCGAGCGTCCGGAACAGCACCGCGACGAGGATCGCGGCCTTCATGTTCGGGATCGTGACCCGTTTCAGCCGCTGCCACGCCGTCGCGCCGTCCACCGTGGCGGCCTCGCCGAGGTCGGCCGGGACCTGCGCCAGCCCGGCGAGCAGCAGCAGCGACACGAACGGCGTCGTCTTCCAGATCTCCGACAGGACGATCACGAAGAGCGCCGCCCAGCGGTCGGAGAACCAGGCGAAGTCGCCGAGCCCGAACCAGGAGTTGACGAACCCCGACTGGACGTCGAAGGCGTACTTCCAGGCGAACGCGGAGATGACCGTGACGATCCCGTAGGGCAGCAGGATCGCGGTCCGCACCGTCCGCCGCCCGAAGACGGCGCGGTGCATCACCATCGCGAGCGCGAACCCGATCACCAGCTCCACCCCCACCGTGGCCACGGTGATGATCAGGGTGGTGAGCACCGTCTGCCAGAACAGGGCGTCCGACAGGGCGGTCGCGTAGTTGCCGAGGCCGACGAAGCGCCGGTCGTCCGGCGCGGTGATCCGGTAGCTGAACAGCGACTCGTACACGGCATTGATCAGCGGGTATGCGGTGACCAGAAGCATCACCACCACGGCGGGCAGCGAGAGCAGCAGCCCGAGCCTGCGCTCCGCGCGGCCGCGGTCGGAGATCTCCGCGCGGGCGGGAGCGGGGGCGCCGGCGGACCGGTCGAGCTTCGGTGCCGTTTCTGCGGACGTCATCCGGACACCTTCCTTTCAGGGCCTTCCCTCACAGCAGCGCCTCGCCGCCGAGGACCGCCCGGGCGAACTCCGCGGACCGGCGCGGCGTCGTCGCGGGGTTCACCGACGCGGGCGGATGCCAGCGGTTCTGGATGGCGCCGGAGATGTCGGCGTAGTAGGGGGTGGCCGGACGGGGCGCGGCCGAGGCGATGGAGTCCCGCATCAGCGGGGCCATCGGGAACTCCTTGAGGATGTCGGGATCGTCGAAGATCGCCGGGCGTGCGGCGACGTTGCCCTCGTCGAGCATGTACCGCTTCATGTTCGCCGGCGAGGTGATGCACCGGGTCGCCTCGACCGCGAGGTCCTGGTGCTCGCTGTAGGCGCCGACGCCGATCTCGATCCCTCCGAACGGCGGCCGGCTCGGCTGCTGCGGGTCGACCGCCGGGTAGCGCGCCCAGCCGAGGTCGCCGACGATGTCCTTGCCGATCGCGCCGGCGTCGGCGTCGCCCTTCTCGGCGCGCCAGACGTAACCCCAGTTGAGCAGGAAGCCGCCGCGCGCGCCGTTGATCGTCGCCCGGGACTGCTCCTCGATGTCGGTGGACAGCGTCGGGCTCGCGGCGGAGGACCGGGCGAGCTTCCGGATGATCGACGCCGCCTGCCCGCCGGCCGGCGAGTCGATGTCGATGCTCGCGTCGTCGCCCTTCTCGGCACCGCTGATGATCCGGCCCCCGGCCGAGGCGATCAGGGCGTTGATCCACACCATGTAGCCCTCGTACCGGTTGCCCTGCACGCCGATCGTCGTGTTCGTGCGGACGGCCGCGTCGATGAGCTTGTCCCAGGTGAAGCCGGGCGCGTTCGGGTCGATGCCCGCCTTCTTCGCCACCGACTTGCGGTACCAGAGCAGCTGCGTGTTGGCCCAGAAGGGCGCCGCGTAGAGCTTGCCCTCCCACATCGAGCTCTGCACGGCGGGCGCGAACACGCCCTCGGTCAGCGGCGCGGCCTCGCTCCTGGTGAACGGGCGCAGGAACTTGGCGTTGGCGGCCTCCGCCACGAACACGGGGTCGAGGCTCATGAGGTCGAGCCCGGAGTCCTTGGCCGCCAGCCGCCTGATCAGCTGCTCGCGCTGCTGCGTCGCGTCGCTCGGCAGCAGGGACGTCTCGATCCGGTACCGTCCGCCCGCGGCCTGCGTGCAGGACTTCGCGATGGCCGCCTGCCCGCCGTTGTCGGGGTTGATGTACCAGGTGAGCTTCGGCGCGCCGCCGCCGTCCCCGCAGGCGGTCAGCCCGCCGGCCAGCAGCGCCAGCGCCATCGCGGCCCTCGGCCATGCGGCTCGATGCTTGTGCCCTGCCGATCGCCGCCGCGGTCCTGCCGATCGCCCCCGCGGCCATGCCGATCGTGCCCGCTCCGCGGGACCGTGCCGTCCGGCCACCCTCGTCCGGTGCCGGGCGGGTTCCGCCTCGCTCTCCGCTCGATCGACTCGCTCGACCATGGGGCCTCCCGAAACCCCCACCGGGTTGCGGGCACTTCGCCGGGCCGCCCCCTCGGCGGGATTGGCCCCCCATTCGACCACCGGATTACGTGAGTGTCGAGATCCGGAGAGTAATCGAAAGGCAAAGGATCTTGATCAGGGGATGGCGCGGCCATGGTCCGGGCGTGAAGGTCGGCGCGCGGAATTCAGAGCCTGAAGGCCGACTCGTTAAGAGCGATACATGAAGGTCAGGGGCGGGAAGATCCGGGGTGGGAAGGCGGAGGGCGGGAAGGCGGGGTGTGAAGTAGGCGTGCATGAAGAAGGCGCGGAGAGAGCGCGGACCCCGACCGACCCGCGTGCCCTCCGCGCCTTCGCCTGTGTGGACGGTTGGTCCTGTGGGCGGGTGTGGCGCGCCGGCGGCTCAGTAACCGCCGCCCGACCCGTAACCGCCGCCTCCGCCGCCGTCACCGGTGCCGGAGCCCGACCCCGTGCCGGCCGCCTTCTTTCCGGTCGGGGTGGTGGCCCACCAGACCCCGCCGACGCCCTGGCCCTTCGTGTCGCCGGGCTGCTTGTCCTGCTCGTAGTAGTACATGGGCCAGCCGTCGATGGTGAGCTGGCATTTGCCGTCGTCCTTGCGCTCGATGAAATTGACGACCTTCTTGGAGACGCCTTCGAGCTTGAGGTGCTTCCAGCCGTTGAAGACGGCCGGCGGCCATGCCTTCTTGCACGAGCCGAAGCAGTTGGTCGTCGGCGGCTTGTTCTTGTCCTTGTCGTAGCGGTAGAGCGTCATGCCCTTGCCGTCGGTCAGGATCAGGCCGAGTTTCGGGTCCCGCTTGGCCTTGACGACCGTCCAGCCCTTCCAGCGGTTGCCGTTCGCCTGCTTGAGCGGGGCCGCCTTCTTGCCGGTCGGCGCCGCGGCGTACCAGGTGCCGCCCACCCCCTGGCCCCTCGTGTCGCCGGGGCTGAGGTCCTTGGCGAACCGGTAGAGCGGCCACCCGCCGAGCGTGACCTGCCACTTGCCGTCCGGGCGCTTGACCTTGCCGACCAGCGACTGCTGGACGCCCTTGACCTCGGTGTCGCCCTGGCCCGCCCACACGGGCGGCCATGCCTTGGCGCAGGCGCCCGCGCAGGTCGACGCGGGCGGGCGGGCGGTGTCGTTGTCGAAGCGGTAGAGGGTCATGCCCTTGCCGTCGGTGACGACCCTGCCGAGCTTGGTGACGCTGGCGACCTCCAGCACCGTCGGCTCGGGGGCCGGCGACTCGGACGGTTCGGCCGACGGCTTCGCCTGTGCCTGGGAGCCCGCGGCGTTCTGCTTCCCCCCGGCCTTCTCCTGCCCGCACGCGGTCAGCACAAGTCCCGACGCCGTGAGGGCGGCCGCAGCGGGGATCGCCCAACGTGGGAATTTCATGTCGTGTCCTCCAGGTCGTTCTGGGCCCCGGCTCCGGTTCCAGGTCCCGCACGTCGATCGAGGTGGAGCCGCCGCTCTCCCGGATCGAGGAGCAATACGGTGAACCCCACGTAACGGGTTCAACCCCCGGGAACCGGACGCCCGCGCGTCGAGTCACATGCATGCGCCGTTGCAAGCGGGGCGGGAACGAGGAAGGCTGCGGTGACCACCGGAAACGACTCAGCGGCCCCGGTCGACCTGACGAAGGACCGCCCCGCCGAACGGGGCACGACGAGGCCGGGTCCGGCGTGGATCGTCGTCCCCGCCCGCGTGCTGGCGCTGATCGTCGTGATCCCGTTGCGGTTCGGCTGGGACCTGGTCGTGCTGACGGCCCGCGGCGTCCGGGCCGCGTGGAACGCTCTCATGCGTGCCCCGGGCCGGTTCGCCCGCCTGCTCGGCCGGCTGCTGCGGGGCGCCTGGCTCGCGCTGTACCGGTGGCTGCTCACCCCTGCCGGACGGCTCCTGGCCGCAATCGGCCGCGGGGTCGCCGCGCTGGTCGGCCTCCTCGTCGTCCGGCCGCTGCGCTGGTTCGCCGTCGTCGTGGTCCTCGGCTTCCTGCGGTGGTTCGGGCGCGGGACGGGACGGCTGGCCCGGTGGATCCACCGGGTCCTGATCGCGCCGATCGGCCGGCTCCTCTCCCTGATCGGACGCGGCCTCGGGGGACTGCTCGCGTTCCTGCTGCTCCGTCCGCTGCAGGCGCTCGGCCGAGGGCTCATGTGGCTCCTCGGCATCCTCGGGCGCGGCTTCGGGCTGCTCTTCAAGGGCATCGGCCTGCTGCTGGGCGTCCTCGTGGTCCTGCCGGCCGTGCTGCTGTGGCGGTACGTCCTGCGGCCGCCGCTGCTCGGCATCGCCTGGCTGGCCCGCACCCTCTGGGCCGGTCTCACCTGGCTCGGCCGCGGCACCCTCACCGTCCTGGGCGCGCTCGGCGGCGTGCTCGCATCCGGCTGGCGCGCCTTCGCCGCGGCCGTGGTGTGGTCATGGCGGCTGATCGGGCGCTTCCTGGCCTGGCTCGGACACGTCCTGATCGTCGTGCCCGCGCGGACCGTGTGGCGCCACCTGCTGGCACCGGTCGTCGCCGGGGCCGTGGGGGCGTGGCGCCTCGCCGCCCGGATCCTCCGATGGCTCTGGCGGACGCTGGTCGTCGTCCCGGTGCGGGTCCTGGTCGTCACCCCGGCACGCTGGACACGGACGAACGTTCTACGCCCGATAGGCCACGGCGTCCGCTCGACTTGGCGGATCACAATCCGCGACCCGCTCCGCGCCACCCGACGCACAATGCGAGAGGCGGCCCGAGACGCACGCCTCCAACTCCGCCGAACCTTCCGAGGGCGCTGATTCCCGATGCTGAACCGCGCCGGCCCCCGGAGGAGACCGGCGCGGTCTGGTGCTACTCGTTGTCGGAGGTGCGCTGCTCGTTGCGCTCGCGCATCTTGCGGAGCAGTTCCTTCTTCTTCTCGGCCGCGGTTCGGGCGTCGCCGCCGGCCGCCTGCGCCTTTCCGCCGCGCAGTTCTCCGCGCGACAGGTTCCTGCGCTGGCCGCCTACGCCGAGCATGCCGTTCCGGCCCCGGCTCTTGGACATGAGGTTCTCCCGTTCGGCTGGGTGTGGTCTTCGTTCGCACCCAGGTCCGGCCGCGCGGGAGCGTGCAGCTCAGACGCGGATCGCGTCCCGGCCGGACCCGCCGGCGGGACGGTCGCGGTAGACACGCTGCGGAGTGGGCCACCAGGCGGTGGCCTCGGCATTGACCAGCATGCGGTCAGGGTAGGCAGCGGCTCGGCGGGCCCTCAACCGAATTCCCGGCGGCATGGCTGGGATACTGGTCGGCGATGTATCGACTCCTGTTCTCACTGGTCATCTCCCGGGTCCCAGCGGAGACCGTCCACCATCTGACCTTGCGGGCGCTGCACGCGATCCAGGCGGTGCCCGGCGCGGTGCCGCTGCTGCGGCGGCTGCTCGCGCCCCGCGACCCCGCGCTGGCGGTCCGCGCGTTCGGGCTCGACTTCCCGAGCCCGCTGGGGCTGGCCGCCGGGTTCGACAAGGACGCCGTCGCCTTCGCGGCGCTCGGCGCGTTCGGGTTCGGCCATGTCGAGATCGGGACGGTGACCGGGCGCCCGCAGCCCGGCAACCCGCGCCCGCGGCTGTTCCGGCTCGTTCCTGACCGGGCGGTCATCAACCGGATGGGCTTCAACAACGCGGGCTCCGAGGCCGCCGCGCGGCGGCTCGCCCGGCGGGCGCCGGGGACCGTCGTCGGCGCCAACATCGGCAAGACGAAGGTCGTCCCGGAGGCCTCGGCGGCCGCCGACTACGTCGCGAGCACCGAGCGGCTCGCCCCGCACGCCGACTACCTCGTCGTCAACGTCAGCTCCCCCAACACGCCCGGCCTGCGGAACCTCCAGGCCGTGGAGCACCTGCGGCCGCTGCTGACGGCCGTGCGGGAGGCCGCCGACCGCTCGTCCGCGCGCCGCGTCCCGCTGCTGGTGAAGATCGCGCCGGACCTGGCGGACGACGACGTCGACGCCGTGGCCGACCTCGCCCTCGAACTCGGCCTCGACGGCATCATCGCGACCAACACCACCATCGGCCGCGACGCCCTGCTCAGCCCGCCCGCGCTGGTCAAGGAGACCGGCGGGCTGTCGGGCGCGCCGCTGCGGGAGCGGTCCCTGGAGGTCCTGCGCCGGCTGCGGTCGCGTACGGGCGGGCGGCTCACGCTGGTCTCGGTCGGCGGCGTCGAGACGGCCGACGACGTGTGGGAGCGCGTCCGGGCGGGCGCGACCCTCGTCCAGGGGTACACCGGGATGATCTACGGTGGTCCGCTCTGGGCGCACCGCGTCAACCGCGACCTGGCGCGCCGCCTGCGCGGCAGCGCCTTCCGCACCCTCGACGACGCGCGAGGCTGACCTCCGGCGGGCCGGCCCTGCCCCGGCGACCCGGCCGGTGTTCGCGTACGCGCACTAGACGAAGAAGCCGTCGGCGATCAGTTCCGGCAGGACGGCGTCGGCGTGCGCGCGGACCTCGCCCGCGTCCATTCCGGTGAGCTGCGCGATGGCGTCGAGGAGCCGGTCGAGGGGCAGGGTGCCGTCGCAGACCCCGGCGAGGGCGGCCTCGACCGTCCCGACACCGGCGGCGCGGCGGAGCCGCCGCGCCTGCCGCAGCACGATCCGCTCCGGGTCCTCGGCGCCGGGCGGGCCGATCTGCTCCTGGACGAGACCTGGCGCCGCCGCGAGCAGTCGTCCACAGGCTGTGGAAAACTCGTCGGCCTTCGCGAGGCCGTCCAGTACCTCGTGCGCGTACGCGCCGACGGGCTGCTCGACGGCGTGCCGGAGCTCCTCGATCCGGACGGCCGGACGCTCACTGCGCCGCAACGTGATCCAGCCGAACCCGATCCCGGTGACGTTCTCCCGCTCGAAGTGATCGAGCCACGCCTCGTACCGGGCGCGGTACTCGGGCGTGCCCGCCTCGCAGGAGTCCCGCAGCCACAACTCGGCGTACTCCGCCGGATCCTGGACGTCGCGCTGGACGATCCACGCGTCGCAGCCGTCCATCCACGCGCCGACGCGCTCCTCCCACGGGACCCCTTCGACATGCAGCCAGTTGGCCAGGAGCTGGCAATATCCGCCGTCGTTCAGGTACCGCGAGGCGCTCCGGACGAGCCGCCGGCAGAAGTCGTCACCCGCCATCCCCGACTCGCGGTAGGCGAACCGCCGGTCGCCGGGCGGCGCGACGACGAACGGCGGATTCGACACGATCAGGTCGAACCGGCGGCCCTCGACCGGCTCCAGCAGCGACCCGCGCAGCAGTTCCGCGCCGTCCACGCCGGACAGCGCGAAGCTCATCGCGGCCAGTTCCAGCGACCGCGGATTCACGTCCGTCGCGGTGATGCGCGCGCCCGGGGAGCGCCCCGCCACGTGCACCGCCTGGACGCCGCAACCCGTGCCCAGATCGAGCACGTTGTCCACAGGCCTGTGGACAACCAGCTGCGCCAGGTTCGCCGACGCGCCGCCCGTGCCCACGACATGATCGTCCGCCGGGACGCGTCCATCGCCGGGCCGGACCTTCAGATCGGAGACGGCGTAACCGGCGTGCCCGTCACCGTCCACGGCCTCCAGCGGCTCGACGCGCAGCAGCGCCCGCACCTGCCCGCCGGACGCCTCCGCGAGCCCCGCCGCTGTGAGATCGTCCACGGCGACGGCGCCCTCGGGAACGGGCACCTGGAGCCAGAACAGCCGGGTCAGCACCTCGACCGGCGACCCGCCGGCCGTTGCCCGCAACGCGGGCACGATCTCGTCACGCGCCAGCGCCCCGCCCGCGACCGGGCCGAGCGCCCCGCGCACCCCCGCCACGGTGTAGCCGGACCCGAGCAGCAGTTCACGCACACGACGAAGATCACGCATCCGCCCATCCTGCCCGCTGAGCGCGCACCACACGTCCCGGATCGCCGGTCACCCCCGACCTGGACACCCCGCGAACCCACCAGCGCACGGACCAGGCTGTATCACCCGGACATGGGAGCCCGACCGGGACACCCCGCGAAAACCCACCAGCGCGGACGGACCAGGCTCTAACCGCAACTGACAACGACCGAAAGGTTGCGATCGCGTCCGAAGGCAGGTTCAAGCGAAGCAAGAACCTGATCGCGCAGCGAGCCGCAAGGCGAGCCGGAGCGATGCCAGCGATCGCCCGCATTTCTCGACGATGGAGGGCCGCCAAGGCCCGAAGGAGGAGAGAAATGCAATGTCACTGCATATACGTCTGGAAGCCCTTGGCCAGAGACTCGGCGATGCGTTGCCGGAAGGACGCGCTGGACAGCTTCTCCGCGTCGTCCGCGTTCTGCATGTTGCCGCACTCGATGAAGACCTTCGGCACGGTCGACATGTTGAGGCCGCCGAGGTCGTCGCGCCGGTCGATGGCATTCTTGCCGAGGTAGTTGGAGTACGGGATGCCGGTGCCCTCGTGGTAGGCGTTCCGGAGCGCCTCGCCCAGCTCGGCGGAGTCGGACACCATGTCGGCGTTCCGGCCGATGGACAGCGGCTCGATGATGTGGAAGCCGTGGCCGGACGGGGACGCCCCGTCGGCGTGGATGGACAGCGCGGCGTCGGCCTTGAGCCGGTTGCCGACCGCGGCACGGTCGGTCACGCAGGGGCCGACGCCCTTGTCGTCCTTGCGGGTCAGCGTGACCTTCGCGCCCCGGGAGCGCAGGAGGTCGGCGAGCCGCTTCGACACGTCCCAGGTGAAGGCGTGCTCCGCGTAGCCGGCCTTGGTCTCGGTGCCGGTCGTGTCGCACGCCTTGCTGCCGTTGCCGATCTTCACCTGCCGGTTGATCGCCGACGGGTTGGCGGCGTTCCCGCCGTTGTGCCCCGGATCGATGACGATCACCTTGCCGTCCAGCGCCGCCGGGTCCCCCTTGGCGGACGCGGGCGACTCGCCGCCCTTCGACCCGCCCGGGGACGCCGCCCCGGCGGTCGGCGGCCCGGCCGCCTCACCGCCGCCGGACGTCCCGGAGGAACCGTTGCACGCGACGAGCGCGCCCAGGCACAGCGCGATACCGGCGACCGCGGGGCCGCCTCGATTGATCCGCACAGGCCGATTCCTCCGTGATGACTTCGTTACCGACCCTGACAGTCTGCACACCCGCGCAGGTTCGTCAAACGGAGTCGGCGGAATCGGGGGGGGTCAGCCGCGCAGCGGGTCCTCCTTGCCCAGCAGGGCCGCGAGGGCGCGCGCCTCGTCCGCGTCCAGGCCGAGGACCACGCGGGGACGGCCCCACGGGTGGTCGATCGAATGGGCGACGTAGCTGGCGACGGACTCCGACACCTGCTCGGCGAGGCCGCGCGCGTGCCGCCACTCCGACCACGCGCGTTCCAATTCGCTCGCCGCGCGCTGCGCGCACGACACCAGTTCCGGATCACGCACGAGCATTACCCCCTGGCTGGACAGACCCTTGACCCGACCGCCGGCGGACCGCCCCGGAGGCCTACCGCGAGGCCGCCCGGGACCGCCCGCCGACGGTGAAGTCCCATTAACCACCTGGCCGCGGGCCCCGTCCCCGCGAATGCGGCAGCCTTGGCCGGGCCCTTACCCGCCACGCACCGGTTCGAGAAACGATCGACCGTCCCCGTACCCCCGCCATACCGGGCCAGCGCCCTAGCCGCCAACGCCACGCCGCGAAGAACCCCGGCTTCACGCCCCACAGCGCCACGCCCACACAGCCCCGCGGCTTAAGAAGAGTGCCCGATTATGTGAGCACGATCCTCGCGTCACAGCCACGCCCTCACGAAGCACGCCCTCACGTTCCACGGCGCACGGCCGACGGCCTCACATCCCACGGCGTCGGAGGGCGCGGCGGTGCCGCGGCGCGGGGGCTGCGAGCACGGCGTCGTGACGTCACGGCCGACGGCGTTACGGGGCGCGGTGTTGCCGAGCGCGGCGTCGCGGCCAGGGCATTGCCGACGAGGGCTGCCCTGTTCTGCAGCGCCGAGGAGCTTGGGAGCGCCTGGCCGCGGAGCACGTCCGCGAGCCGGGGGTGTGGGCCACGCGTCGTGTGCCAGGGCGGCGGGTGGTGCGGGAGCGAGGGGAGGGCGGGAGACGTCCCTGGGGCGGCGTGGGGGCGGGGTCACGGGGTGGGAGCGGGTCCCGTCGTCGAGCGGACCACCAGGTGCGGGACGACCAGCTTCTGGCGCGCGGAGCGGGACGGGTCGCCGATGCGGGCGGTGAGCATCTCGGCGGCCACCCGGCCCATGTCGCGGCGCGGCTGGTCGACGCTGGTCAGCGAGATGTGCCGGATCGCCGCGAGGTGGGTGTTGTCGTACCCGACGATGGACAGGTCCGCGGGGACCCGCATGCCGAGCTCGTCGGCGGCCGACAGCGCCCCGGTCGCGACCAGGTCGTTGGGAGCGAAGATCGCGGTCGGCCGGGCGTCGCGGCGCAGCAGGGAGCCCGCGGCCCGGTAGCCGCCGTCCTCGGTGAAGTCGCCGGCCTCCACGACGATCTCGTCGTCGAGGCCGTGGCGCCGCATCGCCTTCTCGTAGCCGGCGCGGCGGTAGCGCGCGGTCGTGGAGCGCGCCCCCTCGATGTGCGCGATCCGCCGGTGGCCGAGCTGGACGAGGTGGTCGACGGCGAGGCTCGCACCGAGCTCGTCGTCGTCCACCACGATGTCGACGCCGTGGACGTCGCGCTCGCCGACGACCACCACGGGGACGCTGGCGGCGGCCTCCTTGAGCGACTCGGGGACGACGCTGAGCAGGACCAGCCCGTCCACCCGCATCTCCAGGAACGCCTCGACCGCCTCGGCCTCGAACATCGGGTCCCAGCGGCCGCTGCCGACCAGCATCCGCAGCCCCGCGCCGTGCAGGCTCTCCTGGAGGCCGTCGAGGAACTCGGCGAAGAACGGGTTGTGCAGGTCGGCGACGATGGCGCCGATCAGCCGGGTGCGCCCCTCGACCAGGCTGCGCGCCACGGCGTTCGGGCGGTAGCCGAGCTCCCGGGCGGCCTGCAGGACGGCCTGCCTCCGGCGTTCGCTCACGTGCGGTGACCCCCGCATGACCAGCGAGACAAGCGATTTGGACACACCGGCGCGTTCGGCGACATTGCGGATCGTCGGTTTCGGCGCGGGCACCGTCCTGCCCTCGTCGCGCGGTGCGGGAGAGGGCTCGGTGCGCGGGCGTGGCACCGAACCCTTCCCCTGCATGTCGTGCGGGGGGTTTGCTTCATCAGCTGACATGGCACTCCGTCCAGGGGGACCTGCAGGACCTGCCGCGGCGCCGCGCCGGTGGGGGATTCGGCGCGCCGCCCTCCGCTCAGGAGGAGATGCCATGATGCCGCGCCTTCCCCCCATACCGCCGCAACAGTGAGTAACGGGCATCCGACAATGGTGGTTCGGGCCTGTGGTGTTCCGGATCACAGCGGGCCCGGAACGATCATGCCCCCGTTCCCGGCGCCCGGGGACGGGAACCGGTGAGGAGACCGCCGCCGGCGCGCTCGGTGTTGCGCCCTCCGCGCGCCGTGCTCGGATACCCTGCCCAGGTGGGAGATCGTGCGGTGACCGGTGAGAAGGCGCGAGGCCGGCCGAGCGGCGGGCGCGGGCGTCGCCGGCTCAGCGTGGACGAACGGCGGGACGAGCTGATCGAGGCCGCCCTGCAGCTGTTCAGCACGCGCTCGCCCGAGGACGTCTCGATCGACGACGTCGCGGCGAAGGCGGGCGCCTCCCGGGCGCTGGTCTACCACTACTTCGGCGGCAAGAACGAGCTGTACATCGCCGCGCTCGGCAGTGCCGCCAAGCAGCTGTCGGTGCTGCTCGAACCGCCCACCGAGGGCAAGCCGCTCGAACGGCTGCGGATCTCGCTGAAGCGCTACTTCGACTTCGTGGAGAGCCACGCGGCCGGGTACACGGCGCTGCTGCGCGGCGGGCCCGCTGACCGCTCGGGCGAGGCCGGCGAGATCGTCGACGGGATCCGCCGCCTGCTGCTGGACCGGATCCTGCACTCGCTGGACATCGACGTTCCGCCGCCGATCCTGCGCATCACGCTGCGCTGCTGGATGGCGACCGTGGAGACCGCCGGCCTCGACTGGCTGGAGAACGGCGACGTGGCCCGCGCAGATCTGGAGCGGCTGCTGGTCGACCAGCTCGTGGTCATCATGCACGTCTCCGGCCGGCACGACCCGGGCACGGGCGCCCTGTTCGACCGCCTGGCCCAAGAAGAGATGAGCCAGTAGCCGGCCGGCGATGAACCAGTAGCCGTCCGACCTGGGGTTATCGCCCTGACGTGCACGGAGTTTCGGACATCCAACTCGGCCGCGTCCACAACCGGACACAACCCCCAGATAGGTAGCGCGTTAGCCACGCTCCGCAGGCCGGGCGCGCTTGCCCGGGCCGACGCCGCGTCGTCCTCGGGGGTGGGCGCTCGGGGCGCCCGTTCCGAGGACGACGCGGGATTGGCGTCTGGGACACACGGTTCTCGGATGACCGTGGTCCCGTGTCGGCCAGGAGGCCACCGATCGGGGCCCCGCACGAATCCCGGCGCGAGGTCCGTTCGGGGGCCTCCTGGCCGCCCCCCTCTTGTGCCGTGTGCGTCCGGAGGGCTCCCCAGGAGCCCGGCCGGTCGGAGTCTCTACTCCGAGCGCTGCTGCGGTATTCCCGCGAGCAGTGCCCGCACCTCCGCCTCGCGGTAACGGCGATGCCCGCCGAGCGTGCGGATCGACGTGAGCTTTCCCGCTTTCGCCCAGCGCGTGACGGTCTTGGGGTCGACGCGGAACATCGTCGCCACCTCCGCCGGCGTCAGCAGGGGCTCGGCCTCTGGCGTACGTGCTGACATGTTTGCGGCCTCTCCTCCGTGGACCGATGACAGCGATCCTGCGATTGATCTCGCGTGGTCACTGATGTCCCCTATGGCCCGAAAGAGCCACTATGACATCACAACGTGTAACCTTGCCACCACTCAGCGCAACAAGCAAGTTCCTGGCGGTAGTTGCGTGCAAACATCCCCGCGGGAGCAAGGTGCCGTGCGTCTCGGGTGGCCACTGGGTCACGCTGCGTGATTCTAGCGACACGTATAGTCGTATCGCGCGCAGATTCGGGAAATTTGTTTTAGTTCGCGGCCTCGAGCGCCCGTACAGGGCGCCAGCGGGCGAGGAGACGCTTGTACATCGCGACGGTCAGCTCGACCTCACCGCGCTCCATCCCGGTGAGGGCCACGGCCATCTCCGCGACCGACTCGTCCGTCCGGAGCGTCGCATCGTCCAGCAGGTGGACGAGCCCGCCGTAGTCGAGCTCCACGAGCGCGCGGGGGTGGAACTCGCCGAGCCAGCGGCCGAGGGTCTCCAGCCGGCCCGCCGACAGGAGGTAGACCTCATCCGTGCCGTCGCCGAGGTTCTCGCGCACCACCGGGAGCGCGGCCGCCACCCGGCGGCGCGCCTCCCCCATCGACGTGACGTAGACGAGGGTCCGCGCGGGCGCGGCCGTCGCCGAACCGTGGCCCGCCGCCTCGTCGGCCGCGTCGTCCGCCCGGTACCCGGTGCCCGGCGTGCCGAGCATCAGGCACCGCTCGCCGCGCGCGAACGGGACGAACCAGTCCAGCGGGACGTGCCAGGTGCTCGTCAGGATGTGCGGGCGCAGGGAGCGGCCGCCCTTCTTCCACTGCTCGAAATCGCCCCTCACCCGTTCGGACACGGGCGGCGGGACGAAGGCCGCGGCCACGCCCGCCGCGTGCTCGTCCCTGAAGCGCTCGAAGGCCAGCCACGACCGCAGCCGCGTCCCCCAGGGGCATACGTAGATCATGTCCTCCAGGCGGCGCACGTAGGCGTCCCTGCTCTCCCGTTCCGGGACGACCTCGGGCGGCGAGCCCGTCAGCCTGAGCACGGCCTCCCGGTGCTCCACCCCCAGCGCGTGGATCCGCCTGGGACGCCGCCTGGAGTCGGCGTAGACCGTCCACAGGGTCCGCGCGGGCTCCGGGAAGGCGGTCACCGGTTCATAAACCCGTAGGTAGGCCGCGTACGGAAGCACCATCGCATCGTGACATGAGAATCGCATCGTGACATGAGATTCGGTCGGGCGTGGCGCCATCGCGCACCCTAGGCTGATCTTAGAGACAGAGAGGAGGGCACTACCGTGCCTAATGTCTTCGGGGCGCCCCACAAGGGCACCGAACCCCGACACGAGCAGGTCGTCTTCTGCCAGGACGAGGCCAGCGGCCTGCGCGCCATCATCGCCATCTACTCCACCGCGCTCGGCCCGTCCCTGGGAGGCACCCGCTTCTACCCGTACGGCTCCGAGGAGGAGGCCCTCGCGGACGTGCTGAACCTGTCCCGGGGCATGGCGTACAAGAACGCCCTGGCCGGGCTCGACCTCGGCGGCGGAAAGGCCGTCATCATCGGCGACCCCGCCACAGACAAGTCCGAGGCGATGCTGCGGGCCTACGGGCGGTTCGTGCAGTCGCTGAACGGCCGGTACTACACGGCCTGCGACGTGGGCACCTTCAGCGAGGACATGGACATCGTCGCGCGCGAGTGCCGTTTCGTCACCGGACGGACGGTCGCGCACGGCGGCGCGGGCGACTCCTCCATCCTCACGGCGTTCGGCGTGTTCCAGGGCATGCGGGCCGCGGCCGAGACCGTGTGGGGAGCGCCAACGCTGCGCGGCAAGCGAGTCGGTGTGGAGGGCGTCGGGAAGGTCGGGCACCGCCTGGTGGAGCACCTGCGCGAGGACGGCGCGGACGTCGTGATCTGCGATGTGGACGAGGCTGCCGTCGACCGCGTCCGGGCGCTGCACCCCGAGGTGGAGGTCGTCGCCGACGCCGACGCCATGGTCCGTACGGAGCTCGACGTGTACGCGCCGTGCGCACTGGGCGGCTCCCTGAACGACGACACGGTGCCCGTTCTGGCCGCCAGGATCGTCTGCGGCGCCGCGAACAACCAGCTCGCCCACTCGGGCGTGGAGAAGCGCCTCGCCGACCGCGGCATCCTGTACGCGCCCGACTACGTGGTGAACTCCGGTGGCGTGATCCAGGTCGCGGACGAGATCGAGGGCTTCAACTTCGACCGCGCCAAGGCGCGCGCGGCCGGAATCTTCGACACCACCCGGAAGATCTTCGCGCTGGCCTCCGACGAGGGCGTCCCGCCGGCGGTGGCCGCCGACCGCCTCGCGGAGCGCCGGATGTCCGAGGTCGGCCGGCTCCGGAGCATCCTCCTCTGAAATCCAGGGCAGACCAGGTGAGCTCCAGGAGGGCGCGGTCTGGAGGGTGGACTTCCTAGACCTGTTTAGACCGTTGCAAAACCGTTGTGAGGGCCGCCGTGGGGCGGCGTACGACCGTCCCACGGTGGCCTTCGCACGTTGACGTGACCACCGGATACACTGTTGTTATCAGCAACCGGAGCGCCGCCACGTACCGTCGATGTACCGAGCCAGGCGCAAAACGGGTACGGTTGTACCCGTGACTGACGCATGGCTCATCAGGCACCGGTTCGTGTGGTACACGCGCGCGTTGATGGGCCCACGAAAGCCCTGACCATCGAGGGGGTCGAGCCAATGGGTCGCGGCCGAGCCAAGGCCAAGCAGGTGAAGGTTGCCCGGCAGCTCAAGTACAGCACCGGCAACACGGACCTCGACCGCCTTAAGGATGAACTAGGAGTCAGCGACTCCGGCGAAGACTCCTATGACGAGCTCGCCGAGAAGTACGCCGACTACGCCGACGACTACGGCACGGAGCCCCGCAAGGACGGCACCTCCGGTTGACCGGCAGACAGCACGCCACCGCCCGCACCGCCGGGCGGTGGCGTTTGTCATGGCCTCGGAGCGCCCGGGGCTCCTGATCTCGCCGGTCGGTGATCGCGCCGCTCGGCGATCTCGCTGAGTCGTCCATGAGCTCCCCAGGACCGCCGCACCACCCCCGAGTGGCCGGGCAGGTCCGAGAGTCGCTCAGCGTTCCGCTCAGGGCCGTCCACGTACCCCGGAGCCCGCCGGGCGACGGCAGGCCCCGAGGTCAGCGCCCCGGGGTCAGCGCAGGGTCGCGTTGCCGGTGCCTTCGGTGATCTCGCCGAGCGTCCAGGACGGCACTCCGCGGGACGCCAGCAGCCGGAGCGCCTCGTCGGCGCGGTCAGGCGCGACGATCGCGGCCATGCCGACGCCGAGGTTGAACGTCTTGTCCATCTCGGCCTGCGGCACCTCGCCGTGCGCCTGGAGGAGGCGGAACACCGCCGGGACCTCCCAGGACGAGCGGCTCAGCACGGCGTCCACCCCCGGTGGGAGCGACCGGGCCAGGTTCGCCGCCAAGCCGCCGCCGGTGATGTGAGCGAACGCCCGCACTCCGCCGGCCTCGGCCAGGGCCAGGCAGTCCTTGGCGTAGATGCGCGTCGGGGTGAGGAGCTCCTCCCCCAGCGGACGGTCGAGCTCCGGCGACCGGGTCTCCAGCGTCAGGTCGGTCGTCGCCAGGATGTGCCGGACGAGGGAGTACCCGTTCGAGTGGATACCGGACGACGCCATGGCGAGCACGACGTCACCCGCCTCCACGCGCTCCGGCCCCAGGATCCGGTCGGCCTCCACGACGCCCGTCCCGGCGCCCGCCACGTCGAACTCGTCCGCCTCCAGCAGGCCGGGGTGCTCGGCGGTCTCGCCGCCGACGAGGGCGCACCCGGCCAGGGCGCACGCGTCCGCGATCCCGCCGACGATGTCGGCGACGCGCTCCGGCACGACCTTGCCGCAGGCGATGTAGTCGGTCATGAACAGCGGTTCGGCGCCGCACACGGCGAGGTCGTCGATGACCATGCCGACCAGGTCGTGCCCGATCGTGTCGTAGACGCCGAGGCGCCGCGCCAGGTCGACCTTGGTGCCGACGCCGTCCGTGGACGTCGCGAGCAGGGGCCGCTTGTAGCGCAGCAGCGCCGAGGCGTCGAAGAGCCCGGCGAACCCGCTGACGTCGTCGACGACCTCGGGGCGCCGCGACCGGGCCACCCGGGACTTCATCAGCTCGACGGCGCGCTCGCCCGCCGCGATGTCGACGCCTGCGGCCTCGTAGGAGGTCGTCGGGCGGTCCGTCATCGAGTGGCCTCCAGCAGGTGCTTGCCGCGGGCGTCCTGCTCCACCGGGATGGGGTACTGGCCGTCGAAGCACGCCCGGCACAGGTTGTCCTTCGCGATGTGCGAGGCGGAGATGAGCTCGTCCAGGGAGATGTAGCCGAGCGAGTCGGCGCCGATGGAGTCGCGGATCTCCTCCACCGACAGGTTCCCCGCGATGAGCTCGGCGCGGGTGGCGAAGTCGATGCCGTAGAAGCACGGCCAGGCGACGGGCGGGCTGGAGATCCGCACGTGGACCTCGGCGGCGCCCGCGTCCCTCAGCATCCCCACGATGGCGCGCTGGGTGTTGCCGCGCACGATCGAGTCGTCCACCACGACCAGCCGCTTGCCCTCGATCGCCTCGCGCAGCGGGTTCAGCTTCAGCCGGATGCCGAGCTGGCGGATCGTCTGGGACGGCTGGATGAACGTCCGGCCGACGTAGGAGTTCTTCACCAGGCCCTGGCCGTAGGGGATGCCGGACGCCTCGGCGTAGCCGATCGCGGCCGGGGTGCCCGACTCCGGCGTCGGGATGACCATGTCGGCCTCGACGGGGTGCTCGCGCGCCAGCCGGCGCCCGACCTCGACGCGGGTGGCCTGCACGCTGCGCCCGGCGATCGTCGTGTCGGGCCGCGCCAGGTACACGTACTCGAACAGGCAGCCCTTCGGGCGCGGCTCGGCGAACCGCTCGGACCGCACGCCGTCACCGTCGATCGCGACCATCTCGCCCGGCTCGATCTCCCGGACGAACCGGGCGCCGACGATGTCGAGCGCGGCCGTCTCGGACGCGACCACCCAGCCGCGGTCCTCCAGGGCGCCGAGCACGAGCGGGCGGATGCCCTCGGGGTCGCGGGCCGCGTACAGCGTCCCCTCGTCCATGAAGACCAGGGAGAACGCGCCGCGCGCCGCCGGGAGGATCTCCCGCGCCGCCTCCAGCGCACCGCCCGTGTCCCCCATGGAGGGACCACCCCCCGGAGCGCCTCCGGCGCCGGTCAGGTCACCTGTGGGGGGACGACCCCCCACACCCCCCGGAGCGCCTCCGGCGCCGGTCAGGTCACCTGTGGGGGGACGACCCCCCACACCCCCCGGAGCGCCTCCGGCGCCGGTCAGGCCATGCGTGGCTAGAAGCGCCGTCAGGACCTCGGTGTCGGTCGTGGCGGTCAGCACGCCGGGCGCCAGCCGCGCGGCCAGTTCCGGCGTGTTGATCAGGTTGCCGTTGTGGACGAGCGCCAGCCCGCCCTCGTCGGTGGACCGGAACGTGGGCTGCGCGTTCTCCCACGTGGGCGAGCCGGTCGTGGAGTAGCGGCAATGGCCGACGGCGATGTGTCCGCGCAGGGTGTTCAGCACCGACTCGTCGAAGACCTGGGCGACGAGGCCCATGTCCTTGAACACGACGATGCGGGAGCCGTCGCTGACAGCGATGCCCGCCGACTCCTGCCCACGGTGCTGGAGCGCGTACAGGCCGTAGTACGTGAGCTTGCTCACTTCGGCTCTGGCCGCCTGTTCGGCGGGGACCCAGACGCCGAAGACCCCGCAGGCGTCCTGCGGAGCGCGGTCGGAGGGATCGAGGTCGTGGCTCAAACGTCCGTCACGGAGAGGCACGTTCGCCAGTCTAGATGCCCGGTTCACCTGCTCCGATCGGTGGCATCTCCTTAACGGACCTTTACTCCCCGGAACCACGGGCCCCACGCGGTTCCGGGAATCTGGGGACGACACGTGGAGGAACGCAATGACGCTGCCCGGGTACCGGACCTACTCGCCCCCTGCCCCGCCTGTGCGGAGCACTCTGGCCCGGACCTCCCAGGTGCTCGGAATCGTCGGTCTGGTCGGGCTCACCGCGTGCTTCGCGGGCATGGTCCCGGCGCTCGTGGGGCTCGTCCTGGGGACGATGTCCCTCGTCCGGCGCGACCCGGACCGGCGTCCCGCCCTCGTGGGGGTGGTCTGCTCCGCGGTCGCCCTCCTCCTCGGCGCCGGGACGCTCGTCTGGCTGCTCGCCAAGGCGGCCCAGTGCGGGGACCAGGCGCGGTACCCGGACGACCTGGCGCGGCGCGGCTGCGTCGAACGCGAGTTCCCGTTCGCCCGCGCCACCCCTTAGCCGCCGGGTTGGTCGGCCAGGGCGCGGACGGCCTCCTGGCCGAGCGGGGAGGCGTACAAGCGGAGGTCGTCGAGGAGGCCGCCGAAGCCGGGCTTGGTGGGCTCCCTGCCCAGGTAGACGGGCCCGGCCGGGGTGACGACGGGGTGTTCCAACGCGACGGCCGCGTCGTGCGCGCCGTCGACGTAGAGGGTCATGCCCCGGGTGTCCACGACGAAGGCGATGTGCGCCCATTGCCCCACGGTCAGCCTGGCCGTGCTGTCGACGTAGTCCGGGCCCTTGACGGTGAACAACTGGACGCGCAGCCTCATCGCGTCCGGGTACAGCCAGAGGCCGAGCCCCCGCGCGTCGTTCTCGGCCACGGGCTTGTAGAGGAGGCTGCGCCACTCGCCGGTGGGCTCCTCGTCGACCCGGACGAAGAAGGCCAGGCTGAACCCGAAGATCTGGCTGAGGACGAGCTGCGGCGCCGCGGGGATCACCGCCCGGTCGTGCCCGCGGAGGGCCAGCGCCTCCCCGTCCCGTCCGGGGACGATCTCGGCGTTCTCCGCCAGCTCGGCCGCGGGGGCGGCGCCGGCGGTGTCGGCGGCCCGGCGCCCGTCCACGGTGCCGGCGTCGAACGTCCAGTGCGCGATCAACACGGGATCACCTCCGGTAAGGCGCGCGTTACCCGCGCACGCTATGCGCGCGCTCACCGTCCAGTCGAGAGGCGACGTCCGGTCAAGGAGAACCCGCCGGGCGGGGCGGACCGTCAGTCGAGGGGCAGGGGGAGGTAGGGCGTCAGGTCCGCGCGCGCGCCGCTCGCCCGTACCCGTCCGTTCGCCGCCGCGTCTTCCCAGGTGGAGCGGCCGGTGGCCAGCGCGATCCACGTGGCGGCGTCCATCTCCACCACATTCGGCGGCGTACCACGGGTATGGTGCGGGCCGTCGATGCACTGAACGGCGGCGTGCGGGGGGACCCTGACCTCCACCGAACGGCCGGGCGCCAGCTCGGCGAGCCGATCGAGCAGGTACCGTACCGCTCCCCTGACCACCGGCCGGCTCGGCTCGGCGCCCCCCGCCTCGATGCCGGCGAGGACCGTGTCCAGAGCCGCGCGGCGCAGCTCGGCGGGCTCGTCCGCGCCGGTGTAGGGCGCCAGGCCGAGCGCGGCGCGCTCCTCGTTGAGGACGGCGGGGGAAAGCGGTGTTCGGCGCATCGCGCACGACGCTACCGGGTCCGCCGGGGTATCGCGCAGACGGTAGAAAGGACCCGGTGCCAGGCATGGGGGCGCAGAGGACGGGGAGGCCGGGGACGCCGTCCCCGGATGAGACGGAGGTTCGTCAGATGCCCGAGGCGCTGCCCCTGCAGCCGGGTGACCCGGGAAGGCTCGGCTCGTTCGAGATCACGGGACGGCTCGGCGTGGGCGAGCAGGGTGCGGTCTTCCTCGGCAGGGACCCGGCCGGCCGGCCCGTCGCCGTGAAGGTCCTGCACGTGCGGCTGAGCGGCGAGCCCGTCGCGCGGTCGCGGTTCGCCGACGCGTTCTCCGCGGCCCGGAAGGTGACCGGCTTCTGCACGGCGGCGATCCTGCACGCCGACATGGAGGGCGACCGTCCCTACGTGGTGAGCGAGTGGGTGGACGGACCGTCCCTCCAGCAGCTCGTGGACGAGGAGGGCGTGCGCGGCCCCGTCGTCGTCGAACGCGTGGCCGTCGGCATGGCGGTCGCTCTGGCCGCCGTCCACCGCGCGGGCGCCGTCCACCACGGCCTGAAGCCCGGGAACGTGCTCCTCGGCCGGGACGGTCCCCGGATGAGCGATGTCGGCATCGCCCACGCCATGGAGGCCGTGAACGTGGCCTTCCGCGGGAGCATGACCGAGGACCCCGCCTACAAGTCCCCTGAGCAGTTGAGCGGCATGGGCATCGGCCCTGCCGCGGACGTGTTCGCGTGGGCGTCGACCGTCCTGTTCGCCGCCACGGGCAAGCCGCCGTTCGGCGAGGGGTCGCCGTCCGAGGTGATGCAGCGGATCGTCTACGACGAGGCCGACGTGTCGGGCGTGCCCGACTCCCTGCGCGAGACGGTCGCGGCCGCTCTGGCCAAGGACCCGGCCGAGCGTCCGATGGCCAAGACGATCCTCGAACGGCTGCTGGGCCAGGGCAGTGCGCTCGCGGGGCGCCTGCCGGCCTCGATGGTGGAGGAGGGGCGCGCCCTCGCGACGGGCGTGATGATCCACCACGACGTGCCGCCGGTCGTGCCGCCGCCGCGTCCTCCCATGGCGGCTCCCGGTGGGCCCATGGGAGCCGCCGCTCCGCCGCCCGGGTTCACGCCCGGGCCTGCCGCACCTCCTGGGCCGCTTTCGGGACCGCCACCGAGCCCCCCTGCCGGTGCGCCTTCGGGGCCTCCGCCGGAATCGGCGTCACCATCGCTGCCGCTGCTGGGCAAGCTCGCGCGCTCGCGCCGCTCACGCCCCGAGCCCGTGCGGGAGCCCGAGCCGCCCGCGGCCGAGCTGGATCCGGCCGCGTTCGAGGCGACGACGGCCTTCAACGCGATCGGCCTGGACCGGCCCGAGCGGCAGACCCCGGCGGGCGGACGCGACCACGCGGAGCAGACCACGAGGTTCGATGCTCTGCGTCCCGACCCGACTGCGACGTTCGACGCCGTCGGTCCCGATCCGACGGCCACGTTCGACGCCGTCGACCTGCCCGCCCATCCGAACCCCACAGAGCCGAACCCCCTCATTCCGGGGCTGGGGCAAGGGCGCGAGAGCCACGGGCACCGCTCCCCGGCGAACCGGTCGCCCCTGTCGCTCATCGCGAAGATGCGGCGACCCGGCAACCACGTCCTCGGCCTGGCACTGTCGCTGGCCATCGGCGTCGGCGTCGGCATCGCCATCATCGTCCTGGTGCTCTGGCCCCAGTTGAAGTCCGACGACGACTCGCCGTCCGACAGCACCAACTCCTCCGCCAACCGCCCCGTGACCACGATTCCGCAATCGTTCGCGGGGACCTGGACGGGGACGGTGGTCAACACCAACCGGAACGCCTCCTTCCCCGTGCAGATCACCTTCGAGGCCGGCGGGACGACCGGGCGCGCCCTGTACCCGCGGGAGAACTGCGTCGGCACCCTGCGGCTCACCAGGGGGACGGAGAGCGCCCTGAGGATGAACCTGGACATCGGCAAGCCGTGCACGTCCGGGATCGTCCAGGTGACCCGTCAGCCTGACGGGACGCTCCAGTACACGTGGACGCGGCCCGGAACGAACCTCGGCTACGGCGGGCGGCTCACCAAGGCCTGATCCGGCCGTGCCGCCTCGGGCAATACGCCCAATTTGTCGTCTCATATCAGGACAGTTCCGCTAGGGTTTCCCCTCGATCGAGACCACCGATCATGGGCGGGACGCCTCGCGCGCTCCCCGGCATAAGGAGGAGCCTTGCGGGCTGTCCACCGAAGGCTGCTGCTCGTCGGCACGGTCGCGGCGTGCCTCGGCGGCGCCGCGGCGTTCCCGGTTCTCGCCGACGACTCCGCGTCCCTGGTGAAGGTGACCGCGGCGGAAGGCACCCCGGTGCCCGGCAGGTACATCGTCACGCTGAAGGCCGGAGCGTCCACCGACACGGCCGCCAAGAGCGTCAAGGCCGCGGGCGTCCAGCGCTTCGACGGCGTCCTGAACGCCTTCGCCGCGCGGCTGAACGGCGACCAGCTCAACAAGCTGCGCCGCGACCACCGCGTCGCGGCCATCGAGCAGGACCAGGTCGTCAAGGCCAGCACCACCCAGCGCGCACCGCTGCCCTGGGGGCTCGACCGCATCGACCAGCGGTCGGCGAAGCTGTCCAAGACCTACACCTACAAGTCGTCCGGCAAGGGCGTGAACGCCTACATCATCGACACCGGCCTGGACGTCGGGCACAAGGAGTTCGGCGGCCGCGCCTCGATCGCGTGGGCGGCGCCCTTCAACGGCGACGGACGCGACTGCAACGGCCACGGCACCCACGTCGCGGGCATCATCGGCTCCAAGACCTACGGCGCCGCCAAGTCGGTCAAGCTGCGGGCGCTGCGCGTCCTCGACTGCAACGGCGAGGGCTCGATGTCGGACGTCGTCGCCGCCGTCAACTGGCTGCGCACCCACGCCGCCAAGCCGGCCGTGGCGAACATGTCGCTCGGCGGCCCCAAGTCCTCGGCGCTCAACACCGCCGTGATGAACCTGTCCAAGTCGGGGGTGTTCACCTCCGTCGCCGCCGGCAACGAGAACGCCGACGCGTGCAACACCTCGCCGGCCGGTGCGGGCTGGGTCATGGCGGTCGGCGCCACCACCAAGTACGACAACCGCGCCTCGTTCTCCAACTGGGGCAAGTGCGTCGACATCAACGCCCCGGGCTACGGCATCTACTCCACCTGGCCGGGCGGGGGCCACAAGGCGCTCAGCGGAACGTCCATGGCCGCCCCCTACGTCAGCGGTGTCGCCGCCCTGTACCTCTCCACGCACCCCAAGGCCACCTTCCCGACGGTGCAGAAGGTGCTGAACGACAACTCCACCCACACCCTCAAGAACCTGCGCTCGCAGCCCAACCGGCTCCTCTGGAAGGGCAAGCTGTGAGTCCCGTCACGTAGGATTGCCCGGCTCCCCAGCAAGGGGGCCGGGCATCTCGCGCCTTCGCCCCGTCCCACTGTTCGCAGGGGTTTACTCTTGGCGAGGCACACGGCTCTTTAACGTCCATTGACCTTCGGCCATGACGAGAGGAGAACACGTGGAGACCCCCGCCTCCACCCGTCGGCACGCTGACCGCCGCCGCGGCCGGCGACACACCGCCGCGGCTCTCGTGGCCCTCGCCACCGCGCTGCCCCTGCTCGCCGCCGCGACACCGTCCGCGGCCGCCCCGCCGGCGTCCCTCCCCCTCGACCCGGGCGACAGCGGCAAGTTCGCGAAGCTGAACCGCCAGATCGAGCAGCTCGACAAGGAGTACGGCGGCGACCTCGCCAAGCTGAAGGACGCCGAGTACGCCGCGAAGAAGGCGCTGGACAAGTCCAACGACCTGCAGCGCGACCTCCAGGAGGCCCGCAGCGTCGTCGCGCAGCTCGCCGCGTCCCAGTACATGACGAACGGCGAGGACCCCACCGTCACCTTCCTCGCCGACGCGAACCCCTCCGACCTGCTCAGCAACGCCACCCTGGTCAGCCACCTCGCCCAGAACAAGGCGGGCAAGGTCGCCCAGATCCAGAAGCTCGTCGACGACCAGATGAAGGCCCGCAAGCAGGCCCAGCAGAAGATGGTCGAGCTGAACAAGGAGATCAAGGACCTGAAGCGGCGCAAGTCGCAGATCCAGTCCCTGGTCAAGAAGTACAAGCCCGAGTCCCCGAGCGTCGGCATGGGCGGCGTCACCCCGCGCATGCTCAAGGTGAAGAACACCATCGACCTGGAGACGGGCCCCTTCCCGACCATCGGCTGCGTCCGCCACACCGGCGACCCCCAGGACCACGGCACTGGCCACGCCTGCGACTTCATGGTCACCACGGGCGGCGTCATGGCCACCGGCAGCGCCCAGGCCCTGGGCGACCGCACCGCCTCCTACGCCATCGCCCACGCAAGCGCCCTGGGCATCAAATACATCATCTGGCGCCAACGCATCTACGACCTCCGCAGCCCCGGCTGGCGCTCCATGGAAAACCGAGGCGGCGTAACCGCCAACCACTACGACCACGTCCACATCTCGGTCTTCTAGACGTCCCGGCTCCGATTAGGCCCGCAATCATGGGTCCATGAGCACTTGGGCCTACATACGGGGCTGGCTGGAGTTCCACGGGCAGAAAGCCGAAGCCGAGCGCATCATCCGCCGGGGGGACTCCGCGGGATGGGCCTTCCCGGAAGGCGGCTGGCTCGACGCAGCCTGCTACGCCCGAGCCGTTCGTTCGCAGTACTGCGACGAAGTCCTCGACCAGGTCCGGGAGATCGCCGCCCTCCCCGCCGACGACGAGGACAACGACCGTGTATGCGGGCTCTTTCTCGTCTTTCACGAGGAGGGGCACCAGACCGAATGGCAGATCAGAGACGGCCAAGTCCAGGTCGCCCCGGCACCGCCCCGCTATGACTACCTCTGGCAGTAGCGGCGTCCGCCCAAGGTCTCGGCGAGTTTCCTGCCACGCTGAGTGGGCCACGACCTCAGCAACTCCCACACGCCCCACCCGACCACCACCCCGACGAAGCCGAGCAGACCGACTTGCAGATCAGGCCACATGGCACGACCCCCTTGATCTCCTCGTCATCATTCCGCCTGCTTATCGGCGCGACAAGAGACCGGAAACGACCGCGGTGGCGCGGTCGCTACTACTGGCCCCCCGGCTACAGACTCGCAGGATCGGCTAGCCGGACGACCCGATCCCTCGCGACGTCGAAACCGAGCACCGCATGGCCGTGGTCGCCCTCCGGAGTCATCACCACCGGCTTGCTCAACCGTCTGCCGAGAGTTCGGAGCACCCTGCACAGCAGGTCCAGCCGCTCCTGGCCCTGAATCTCCCTGAGATCTATGTCGAAGTCGATGCTGGTCACGTCATACGGCCAGAAGTTCAACAGCACTTCCGGCGAAGGCCACACCCGCAGCACTCGGGCAGAGGGCTGTCGGCCTTCCGCGAATACTTCGCTCGCAGCAGGCAGGGGCTGCAGTTCCCCATCCACGGCGTACTCGTGCGCCCAGCTCTCTGAGCGCAGCAGGTCGAAGAACGTCTGCCAGTCTTCGACGCCGGTCTCCTCAACGACTACATCGGGCAGCGTTCCCATCAACTCGGGATCGAAGAAGTTCTGTACGTCGGCCCACAAAAGATCGGACATATGCCAGAGCATGGATCCGGCGGGCGCATTTCGCAAAGCCTCTATCATGCCCGGGCATCACAGGAGCGCGCGCTGCCGCTCTCAGAGGTCCAGGATGGCGGGGCGTTCGCTTGGGCGTCCATAGGCCAGGACGCGGCGCAGGCCCTCGCGGAACTGCCGGATTTGCGTTTCCTCGACGTCCAATATCACCTCGATTTCGGAATCGTTCAGGCCCAGCGCTTCCAGGTTGGAGGGGTCGACGACGATTCGTAGGACGCGGTCTTTCAGCACTGCCTCTCTGACACCGCCGTAGGCCGTGCCCTGGCCCGGCGTGACCAGGCAGTAGGAGTCCATACCGGTGGCGATGTCCTGGTCCTCGGGTTCGTAGAGGCTGCACATGAAGGTCAGCTGGCGGCCGCTGCCGTCCTCATGTTCGGCCACTCCGGCTATGAAGCACTCATCGTCTTCGTAGGTTTCCGCTCCGACAGCGCGAGCGGTGAACGTGAACGCCATGAGAGGAGCTTAGGCGTCTTGATGTGGGGCGGGTCCCCGCTCATTGTGTTCCACCAAGCCCATGGTGAATGCGAACGTCTCTACGAACTCTCGGTACGCCGGGTCCGTCTCGGTCGCCGCCAGGGTGGCCAGTTCGTCAGCGAGGCGCCTCTTATCCGCGTCGGATAGCCGGCCCAGGAGGTAGCCGGCGTGCTCCTGCTGTTCGAGTGCCGTGTCGTCGTCCACGCTCGACTCATCGCAGGTCTCGAAGAACCATGAGTACGCGACCACTGCCTTGAGCAACTGCGTGACCAGTTGGGGGGACTCACTCATTCCCCTATCCCAGCAGGCACGTCCGACATGGCGTCACGGCTGGGCTGGAAGGGAGCGGGCTCGCGGCGGTCCGGGGTGGCCGGGGTGCGGCGCACTAGGCTCCTGGTATGAGTGAAAAGAGAGGGCTTCCGCGGTATCGGGTGCTTACCGGGCCGGACGACGAGACGTTCTGCTGGCGGGTCAGTGAGGCGCTTGACCTGGGGTACGAGCTGCACGGCTCGCCGTCGGTCACGTTCAACGGGGACCGGGTCATCGTCGCTCAGGCCCTCATTCGTCGCCAGAGCTAGGGGCGGCTCGCCCTGTCCCCGCGAAGAATACGAAAAGGGCGCCCCCGGGGTGGGGGCGCCCTTCGCGTCTGGCGTTAGTCGGCGTAGCTGGGGAGCATGCGCTCGTGGGACTCGCGGAGTTCGGAGAGGCCGATGCTGAACAGCTCCTGCTGGTCGCCTTCGGGACCGCGGCCGGTGACGTGGAGGGCGTCGCCGCCCGCCACGCCGAGCTGGGAGACCGGGACGCCCGCCGACTCGCACAGGGCCGCCAGGCGGCCCTCGGCGCCCGGGCGGACGACGACCATGGCACGGGCCACCGACTCGCTGAACAGGGCGACGAACGGGTCGCCCTGCAGGGTGATGCGGGCGCCGAGGCCGCCGCGCAGGCACGACTCCACCAGCGTCTGCGAGAGGCCGCCGTCGGAGAGGTCGTGCACGGCGTTGACCAGGCCGTCGCGGACGGCGGCGACCAGCACCGACGCCAGGGCCGCCTCGGCCTTCAGGTCGACCAGCGGCGGCAGGCCGCCCAGGTGGCCGTAGACCACGTGGGCCCATTCCGAGCCGCCGAACTCCTCGCGCGTCTCGCCGAGCAGGGCGATCGTGGCGCCGTCGGTGGCCAGCGACATGTTGACCCGGCGGCGGACGTCGTCGTGGACGCCGAGGACGCCGATGACCGGGGTCGGGTTGATCGGCGTGTCGCCCGTCTGGTTGTAGAAGCTGACGTTGCCGCCGGTCACCGGGATGCCGAGGTACTGGCAGGCGTCGGCGAGGCCCTCGACGGCGCGGGCGAACTGCCACATGACGCCCGGGTCCTCCGGGGAGCCGAAGTTCAGGCAGTTGGTGACGGCGAGGGGCCGCGCGCCGGTCGCGGCGACGTTGCGGAACGCCTCCGACAGCGCGAGCTGCGCGCCCGCGTAGGGGTCGAGCCGGGTGTAGCGGCCGTTGCCGTCCAGGGACAGCGCGATGCCCAGGCCCGACTCGTCGTCGATGCGGACCACGCCGGCGTTCTCGGGCATCGCCATGACGGTGTTGCCCAGGACGTACCGGTCGTACTGCGACGTCACCCACGTCTTGCCGGCGAGGTTCGGCGACCCGGCCAGCCACAGGACGGTCCGGCGGAGCTCGTCGCCGTTGGACGGACGGGTCAACCGGCCCGGCGTGTCGGACTGCAGGGCGCCGAGGTCGTGCGGGGGCGCCAGCGGGCGGTTGTAGACCGGGCCCTCGTCGGCCGCGGTGACCGGCGGGATGTCGACGATCGTCTCGCCCCGCCACGTCATGACCAGCCGGCGCGTGTCGGTGACCGTCCCGATCACGGTGGCCGGGATCTCCCAGCGCGCGCAGATCTCCATGAAGCGCTCGACCTTGGCGGGCTCCACCACCGCCATCATGCGCTCCTGCGACTCGCTCATGAGGATTTCCTCGGGGCGGAGCGTCTCGTCGCGGAGCGGGACGGCGTCGAGGTCGACGTGCATGCCGCCGGTGCCGGCCGCGGCCAGCTCCGTCGTCGCGCACGACACCCCGGCGGCGCCGAGGTCCTGGATGCCGACCACGAGGTCCTCGCGGAACAGCTCCAGGCAGCACTCGATGAGCAGCTTCTCCATGAACGGGTCGCCCACCTGGACCGACGGCCGCTTCTGGTGCGACTCCTCGTCGAAGGTGGCCGAGGCAAGGACGGACGCGCCGCCGATGCCGTCCGGGCCGGTCAGGGCGCCGAACAGGATCACCTTGTTGCCGGGGCCGGGGGCCACCGCGCGCTTGATGTCCTCGTGCTTCATCACGCCGACGCACAGGGCGTTCACGAGCGGGTTCTGCTCGTAGCAGGCGTCGAAGACGGTCTCGCCGCCGATGTTGGGCAGGCCGAGCGAGTTGCCGTAGCCGCCCACGCCGGCGACGACGCCGGGCAGGACGCGCTGGGTGTCAGGGGCGTCGGCCGGGCCGAAGCGGAGCGAGTCCATGACGGCGATGGGGCGCGCCCCCATCGACATGATGTCGCGGACGATCCCGCCGACGCCGGTAGCGGCGCCCTGGTACGGCTCGACGTAGGACGGGTGGTTGTGCGACTCCACCTTGAAGGTGACCGCCCAGCCCTGGCCGATGTCCACTACACCGGCGTTCTCCCCCATGCCGACTAGGAGCTTGTCGGTCTTCGGAGCCTTGTCGCCGAACTGGCGCAGGTGCACCTTGGAGCTCTTGTAGGAGCAGTGCTCGCTCCACATGACGGAGTAGATCGCCAGCTCGGCCGACGTGGGTCGGCGTCCCAGGATGTGGCGGACGCGCTGGTACTCCTCCTCGTTCATCCCCAGCTCGGCGTACGGCTGCGGACGCTCGGGAGACGCGGCGGCGATGGCGACCGTGTCCGTGCCCTGGTCGTAGTGCGCGGGCGCCGCGATCGCCGGCTGCGGACCGGTGCTCCGACCGATGGCGGGCTGCGGGCCGGTGCCCGGGCCGACGGCGGGCTGGGGGCCCGTGCCGTGGCCGACGGCGGGCTGCGGACCCGTGCCGCGCCCGATCGCCGGCTGCGGGCCGGTGCCGGAACCGACGACGGGCTGAGGGCCCGATCCGGGGACGATCCTCGGCAGCGGGCCCGTCCCGGGGCGGACGGCGGGCAGGGGGCCCGTGCCGCGTCCGATCGCGGGCAGGGGGCCCGTGCCGTGCCCGAGGGCGGGCTGCGGGCCGGTGCCCGGGCCGACGGCGGGCTGAGGGCCCGTGCCGCGTCCGACGGTGGGCTGAGGGCCGGTTCCGTGCCCCAGGGCGGGCTGCGGGCCCGTACCGGGGCCTACGGCGGGCTGAGGGCCCGTTCCCCGGCCTACGGGAGGCTGAGGGCCGGTGGTGGGGCCTTGGGCCAGCGGGCCCGAGTTCAGGTCGATGAGGGGCTGCGGGCCGGTGCCCGGGCGAACGGCCGGCTGCGGGCCGGTGCCGTACCCCACGGCGGGCTGGGGGCCCGTACCGGAACCGACGGCGGGCTGCGGGCCGGTGCCATGGCCCACGGCGGGCTGCGGGCCCGTGCCGTGGCCGACCGGCGGCTGCGGGCCTGTGCCGGAACCAACGGTCGGCTGCGGGCCGGTGCCCGTGCCCCGGGCCGGCGGCGGGGCCGCGAAGGCGCTCAGGTCGGGCACGGTGAGTGACGGGTCCGCAACGGTGGACGTCGGGTCGCCGGCAGAGCGCTCCTCTTCCAGGGCCCGCGCGAACTCCGGGTCGGACTCCCCCTGGGACGCCGGAGGAGCCGGGAGCGGCCCCTCCTCGTTCAGCACGGGGATGGGCCCGGTGAAGGGCCCGGGGACCGGTTCGGCGGGCGGGTCCTGGGGGGCGGGCGGGTCCTCTTCGAGGATGGCCTTGAAACCCTCCGTCACCGCCGGGTTGACGGGCTGGAGCTCCGGGTCGTCCGCGTCGGACTTGAGCTCGCCGAGCCACTCCATCGAGGGCTCGTCCTCGTCTCGGGTGCCCCGTCCGGAAGCGTGGGGCCGTTGCTCACTCATGCGTTGACCAGTCTGTTGACGATCGAGGTGAAGAACCCGAGCCCGTCGGTGGACGGCCCGGTCAGCGACTCGACGGCGTGCTCGGGGTGGGGCATGAGGCCGACCACGTTGCCGGCCTCGTTGCAGATCCCGGCGATGTCGTCGAGGGAGCCGTTCGGGTTCAGGTCGAGGTAGCGGGCGACGATGCGGCCGGAGTCGGCCAGTTCGATCAGCGTCTCCCGGTCGGCGGTGTAGCGGCCGTCCCGGTTCTTCACCGGGATCACCAGTTCCTGGCCCTCGGTGTACTCACCGGTCCAGGCGGTGGAGGCGTTCTCGACGCGCAGCCGCTGGTCGCGGCAGACGAAGTGCAGGCCCGCGTTCGGGAGCAGCGCGCCGGGCAGCAGGTGCGTCTCGCACAGCACCTGGAAGCCGTTGCAGATGCCGAGGACCGGCAGGCCGTCGCCGGCGGCGGCCACGACCTCGGTCATCAGCGGCGCGAACCGGGCGATCGCGCCGGCCCGCAGGTAGTCCCCGTAGGAGAAGCCCCCGGGCAGGACGACGGCGTCGACCCCCTGGAGGTCGTGGTCGCCGTGCCAGAGGGCGACCGGCTCGGCGCCGGCCAGCCGCACCGCGCGTGCGGCGTCCTTGTCGTCAAGGGAACCTGGGAAGGTGATGATCCCAACCCGGGCAGCGTCCATCTGTTCTGTTCCTCCGAAATGAGGTGCGGCCGAGACGGTCGGGGATCTCCTCCGCCGATCAACCCCGATGCGCGTCGCATTCCCCCGCGCGCACGTCCCAATCTACCCGGCGTTGGGAATGAGGTTGCGGTCGAGGCGCCGTACGCGGGCCCCGTCGCTCCAGGTCAGCCGCTTCCGCAGGTGAACGACGGTGCCCCGGTCGGGCGTGGAGTCGATGTCCAGGTCGTCCACCAGCGCGCGCATGATGCCGATCCCGCGTCCCGACTCGCTCAGCACGCCCGGCTCCTGCGGGGCGGCCCGGAGCCCGCGGCCCCAGTCCACGATCTTGAGCAGGCAGGTGCCGCCGGCCACGTGCCCGGTCACCTCGTAGTCGCCGTTCGCGCGGGCGTGCTTGACGACGTTCGTACACGCCTCGGAGATGGCTACCAGCAGGTCGTCGACGCAGTCCTCGGAGACGCCCAGCCCCCGCAGGGCCTCCCCCGTCACCCGCCGGACCACCGGGATGCTCAGCGCGTCGCGCGGCAACGCGAGCGAGAACCTCATATCCACCCGGACACCTCGTGTCATGCTCCGGGCGTCCCGACCGTGCCCCCGGTCCCGGAGCGTGCTCGACGACTCAACGCAGCTAACACTTCCCCGGTGGAATCTTCCGTAATCGCCACAGTCACGGGCCCGTTACTTGGAACGCACCATGTCGCACCCGGGAACGGGCGGCGTCACGGGCCGGCTTCGGGCGCCCCCCGTGTCAAGGCCGCGCGGCGACGCCGGTCACAGACCGTGAACCCCCTAGAGAACGCGAACCTCGTAGTTCTCGATCACCGGGTTCGCCAGCAGCGTCTCGGCGATCTTGGCGACCTGCTCCAGGGCCGCCTCGTCGGCGTCCCCCTCCAGCTCGACCTCGAACCGCTTGCCCTGCCGCACCGCCACGACCCCGTCGAACCCCATCTGCGGCAGTTTGCGGGCGATCGCCTGCCCCTGCGGGTCGAGGATCTCCGGCTTGAGCATGACGTCCACGACGACACGCGCCACGGTCGCCCCCTCACTGATCTGCGCTTTTGCTTACGATCCTGAAGCGTACGGCACCATGGCCCATCACGAGCCATCAGCACCCCCCGGAGCCAGCCGATGAACATCGAGGACCTGACGCCCGTGGAGCGCCGCCTGTGGGAGGCGTTCCCCAAGGGCGAATCCGTCGACCTGTCGTCCGGCGACCAGGCGCTCGACGACGTCACACGCGCCGACCAGTGGGGACACGACCGGGCGGTCAGGGCCGAGGTCCTCGTGGCGCTGCTCGTCGGCGCGGTGGAGGCCGAGCCCGGGCAAGTCGCCGCCGTGCGGCTCGGCGGCGCCCGCATCACCGGCTCGCTGAACCTCGGGCACGCGGAGGTCGGCGTCCCGCTGGCGCTCACCGGCTGCGACTTCGACGAGGCCCCGCACCTGTACTGGGCGAGCATGAACAGCGTCCACCTGATGCGCTGCCGGCTGCCCGGCCTGATCGCCTCCGGCACCCGGGTGGACGGCCACCTGTGGCTGGAGGGCAGCCGCATCAACGGCGGCCTGTGGCTGGACGGGGCGAACATCACCGGCATCCTGAACATGTCGGGCGTGCACCTGTCCAACCCGGGCGGGGACGCGATGCTCGCCGACCGCCTCTCGGTCGAGGCGAACGTCTACTGCGACCAGGGGTTCACCGCCAACGGCGAGGTCCGGCTGCCCGGGGCCCGGGTCGGCGGCCAGCTGATCTTCCGCGGCGCCCGGCTGTACAACCCGTCCGGCGCCGCCCTGTACGCCAGCCGCCTGGACGTGGCCGCCAACGTGTTCTGCGACGGAGGGTTCAGCGCCGAGGGCGAGATCCGGCTCCGCGGCGGCCGCGTCGGCGGCTACCTGTCGTTCGTCGGCGCCCGCCTGTCCGCCCCCAAGCGGACTGCCCTGAACGCCGACGACCTGAGCGTGGAGACCGACATCTACTGCTCCGACGGGTTCACCGCCGTCGGCGCCGTCAGCTTCTCGGGGGCCCGCGTCACCGGGCAGCTCAGCCTGCGCGACGCCCGCCTGCTCCACGACGAGGGGACGGCGCTCGGCCTGCAGCGCCTCCAGGCGGAGGAGCTGCTGCTCCGCACGGCCGAGCCGATCAAGGGGACGGCGGACCTGTCCTACGCCCGCATCAACCTGCTGCGCGACGACGCGGCGTCCTGGCCGGAGCGCCTCCAGCTCGACGGCCTCCAGTACGAGACGCTCGAACCTCCGCTCACCGCCCGCGAGCGGCTGGCATGGCTGCGCCGCGACACCGACGGCTATGCTCCGCAGCCCTACGAGCGCCTCGCCCAGACCTACCGCTCCCTCGGCCTGGACGCCGACGGCCGTTCGGTCCTGCTCGCCAAGGCCCGGGACCGGCGCAAGACCCAGGGGCTCCCCCGCAAGGTCGTCGGCTGGCTCCAGGACGTCCTGGTCGGCTACGGCTACCGCCCGTTCCGCGCCGCGAGCTGGCTGGTCGGCCTCCTGGCCTTCGGGACGATCTTCTTCTCCATCAACAAGCCGGAGGTCCTGGACACCGGCCACAAACCACACTTCAACGCGTTCTTCTACACGCTCGACCTCCTCCTGCCCATCGGGAGCCTCGGCCAGGAGGTGGAGTTCGCCCCGAAGGGCACCGACCAGTGGATCGCGAACCTCATCGTCGCCGCGGGCCTGGTCCTCGGTCTGACGGTGGCGGCCGGCGCCACCCGGGCCCTTTCCCGCGAATAACCCCCGTTCCCTGCAAATCCCTACGAACGCGGATGTGGGGTGCGTCACGTCCGGATCACGGGGTAGGGCCCGGGGTACGACCTCCGGTGGAGGACTCGCATCGCGGTGGCGGGACTTGCGTCGCAGGGTGTGATGTCTGCCACGATGGCATTGCGGCTTTTGTCCCTTACCGGGGGCTGGGCCGTTGGCATCGGCCGGACGCGCGGCGACCCCGCGTGACGGCCCCGAACGAGGAGTGTCATCGATGACGATCGACTCCGTGCGCGGCGCGCCCGACACCCCGAAGGTCGCCGAGCCCGAACTCGTCCAGCTGCTCACCCCCGAGGGCGAGCGGGTCGAGCACCCGGACTACCCCCTGGACCTCAGCGCCGAGGACGTGCGCGGCCTGTACCGCGATCTGGTGATCGTGCGGCGGATCGACCAGGAGGCCGTGGCGCTCACCCGGCAGGGCGAGCTCGGCCTCTGGGCTTCGCTGCTCGGGCAGGAGGCCGCGCAGATCGGCTCCGGGCGGGCTGCGACCGCCAACGACATGGTGTTCCCCACGTACCGGGAGCACGGCGTCGCCTGGTGCCGGGACGTGGAGCCGCTGAAGCTGCTCGGCATGTTCCGGGGCATCAACCACGGCGGGTGGGACCCGAAGGAGCACGGCTTCCACCTGTACACCGTCGTGATCGGCAGCCAGACGCTGCACGCGACCGGGTACGCGATGGGCATCCAGCGGGACGGCGTGCTCGGCACCCCGTCGGCGGGCGCCACGATCGCCTACTTCGGGGACGGCGCCACGTCCCAGGGCGACGTGAACGAATCCTTCGTGTTCGCCTCGGTGTTCAACGCGCCGATCGTGTTCTTCTGCCAGAACAACCAGTGGGCCATCTCCGAGCCCCTCGAACGGCAGTCGCGGATCCCGCTCTACAAGCGGGCGCAGGGATTCGGCTTCCCGGGCGTCCGCGTGGACGGCAACGACGTGTTCGCCTGCCTCGCCGTCACCAGGAAGGCCCTGGAGAACGCGAGGACGGGCCAGGGCCCCACCCTCGTCGAGGCGTACACCTACCGGATGGGCGCCCACACCACGACCGACGACCCCACGCGCTACCGGCTGAAGGCCGAGGAGGAGGCGTGGAAGCTCAAGGACCCCATCGAGCGCGTCAAGGCGTACCTGGTGCGGGGCGACATGGCGGACGCGGGGTTCTTCCAGAAGGTGGAGGACGAGGCCAAGCAGATCACCAGGGAGCTGCGTGAGGCGTGCCTGGCGCTGCCCGACCCGGGACCGCTGTCGATGTTCGACCACGTGTACGGGGACGAGCACCCGCTGATGACCGAGGAGCAGGAGCAGTTCGCCGCCTACCTCGCGTCGTTCGAGGAGGAGTCGAAGTGAGCACCCTGACACTCGGCAAGGCCCTCAACGTGGGCCTGCGCAAGGCCATGGAGAACGACCCGAAGGTCCTCGTCATGGGCGAGGACGTCGGCAAGCTCGGCGGCGTCTTCCGCATCACCGACGGGCTCCAGAAGGACTTCGGGGAGGAGCGGGTCATCGACACCCCGCTCGCCGAGTCCGGCATCGTCGGGACCGCGATCGGGCTGGCGCTGCGGGGCTACCGGCCCGTGGTGGAGATCCAGTTCGACGGGTTCGTGTTCCCCGCCGCCGACCAGATCATCACGCAGCTCGCGAAGATGCGGATGCGCTCGCTCGGCGCGCTGGAGCTGCCGGTCGTCATCCGGATCCCGTGCGGCGGCGGCATCGGCGCGGTGGAGCACCACTCCGAGTCGCCGGAGGCGTACTTCACGCACACCGGCGGGCTGCGCGTCGTGGCGTGCTCGAACCCGGTGGACGCCTACTCGATGATCCAGCAGTCGATCGCCTCCCCCGACCCGGTGATCTTCTTCGAGCCGAAGCGCCGGTACTGGGACAAGGCGGAGGTCGACACCGACTCCACCGACTGGACGCCGCTGCACCGGGCGACGGTCGTCCGGCCGGGCGAGCACGTGACGCTGCTGGCCTACGGACCGTCTGTGAAGACGTGCCTGGAGGCCGCCGCGGCCGCCGCGGAGGAGGGGCGGTCCCTGGAGGTCATCGACCTGCGCTCGCTGAACCCGCTCGACATCGGCGCGGTGACGGACTCGGTGAACCGGACCGGGCGCTGCGTCGTCGTCCACGAGGCGCCGGTGTTCAACGGGTACGGCGCCGAGCTGGCCGCCCGGATCACCGAGAAGTGCTTCTACCGGCTGGAGTCGCCGGTGCTGCGCGTCGGCGGGTTCTCCACCCCGTACCCGCCGTCCCGCATCGAGGACCATTACCTGCCCGACCTCGACCGCATCCTGGACGCGGTCGACCGGACCTTCGCGTGGTGACGCCGGTGAGCCAGCCCAAACTGTTCAAACTGCCGGATGTGGGCGAGGGCCTGACGGAGGCCGAGATCGTCAAGTGGCACGTCCAGCCCGGCGACACCGTCGAGGTGAACCAGACGATCGTCGAGATCGAGACGGCGAAGGCGATCGTGGAGCTGCCCTGCCCGTTCGAGGGCGTGGTGACCGAGCTGATGGTCACCGAGGGGCAGACCGTGGACGTCGGGGTCCCGATCATCGCGGTGGACGCGGGCGGCGAGGGCGGCGTGGCGACGCCGGTGTCCGAGCCCCCGGCGCAGGCGGCCGCGCTCCGCGAGGAGGGCGTCCCCACGGCCAACGATCCCGGCACGGTGTTGCCGCAGGAGCAGCCGAAGCGCACGCCCGTCCTCGTCGGCTACGGCGTGAAGGAGGGGACGACCAGGCGCCGTCCCCGCAAGGGGGCCAACGGTGCCGCGCCAGCGGCGTCCGCGGCTCCGCCCGCCCCAGCCCCGGCACCGGCACCCGCGCCCGCCCCGCAGGCGCCGCCGGCGCCCGGCCCGAGTCCTTCGGGGAACGGGCTGCCGCTGGCCAAGCCGCCCGTCAGGAAGATGGCCAAGGACCTCGGGCTGGACCTCGCCTCCATCACGGGCTCCGGCCCGCAGGGCTCGATCACGCGCGAGGACGTCCTCGCCGCGCAGGCCGGGGCCCAGTCTCCCGCCGGCGCGCCGACCGTCCAGGCGGGCCCGCGCGAGGAGCGGATCCCCGTCAAGGGCGTCCGCAAGGCGACCGCCGCGGCGGTGTCCGGTTCGGCGTTCACCGCTCCGCACGTCACCGAGTTCCTCCAGGTGGACGTGACGCGGACGATGGAGACCGTCAAGCGGCTCCGCGAGCTGCCCGAGTTCGCGGACGTGAAGGTGTCGCCCCTGCTGCTGGTGGCGCGCGCGCTGCTCACGGCTGTGGCGCGCAACCCGATGGTGAACTCCACGTGGGTGGACGGCCCGAACGGCGCGGAGATCGTCCTCAAGCGCTACGTGAACCTGGGGATCGCGGCGGCCACCGATCGCGGCCTCATCGTCCCCAAGATCAAGGACGCGCAGGACCTCGACCTGCCGGGCCTCGCGCGGGCCCTGAACGAGCTGGCGGCGAAGGCGCGCGCGGGCAAGGCGTCCCCCGCCGACCTGTCCGACGGGACGATCACGATCACGAACGTCGGCGTGTTCGGCGTGGACTCCGGGACCCCGATCATCACCCCGGGCGAATCCGCGATCCTGGCGTTCGGCCAGGTCCGGGACATGCCGTGGGTGCACGAGGGCGAGCTCGCGATCCGCAAGGTGACCACGCTGGCGCTCTCGTTCGACCACCGCATCGTGGACGGCGAACTGGGCTCCCGCGTTCTGCGCGACGTCGGGGACATGCTCGAGGACCCGATCCGCATGCTCGCCTGGAGCCGCTGACGGCTTCGGCAGTTCCGTGGGGGCCGGCTTCGGCCGGCCCCCACGTCTGTCTGGGCCACCGTCCGCTTTGCGCCTGGGGTGGCCGGTCTACGCCCCCAGAAGCCGTCGGACGCGCGCTGCGGCAGGGGCCGAGCCGGGCCAACGGAAGCGCGCATTGATGACATCGCGGCTGTATTGGTGACATCGCGACTGTATTAGCGACATCGCGACTATATCGCCAAATTCACGCGCGACGGCTTGCGCACCTTCCTCGGGGCGAGCACCGGCGAATACCATTCCTCTCGAACTCGAATACCATCAATACCGAGGACGCTAGATCATTTTACGTCCAGAGCGACGCACCCTCGGGTAGGCGCGAAGTGCAACTGCGCAGCTCTGACGTTCCGCGTTCAAGGCCGCATATGGCGTCCCTCCTGGCCGATATCGCAGTGCCGTTGCGTTGACAGCCAATGATTCATGCACTCGACGCCAATGACACTCAGCCGAGCGACTGCGATTGTCGGTGAGTGAAGACACCTCGTAGGCCTGCCCCGGAAAGGCTCAGGCCCGAGGAACGCCACCCATCAGATCCGCCGTGTACGCCGCGACAGCGCTGCCCGGCAAGATCAGCAGAAGGAGAGACTCATGGCGATCAGTGAATCGCGCAGGCCGACCGCGCGCGCCACGAACGCTCTGGAGCGTGCGAGGTCACCGATCATCAGGAAGGCCGTCATGCTGGGGTCCGCCCTCGCGCTCGCGTCGGGCATGATGGCCGCGCCGGCTCAGGCCGCCGGCGCCCACGCCGACGCGACGGCCACCGCCACCACGGCCGCCAGCAGCGTCCGGAAGGGGGCCTGGCACTTCTGGAAGAGCTACTGGACCGAGGGCAAGTGCGTGGCCGCCGGTAAGCGGGTTCTGGCTTCGAACCCTGCTCGCTACAAGGCAGCCTTGTGCGACCCCGGGTACGGCACCGACGGCCGCCTGAAGTGGCATCTGTACATCTACATCTGACGGCCTGGAAGAGGACGGGGTCCGCGTCGCCTGAGTCCCGGTCAGGAGACGGGGACCTTGTCGACCTTGCCGAAGGGGCCCGCGTTGAAGGTCACGGACGTGACGTTGCCAGGCGGGGCGGGCAGGTAGACGAAGCCTCGAACGGGCTCGTTGACCGCCGTGCGGAACACGGCCCGTCCAGGATCGACATAGTTGGTGGGACGGCCCGGCGTCGGGGGGCCGACACGGACGGCGCGGTAGACGTCCTTCTTGCCCGGCACCTGGATCGAGAACGAACCGAACACCCCGCCCGGATAGCTCGGATTCGGGTAGGACGCGTCCGGCGGCGTGGTGCCCGGCCCCTCGTTCACGATGTCGAACACGGCGACGATGTAGGCGCCGTCCCGGTAGAAGGGTTTGACCTCAAGGCGCCTCTTGGCTGAGCCAAAGGGAGCCGTGCGGGACACCACCTTCTGGCCGTCCTGCGCACGGAAGGCGGCCGGTGAGCCGGAACCCGGCGCGGTCGACTTGAGCTGGTAGGTGAGGTCGACGCCATCGCCGTCCTGCCGCCCGTTGGACGTGTAGGTGAATCCGGTGCCGAGCCTGGTCTTCATCTCGTTCAGCAGCGCCTGGGCCCGGTCTCCGGACACCTTCGCGTCATTGGCGTTCGCCACGAACGTCAGGGCCCCGGCCGCCTGCGACTTGATCTGTTGGGCGACCCCGTCCAGGACCGCCTTGGCACCGCTCTTCAGCTTGCCTGAATTCGCCTCGAACAGGGCATCGCTCCGCAGGCTGACCGTGACGCTCGATCCGCTGGACGCGACGGTCCGGTCCTCCCCCTCGACGATGTCGTACAGGTCGACGGGGTTGCCACTTGGCGCGCTCGTCGGGGGCGACGGCGACACGGTGCCGGAAGGGGACGTCGTGGGGGACGGGGAGGTCGTGATCGGGGACGGGGCTCCCGCCATGAACGGCTCCGCCCCGACCTCCGGCTCGGCCCCGACCGACGGAGAAGACGACGCCGAGGGAGACGACGGGGACGACGGAGCCGACCCGCTCGGCGGCGCGGACGAAGCGGACGGCGTCCCGGACGCGGACGGCGTCGCCGACGCGGCCATCACCGGGATGCCGCTGAACTCGCCGGCCGTCCCGGGCGTGATCGCGGTGACCTTCTGGACGGCAGCCGGGAGGGGCGGATACTCGGCGGCCATCTCGCGGGACGTGCCGGGCGTGAAGCCGGAGCCGCTGGTGGTGCCGGTCGGCTTGTAGAGCCGGCGCCCGGCCGTGTCGATGAGCGCGATTTCGAACGGGACCGACTTCACCGACGAGTCCAGCGACGTCACGCTGTAGCGCAGCACCGACTTGGCGGCCTGCCGCTCGACGCCCTTGATGTCCACGCGCGCGTGCAGGCCGTCCGCGCCGCCGAACCAGCCCTCCTTGGAGAACTCGCCCGCCGGCTGGACGACGGGGCGGGCGCCGCCCGCGCGCACGGTCGGCGGGGCGACCTTCTCGGCCCGGTCGGCATCGGCGCATCCGGCGACGAGGAGCAGGCCGGCAAGAGAGACGGCGAGGGGCAGCGCACGCATCGGTCATCCGGTCGGGAGGGGACGGGCGAGGGACCCGGGCAACAGTAGTCAACCGCGACAGCCCCCGCCATAACGCCGGCGAGGGGCACCGCTCGGAAGGCCTCCGCCCCGGAGCCGATCCCGGGAACGGTTGCTACATGGACGCGGTGGAGGACGGGCCCGGGGCCCGCAGGACGCGGTCGATCAACGTGTGCAGGTGGGAGCGGAACCGCTCGATCGTCTCGGGGGTGAGGGTGCTGCGGTAGCCCTGCGGCAGTGGAGCGATGTCGCGCCAGGGCGCGGGCTGGTCACCGTGGTCTGGTACGCCGTAGGTGACGAACCCGGTCATCGACCACACCAGGGTCCACAGCATGTAGTCCACGTCGATGTCGGGAGCCAGCAGCGGCCGCGCCGCCTCGGCGACGAGGTTGGTCAGCGGTCGCTCGTAGCTCAACTCCAGATCGGCGCTGGCGGCGGCGTCTCCCAGCCACCGATGCAGCCACAGGCGGGCGATGTGGGGATGTGACAGATGGAAGTCCAGGTAGATGTCCGCCAGATCGTGCAGCCCCTGTGCCGACAGGGGCAAGGACGCGGACGCCTCCTCGAGCATCGACCGCTCCGCCATGTGGGCCCGTTCCATCACGGAGTGGTACAGCGCCGTCGTGCCCCCGGTCAGGTCCACGACGGTGGCGGTGTCCACTCCGGCGGCCGCGGCGATCATGCCGGCGGTCGTGCCGTCGAAACCCAGCTCGGCGAACAACCGGGTCGCGGTCTGGGTGATCTGCTCCCGGACAGAGTCCTCGTCCACGACGATCACTCTAGGTGCCGCTTCCACCCCGGAACGCGATCGGCAGGTGAAGGCGGCTTCAGGATTCAGTGCCGCGCAGAGGGGCGCGGCCATGGCCGGGGGGCGCGAGCACCGCGGGGGCTCGGCCACCTGACAGCGCTGTGGCCCCGCCCGGGCGGGCGGGGCCACAGCGGTCGCTCTGGTGCTAGAACGCGTCTTCGGGGAGGTCCATCACGTCCAGGGTGGTGGACTCGGTGACGGCGCGGTCCGAGGCGAGGCGGGGCAGGACGGTCTGGCAGAAGAACTGCGCGGCCGCGACCTTGCCGGTGTAGAACGCCTTGTCGGAGTCGGACACGTCCCCGCCGCCGAGCGCGTTCAGGGCGACCTCGGCCTGGCGGCACAGCAGCCAGCCGACGATCAGGTCGCCGAGGCCGAGGAGCAGGCGCGAGGAGTTCAGCCCGACCTTGTACAGCTCCTTCGGGTTCTCCATCGAGGAGAGCGCCCAGCCGACCATCGGGTCGAGGATGCCCTGCACGTCGTCGAGGGCCCGGCCCAGCAGCGCGCGCTCGTTCTTGAGGCGGCCGTTGCCGGCCTCGGACTCGGCGAACTCCCGGATCTGGCCGACGAGCACCTTCAGCGCCTCGCCGTTGTCCCGCAGGATCTTGCGGAAGAACAGGTCCTGGCCCTGGATCGCGGTGGTGCCCTCGTACAGGGTGTCGATCTTGGAGTCGCGGATGTACTGCTCGATCGGGTACTCCTGCAGGAAGCCGGACCCGCCGAGCGTCTGGAGCGACTCCGCGCCGAGCAGCGCGTAGGCCCGCTCGGAGCCGAAGCCCTTGACGATCGGCAGCAGGAGGTCGTTGACCTTCTCGGCCGTCTCGTCCTTGCGGCCCTCGAACTCCGCGACCTGCACGGCGTCCTGGTAGGACGCGGTGAGCAGCACGAGCGCGCGCATGCCCTCGGCGTAGGCCTTCTGGGTCATGAGGCTGCGCCGGACGTCCGGGTGGTGGGTGATCGTCACCCGCGGAGCGGTCTTGTCCGTCATCTGCGTCATGTCCGCACCCTGCACGCGCTCCTTGGCGTACTCCAGCGCGTTCAGGTAGCCGGTCGAGAGGGTGGCGATGGCCTTGGTGCCGACCATCATCCGGGCGTACTCGATGACGAGGAACATCTGCCGGATGCCCTGGTGGACGTCGCCGACCAGGTAGCCGATCGCCGGGTGCTTCTCGCCGAGGGTCAGCTCGCAGGTCGTGGAGACCTTGAGGCCCATCTTCTTCTCGACGTTGGTCACGTAGGCGCCGTTGCGCTCGCCCAGCTCACCGGTCTCCACGTCCACCAGGTACTTGGGGACGAGGAACATCGACAGGCCCTTGGTGCCCGGTCCGGCGCCCTCGGGGCGGGCCAGCACCAGGTGGAAGATGTTCTCGGCCATGTCGTGCTCGGCCGAGGTGATGAAGCGCTTGACGCCCTCGATGTGCCAGGTGCCGTCCGGCTGCTGGACGGCCTTGGCGCGCCCGGCGCCGACGTCGGAGCCGGCGTCCGGCTCGGTCAGCACCATCGTGGCGCCCCACTGCCGCTCGAGCGCCAGCTCGGCGAACTTCTTCTGCTCGGGCGTGCCGATGTGCCAGAGGATCTGCGCGAAACCGGGGCCGGAGGCGAACATGTAGACGGCCGGGTTGGCGCCCAGTACCTGCTCCGCGACGGCCCAGGTGAGCGAGCGCGGAGCGCCGCTGCCGCCGAACTCGGGGGCGAGGTCGAGCCGGTACCACTCGGCGTCCATCCACGCCTTGTACGACTTCTTGAAGCCCTCCGGCATCGCCACGGCGCCCGTGGCCGGGTCGAACACCGGCGGGTTGCGGTCGGCGTCCTCGAAGGAGGCGGCGAGCGGGCCCTCGGCCAGCCTGTTCACCTCGTCGAGGATGCTGCGCACCGTGTCCTCGTCCAGTTCGGCGTACGGGCCGCTGCCGAGGAGGTCCTGGCGCCTGAACACCTCGAAGAGGTTGAACTCCAGGTCCCGGAGGTTGCTCTTGTAGTGCCCCATTCGAGACTCCGTCTGGTTCCGGCGGCGACCGGCGGCCCCGCTGCGTACTGGTCAGTAACTCAACATCATGCTACCCGCTGGTAACCACTGACAACCACCCCATTCGGGCGGTTTCGGGGGAGGCAGGCCACATCGATACCACGCGTCCGCCCGCCGCGTGACCGAAGTCACCGAGCGGCCCCGAAACCGCACCCTCATACGGCCCGCGCGCGAGGGGTGGCAAGATCGAGCGGGCGCGAATTCACCGCGGTGCACGAGGAGGTGCGCATTGAAGCAGGATGAGGCGGCCGCTCCCAGGCTGACCGTCATCGGGACCGGGTACCTCGGTGCCACGCACGCGATCTGCATGGCCGTGCTGGGCTACGAGGTCCTCGGCGTGGACGTCGACCGGCGCAAGATCGAGCGGCTGGCGTCCGGCGAGGTTCCGATCTTCGAGCCGGGGCTGCCGGAGCTGCTCACGAAGGCGCTCGACTCGGGCCGGCTCCGGTTCACCACCTCCTTCGCGGAGGCCGGCGAGTTCGGGGACGTCCACTTCATCTGCGTGGGGACGCCCCAGAAGGCCGACTCGGACGCCGCCGACCTGACCTACGTCGACGCCGCCGTCCGCTCCCTCGCGCCGCACCTGCGCCGCAGGTCGCTCGTGGTCGGCAAGTCCACCGTGCCGGTCGGGACGGCCGCGCGCCTCACCGGCCTCGTGCAGGAGCTGGCGCCCGCCGGGGCCGACGTCGAGCTGGCGTGGAACCCCGAGTTCCTCCGCGAGGGCTTCGCCGTGGACGACACCCTTCGCCCCGACCGGCTGGTGTTCGGCGTCGCGTCCGACTGGGCGCACGAGCGGCTGCGGGCCGCGTTCAAGCCGGTCCTCGACCTCGGCACGCCGGTGATCCGGACGGACCTCGCGACCGCCGAGCTGGTCAAGGTCGCGGCCAACTCCTTCCTCGCCACCAAGATCTCCTACATCAACGCGATGGCCGAGGTCTGCGAGGCGGTCGGCGCCGACGTCAAGGACCTCGCCGACTCGCTCGCGCTGGACGACCGGATCGGCGGCAAGTTCCTGCGCCCCGGGCTCGGGTTCGGCGGCGGCTGCCTGCCCAAGGACATCCGGGCGTTCGCGCACCGCGCGGAGGAGATCGGCGTCGGCCAGGCCGTGGCGTTCCTGCGCGAGGTGGACGACATCAACCGGCGGCGCCGGGCCCGCACCGTCGACCTCGTCCGGGAGCTGCTCGGCGGCGACTTCGCCGGGAAGCGCGTCGCCGCGTGGGGCGCCGCGTTCAAGCCGAACTCCGACGACATCCGGGACGCGCCCGCGCTGGACGTGGCGCGCACGATCCACGGCCTGGGCGGGGACGTCCGCGTCTACGACCCGGTCGCCCTCGACAACGCCCGCCGCGCGTTCCCCGAGCTGACCTACGGCGAGAGCGCGTTCGACGTGGCGCGGGACGCCGACGTCGTCGTCCTGCTGACCGAGTGGTCGGACTTCCGGGAGGTCGAGCCGGAGGCGCTGGCCGGGGTCGTCCGGCACAAACGGGTCGTGGACGGACGGCACGCGCTCGACGCCGCCCGCTGGCGCGCGGCCGGCTGGGAGTACCGCGCCCTTGGCCGCTCCTAGCGGGGAACACCCCGCGCCGGGGGGCCGTTGACGATAGTCGAGGGCCCCGCTCAGGCGAGCGGTCTCTCCCGGACGAGGTGCGCCGTACCCGGCAGGCGAAGACGGCGCGTGACAGCAGTCGTCTCGCGTTCCGGGAGTGCCATCATGGCCTGGATCCTCGTCATCGTCGCCGGCCTCTTCGAGGTCGCCATGGCCCTGTGCCTGAAGGCGAGCAAGGGCTTCACCCAACCGCTGGAGTCGGCGGGATTCCTCGTGTTCGCCGTCGCGAGCTTCGGCCTCCTCACCGTCGCCCTGAAGCACCTGGAGGTCGGTACCGCGTACGCCGTCTGGGTCGGCATCGGAGCCGTCGGGACCGCGGTGCTCGGCATGCTCGTCATGGGCGACGAGGTCTCCGCGACGCGGATCGTCGCGCTCGCGTTCATCGTCCTCGGGGTCGTCGGCCTGAACCTCGCCGGAGGCGGGGGCCATTGACGGCCAGGTGCGGCCATCGATTTCGCAGGTCAGCAAAGTTCTTAGGAACGTAATCTCCCGTAACAGCGTCTATGGGACGAAGAGAGCGCGGGGAGTCGCTCGAACACGGGAGGACGGACCTTGGTCTTCAAGAAGCTGCGTCAGGCGATGGGCATCGGCGGCCCCTCGATCGAGACGGTTCTGCACGACCCGAACACCACGCCCGGCGGCGTGGTCACCGGCGAGATCGCCATCATCGGAGGCCAGTTCAACTCCGACATCAAGGCGGTGAACCTCGCCCTGCGCACCAGGGTGGAGGTCGAGTCGGGCGACAACGAGTACACCTCCAACCTGGAGTACTCCAAGATGCCGGTCGCGGGCGGGTTCAGCCTGCAGGAGGGTGCGCGGCACAGCATCCCGTTCCAGTTCCCGATCCCGTGGGAGGCGCCGCTCACCCACATGTACGGGCGCCCTCTGCACGGGACGACGGTCGGGCTGGCGACGGAGCTGGAGGTCGCGGGCGCGCTCGACCCGGGCGACCTCGACCCCATCGTCGTCCACCCGCTGCCCGCGCAGGAGCGCATCCTCGTGGCGTTCTCCAACCTCGGCTTCCAGTTCCGGAACGCCGACTGCGAGAAGGGCCGCATCTGGGGCGTCCACCAGGAGCTGCCCTTCTACCAGGAGATCGAGTTCTACCCGCCGGGCCAGTACGCGCGCGGCATCAAGCAGCTCGAAGTGACGTTCGTGTCCTACCCGCAGTCGATGGAGGTCGTGCTGGAGCTCGACAAGCGCGGCGGGGTGTTCACCGAGGGCCATGACGCGTTCAGCCGGTTCACGGTCGACTACGCGACCGTCGAGCACACCAACTGGGAGCAGCAGCTCGACGGCTTCCTGCAGGAGGCCGGCCGCCGCCGGGGCTTCTTCTAGCCCGCCGGCAAGCCGTACACGGGGGATCCCCTCCGCGATGTTGATCGCGGAGGGGATCTCCGCGTAGAAAGAGGTCCCGTGCCCCAGCCCCCCGGACTCAACGACGCGGAACGGCGCCTTTGGACGGCGTTCCCCACCGGTTCGACCGTCGTCCTCGGCGACGACCGCCCGGCCGGCCCCCTGCCCGACCGCATCGTCCGCGCGGAGATCATCACCCGGCTGCTGCTCGGGGAGCGCGAGGCCCGTCCCGGCGCGGTCGCGGCCGTCCGGCTCCGCGGCGCCTACGTCACCGGGCGGCTGGACGTCTCGGGCGGCCGCGTCGAGGCCGAACTGCTCCTGGAAAACTGCCGGCTCGTCGAGGAGGCGGTGTTCGCCAACGCCGAGACGCGCCAGCTCCGGTTCTCCGGCTGCCGGATGCCCGGCTTCGACGGCGGCGGCCTGCGCGTGGACGGCTTCCTCAGCCTGTCCGGGTCGGAGATCGAGGGGGAGGTCCGGCTGCCGCGGGCGCAGATCCTCGGCGGCCTGCGGATGAACGGGACGCGGGTCACCGCGTCCGCGCCGGAGAAGTGGGCGGTCTCCGGCGGCGCGCTCGTCGTGGACGCCGGGGCGTTCATCAGGGACGCCGAGATCACCGGCGGGGTGCGGTTCGTGGGCGGGCGGATGAACGGCGGGCTGTTCATGGAGCGCACCACCCTCGTCAACCCGGGCCGCATCGCCCTGGACGCGCAGAACATGGTCGTCGAGGACACCGCGGAGCTGAGCCACGGGTTCAACGCGCTCGGCACCGTCCGGCTGCGCAGCGCCCGCGTCAACGGCATCCTTTCGTTCTCCAAGGGCCGGCTCGACTCCTCCGACCCGGCGCGGATGGCGCTGCACGCCAGCCACATGCAGGTCGACGAGCTGCTGCTGTGGCCGGAGGAGAAGATCAGGGGCCGGGTGTCGCTGTTGTACTCCCGGATCGACCTCATCCAGGACCACCCGGACATCTGGCCGGACGAGCTGTACCTCGACGGCCTGACGTACCAGACGCTGCGCGGCGGCAAGTTCAAGGACCGGCTCAGCTGGGTGTCGCGGGACACGCAGTTCCGCCTCCAGCCGTACGAGCAGCTCGCCGGCTGGTACCACGGCATCGGCCACGACGATCTGGCCCGGAAGGTGCAGCTCGCCAAGATGCGGGCGCGGCGCCGCATGCTGCACCCGGTCGCCCGCGCGTGGAACCACGTGCTCGACTGGACGGTGGGGTTCGGCTACCGGCCCTGGCTGGCGTTCGCGTGGTTCGCCGCCCTGCTGGCCGTCGGGACGACGGTGTTCTCGATGGAGCACCCGCGACCGGTCAAGCCGCAGAACGAGCTGCCCTCCTTCCACGCGCTGATCTACACGCTGGACCTGCTGATCCCCCTCGACACGTTCGGGCAGCAGCTCTCCTACGACGCGGTGAACTGGTCCCGCTGGGTGGGGTACGCGCTGGTCGCGACGGGATGGGTGCTGGTGACGGCGCTGATCGCCGGCGCGGCCCGGGTGCTGCGCCCGAACTGAGCCGCCGCCCGAAACGGGAGGGCACCGAACCAGGGCACCGCCCCGGGCGTCATTCCGGGGTAGGGGATCCACGAGAATGGGACGCCATGGGCACGTATCTGATCACGGGGGCGACGGGCGGCATCGGCACGGCGGTGGCGGAGCTGCTGCGCGAACGCGGGCACGACCTCCTCCTCACCGGCCGCTCCCCCGAGCGCCTCGACGGCCTCGCCGCGACGCTGCGCGGGGGCGCGAACGCCGCCACGCAGGTCATCAACCGGGGCGCGGTCGCCTCGCCACCGCGCGCCGCGGCCATCGGCACGATCCCGCTCGACCTGACGGAGCCGCGCCGCATCGAGGCGTCGCTCGCGGAGGCCGGGATCCCCGTGCGGCTGGACGGCGTCGTACACGCGGCGGGCATGGTGCATCTGGGGACGGTCGCCGACACCGAGGCCGACGAGTGGATGGAGCACCTGTCGGTCAACCTCGTGTCGGCCGCGGAGCTGACGCGGCTGCTGCTGCCCGCGCTGCGCGCCGCCGAGGGCCACGTCGTGTTCGTCAACTCCACCGCGGGGCTGCGCGCCAACCCGGAGTGGTCGGCGTACGCGGCGAGCAAGTTCGGCCTGCGCGCGCTGGCCGACTCGCTGCGCGCGGAGGAGCCGTCCCTGCGCGTCACGACCGTCTACCCGGGGCGGACGGCCACGGACATGCAGCGCAGGGTTCGCGCCCAGGAGGGCCACCCCTACGCCGAGGACGACTTCGCCGCCCCTGAGACCGTGGCGCGCGTGCTGGTCGCCGCGCTGGAGACGCCCCGGGACGCCGTGGTCTCGGACGTCACCGTCCGGCCGAACCCGTCGCGGAGCTGACGGCCGCGTCGCCGCACCACGGCGACACGGCCGCCCTCCGTCGTGGCGGACGACGGGGCGTCCTCGTCCACGCCCCGTCGCCGGCCGTCAGGCGGGAGTGGTCGCCCGCCGCCGTGCCGCCAGCGCCAGCCCGCCGCCCGCGAGGACCGTGGCCAGACCCGCCCCGGCGAGCGCGGAGCTCGTCCCGGTGGAGGTGCCGCCGCCACCCGTCTCCACGCCCTCGGTGGGAATGACGCGGAGCTTGCGCAGGTACTTGACGTCGATGAACCCGTGCCGGAGCTGCACCGGGACATTTCCGCGGATCTCGGTGAAACCCTTCTTCTTGCAGTCGGCCCACGGCTTCGCGTGGTACTTCAGAACGCCCACGACCTTCGAATGCACATTCGGCATCTCGTGGACGTTGAGTCCGTGCGGCGCCGTGACGAGGTACTCGCAGAGCTCGACGTCCGTCTGCGCCTGCGCCGTACCGGCCCCCATCACCGCGAACGCCCCCGCGGCCGCTCCCGCGGCGGCCACGGCCATCGCTTGTCGCACGCTCATCCTTCTCCCCCTGATCGTTCCTTTTGGTGGGCGATGTCGCCCGCCTCAGGGGGACCGATACCCGACGAAGATCAAGAAGAGCCATGGTGACGACAAAACAATGGAGTCGCCAGATTATCGTCTATTCGCAATAAAAAGCATTTAGAGCCGAATTCTGGACAACACGCCGAGCGACCCTCAGGGCGCCTCGATCTTGCCGCGGCGCAGGAACCAGGAGGCGAGGACGCCGCCGAGCAGCCCGAACAGGTGGCCCTGCCACGAGATGGTGGGGTCGCTCGGGAGGACGCCGAGCAGCATCGTCCCGTACACGGCGACGACGGCGACCGCGATGGCGATGTCCGGCAGCCGCCGCTCGAAGATCCCGCGTCCCACCAGGTAGCCGAAGAACCCGAAGATCAGGATGCTCGACCCGAGGGTGTTGGCGGAGCTGAGGAACCACACCCCGAGCCCGCCGACCACGATGATGATCAGGCTGGCGGCCAGGAACTTCGCGATGCCCCGCGCCGCCGCGACGAAGCCGAGGATCAGGAACGGGACCGTGTTGGCCATCAGGTGCCCGAAGCCCGCGTGCATGAACGGCGCGGTGAAGATGTCGGGGAGGTCGTCCACGTCGCGCGGCTGGATCCCGAACCGGTCGAGCCACCCGTTCGTCGTGTAGTCGACCGCCTCCAGCACCCACATCGCGGCGGTCACGATGAGGATCAGCACCGCGGACGACAGGGCGCGGACGCCGTGCTTCGCCAGTCCCTCGGAACGCTGCCGGTCGGGGGTATAGCTCATGTCAGCCACCGTAAAGTCTGTACGTCCCTGAAACCGTCAACGAGCGGGACGGCCGGAAGGTGCCGACGACCTCGCGGCGGCGGCCTGCTGCTAGGCGGCCCTCTCCTGGGCGGCCGGCGCGTGCTCCGACTCGGAGGCGTCACCGCGCACCACGATCACCGGCAGCGGCCGCCGCGCCGGGGCGTCGGCCGTCCGGCGCAGATAGCGCCGCTCCTCGGGGGTCGTACCGCCCCAGATGCCGTCGGGTTCCCCCACCCGCAGCGCCCACGCGAGGCAGTCGGCCTTCACGGGGCAGTTGGAGCAGATCGCCTTCGCGGCGTCCTCCTGCGCCTGGAGCAGCGGCGCCGAGTAGCCGATCGGGAAGAACAGGTCAGGGTCGGCCCCGCGGCAGATGGCGTGGTCGCTCCAGTGTTCCTCGTTCTCGTTCTTGTGCATTGACTTCTCCCTGCGCGGCGATGAGACCGCCGTCCGAGCCGGGGATCTCCACTCAGCGTAGTACTACGCATCGTAGTACTACAAGACATGGGCGAACGCTGCAACTTAGCGCCCGGATAACCTTGGAGGTGTGCAGAGTGATCAAGAAGTGACCTTCCGCGAGGCGACGGTGGACGATCTCCCTGAGATCGTCCGGCTTCTCGCCGACGATCCCCTGGGATCCACACGCGAAACACCGGGGGAGAAGATCCCGGAGGCCTACTTCAGGGCGTTCGCCGCGATCGAGAAGGACCCCAACAACAGCCTGGTCATCGCCGAGGTCGCCGGGGCGGTCGCCGGCACGCTGCAGCTCACCTTCATCCCCGGCCTCACCTACACCGGCTCCGAGCGCGCCCAGATCGAGGGCGTCCGGGTGGCCGCCGAGCAGCGCGGCAGCGGGATCGGCCAGCTCATGATCAACTGGGCGATCGACCAGGCCCGCGCCCGCGGCTGCCGCGTCGTCCAGCTCACCACCGACCGCCAGCGCCCCGACGCGATCCGCTTCTACCAGAAGATCGGCTTCCGCCCGTCCCACATGGGGATGAAGTACCACCTCACCTGAGCCGCGCCCCCGCGACGGCTCGCGGCGGGATCACCGCGGGTTCACGGCGTGGCGGCCGGGACGAGGGCGTCCCGCCACCGGGCGGTGTCGGTGTACTGGTGCAGCCAGGAGATCCTCCCGTCGGTGACGCGCCACAGATGCGCGAACTCCGCCTCGTACGAACGGCCGGTGGCCCTGGCCGTCCCCCGGTAGCGCCCGGTCACCACGACGAGGCCGTCCCCCGTCTCATGCCAGGTCTCGGCGTAGGGGGCCGTTTCGAACTCGGCGAAGACCGCTCCCCACACGCGGGCGAGCGTCTCCTCGGGCCCTTGGAAGGCGCCGCCGGCGCCGCACGGCAGCCCGGGCGCGGTGTGCGCCTCGAAATCCGGGTGGAGGAGGGCGAGGATCGCCGCCCCGTCGCCCGCCTGGGCCGCGGTGTAGAAACCCTTGACGATCTCGGACGCCGCCATGGCCGCTCCTCGTTGTTTTGGAGACGCTGTTCTAGAATCCTCTCACTACTATCATCGGAAGGACGTGCATGGGTAGGCCCGCCAAGTTCAGCGAGGACCGGATCCTCGACGCCGCGCTCGCGGTGACGGCCGAGGGCGGGCCCGCCGCCGCCACGATCGCCGCCATCGCCGACCGCCTCGGGGCGCCCTCCGGTTCGCTGTACCACCGCTTCGGGTCGCGCGACCTGCTGCTCGCCACCCTGTGGACCCGGTGCGTCCGCCGCTTCCAGGACGGTTTCGTCGCCGCCCTGGACGCCGACGACGCCGAGGCGGCCGCCCTGCACACGCCCCGGTGGTGCCGCGAGAACCCCGCCGAGGCCGCCGTCCTGCTCCTGCACCGCCGCCGCGACCTCGCCGCCGCCTGGCCCGCCGAACTCGCCGAGCCGCTCGACGCCCTGAACGCCCGCGCGGCGGGCGCGCTGACCGCCTTCGCCCGGCGCCACGGCGTCGACCGCGACCGGCTGGTCTTCGCCACCGTCGACGTCCCCTACGGCGCGGTCCGCCGCCACCTGCTCGACCGCCGGCCCCCGCCGGCGCGGGTCGACGAACTGATCGCCACCACCTGCCGCGCCGTGCTCGCTCCCTAGCGGCCGCGAAGGCTTCTGTCCGTGTTCACCTTGGCGTGAAATGCTGGCCACCTGGGTGTGTGTCCAGATTTTTCACCCGAACCGGAGGAGCAGCGCGTGGCCGACAGGCATCTGGAGATCGAGCAGAAGTACGACGCCTCCGCCGGGTTCGTCCTGCCCGATCTGGACGGAATCCCGGGCGTGGCGTCGGTGGGCGAGCCCGAGGTCCAGGACCTGCACGCCACCTACTTCGACACCCCGGACCTGCGCCTCGCGGCCAACCGGATCACGCTGCGCCGGCGGCGGGGCGGGCCGGACGCGGGCTGGCACCTGAAGATGCCCGCCGGGCCGGACGAGAAGCAGGAGTTCAGGGCGCCGCTCGGGCGGCCCCTGCTCGTCCCGGCGCGCCTGTCCGGGCTGGTCGCCGCGCACACGCGCGGGGCCGAACTGCGTCCCGTCGCCACCCTGGAGACCCGGCGGACGGTGGTGCGCCTGCTCGGCCCGGACGGCGAGGCCCTCGCGGAGGTCGCCGACGACCTGGTGACCGGGCGCGGGCAGGACTCCGATCCCGAGCGGTGGCGGGAGATCGAGGTCGAGCTCGCCGCCGGCCCGCCGGAGCTGCTGAAGGCCGCGGGCAAGCGGCTGCGGAAGGCCGGCGCGAAGAAGGCCAAGTCGGCGTCCAAGCTGGCGCGGCTCCTGGGGGACGCCGTCGCGCCCTCCGAGGCCGCCCGGCAGCGGGCCGAGGCCCGGTCGCGGATCACGGAGGCCACCAGCAACGGGAAGGCGCCGGCGATCACCACCGGCGAGGTCGTGCTGGCCTACCTGGCCGAGCAGGTCGAGGCGATCCTGCGGTTCGACCCCGGGGCGCGGCTCGGCGAGGACGACGCCGTCCACCGGATGCGGGTGGCGACCCGCAGGACCCGCAGCGCGCTGCGCGGTTACCGGACCGTCCTGGACGCGGAGCGGACCGCGCCGCTCGCCGCCGAGCTGCGCTGGCTGGCGCAGACCCTGGGCGAGGTGCGCGACCTGGAGGTGCTCCGGATGCGGTTCGCGGGGGCGCCTCGCGTCCTGCTGGACGATCTGGAGCGGCACGAGCGGGCCGCGTACCGGCACCTGAACTCGGCCCTTAAGGGGGCGCGGTACTTCACGCTGCTCGACGACCTGGACCGGCTGGTCGCCGACCCGCCCCTCGCGGCCGCGGCCGGCAAGAAGGCCCGCAAGGAGCTCCCCGCACTCGTCACCCGCGCCTGGGACCGGATGGCCGGGGCCTACGCGTCGATCAAGACCTCCGGCGACCCCGACCTCGCGCGCCACGAGACGCGCAAGGCGGCCAAGCGCGCCCGGTACGCGGCCGAGCTGGCCGTCCCGGTCCTGGGGGCGGGGGCCAAGCGGGTGGTCAAGGACGCCAAGCGCATCCAGGAGGTCCTCGGCGCCCACCAGGACGCCGTGATCGCGATGGAGTACCTCGAACGGGCCGCCGCCCGCGCCCGGACGACGGCCGACGCCTTCGCGCTCGGCGTGCTCTACGGCAAGGAGCGGGCGGAGTCGGAGAAGGCGCGCGACCTCCTGGCGACCACCTGGTCCCGCACCCTCGGCCCCTCGTTCTAGGCCGCCGGCGCGTCAGTCCACGAGGAGGCCGGCGCTGAGGTTGGCGATCGCTCCGGTCAGCGTCCGGGCGCGGTCGGAGGCCGCGAACGCGGCGTACTCGGCCACGTCCTCGGGCGTCGGCAGGCGCCCGAGGAGCGTCCCCTGAGCGGCGCCCGCCAGCCACTCGTCCGTGGTCGCGCCCGCGCGGCCGGCCATCTCCGCGAACGCCTCGGTCACATGGGAGGCGCCCACCGACGCGGGGATCGCGTGCGGCCGGAGGCAGACCACGCGCACCCCGTCGGGGCCGAGCTCGCCCGCCAGGATGCGGGAGAAGGCCTCGACGGCGGCCGAGGAGACGCCGTTGCCGAGGAAGCCCCGTCCCGTCAGCCGGGCGCCGGGGGTGGACAGCGTGAGGACGACGCCCGAACCGTGCTCCGCCAGGTGGGGAGCGGCCGCCTTCGCGGTGACGAAGAGCGCGCGCAGGTATCCGTCGATCGGAGCCATGAACTGGTCGAGGCCGAGCTCCGCGAGCGGCGGCCCCTGCACGTGGGGGACGCCGACGGCGTTGACCAGGATGTCCAGGCGTCCGGCCCGTTCGACCACCTGGTCCAGGTGGCGGCGCACGCCGTCCTCGTCCGCGGCGTCGACCAGGGCCGCCTCCGCCTGGCCGCCATCGCCGGTGATGCTCTGCACCACGCGGTCCAGTGGCGCGCGGGTGCGTCCGACGACGTGCACCTGGGCGCCTTCACGCGCGAAGGTGCGTGCGATCGCGCCTCCGACGATGCCCCCGCCGCCGTAGACGACGGCGACTTTCTTCTCCAGAGTCGTCACAGTTCAGTCCTCGTTTCGGGTGTGGGTTCGGCTGAGCCCGCGCAGGCAGTCCGACCAGCCGGCGTGGTGCGAGGTCCGGGCTTCCTCGTCCGGAAGCCCGACCTGGTGGACCTCCACGACCGTCGCGCCGGGGGACGGCCGGAAGGTCACCGTCACCACCGAGTCCCGGAACCGCGTCGCGGGGGAGGACCAGGTGAACACCAGCCGCCGGGGCCGGTCGATCTCGCGGTAGGTGCCGGAGTGCAGGATGGACGACTCGTCGTCGACCATGACGATGCGGAACGTCCCGCCCTCGCGCGGATCCGTCTCGGCCCGGGTCTCCCTGATGCCGGACGGCCTGAGCCACGATCCGAGGCTCCGCGCGTCCAGCCAGGCGTCGAAGAGCTCCTCGGCAGAGGCGGCGATCTCCCGCCGGACGGTCACCGAGTACTCACCGGTCACGATGCCCCCTCCACGTCGTCCCGGTCGGTGTCGGCACGGTCGGTGTCGGCACGGTCGGTGTCGGCACGGTCGGTGTCGGCACGGTCGGTGTCGGCACGGTCGGTGTCGGCACGGTCGGTGGCGGCGGAGCCGGTCACGAAGGCGTCGAGCGCGGCGAGCCGCTCGCTCCAGAAGCGGCGGTAGTGCTCGATCCAGGCGGCCGCCTCGGCGAGCGGCGCCGCGTCCAGGGTCAGGATGTGCTCGCGGCCTCGCACGGTCCGCCGCACCAGCCCCGCGCCCTCCAGCACCCGGATGTGCTTGGACGTCGAGTTGAGGGAGATCGGGAAGGCCCCGGCGACGTCGGTCACCCGGGCGTCGGACTCGGCGAGCCGGGCCAGGATGGCGCGGCGGGTGGGGTCGGAGACCGCCGAGAAGACGGAATCGAGCAGGTCGCCCTGATATTCACCCATAGGGATGAATATAGAGGTCAGCCAGGGAAGACCGCAACAGCAGGTCCGCCGGGGCCGTACCGGCTACGGCCGTGCCGCCTCCGGGCCGTGGCGTTCCAGGGCGGCCATCGAGCCGTCGGCCAGGTGCGCCGTCCAGAACCCGCCCTTGGGCAGGTCCGTGTCGTCCGGCACCTTCTCCCCCAGCTTGCGGCAGAGCCCGGTGACGAGCTCGGAGACGATCTCGCCGTGCGTGCTCACGACCACCGGGGTGCCCGCCATGGAGAGCAGCCGCTCCACGGCCTGGTCGGGGTTCGTCTCGCCGACCGTGAACGCCGCATCAGTCTCGACGGGCGCGCGGACCCGCCGCGCATAGGGCAGGACGGTCTCCAGGCAGCGCGCGGTCGCCGAGCTGACGATCCGCATGGGCCCGTAGGAGTGCAGCAGGTCCGCGAGCTCGGCCGCCTCGGCGCGGCCGGTGCCGTCCAGCGGGCGCAGTTCGTCGGCCTCCCGCCACGCGCTCTTCTCCCCCGCGCACCCGTGCCGCAGGATCACCAGCGGCGCGGAGTGGAGCGGCCCTTGGAGGAACGCGCGGAGCAGGTCGGCGTCGTGCCGGTAGCTGAGCCGCGCCTCGGCCTCCTCCGCGGGCAGCCAGACCAGCTCGTCCACCTCCTCGTTGGGGGCGAACGCGCTTCCGCCGGCCGGGCGGGCGGCCCAGTAGTCGACCAGCTTGGTCCGCTCACCGAGCGGATAGGAGACGGTCGGCAGCCGCCGCCCGAGGCGGGGGACGACGCCCGTCTCCTCCTCGACCTCGCGGACGGCGGCGCGCAGCACGTGCTCGCCCGGGTCGACCTTGCCCTTGGGGAACGACCAGTCGTCGTGGCGGGGGCGGTGGATCAGCGCGAACTCGGGGCCGTCGCGCCACAGCAGCGTTCCGGCGGCCCGGACGACGTCAGGCATCGATCGTCCTCCACCGGCGGCTCTTCACCAGGTGGGTCTGGATGTCCAGCAGGGTCTCGCCGGGGAGGGACCGGCTGCGCGTCCAGGTCCCCTCGCCGTCGAGCGTCCACGCGTGAGTGCCCTCGTCCATGGCCCGGTCCATCAGGGCGAGCAGGTCGTCGCGCTGGGCCCGGTCGGTGACGGTGACCAGGGCCTCGACGCGGCGGTCCAGGTTGCGGTGCATCAGGTCGGCGCTGCCGATCCACACCTCGGGCTCGCCGCCGTTCTCGAACGCGAACACGCGGGAGTGCTCCAGGAAGCGGCCGAGGACGCTGCGCACCCGGATCATGTCCGACAGGCCGGGCACGCCGGGACGCAGCGCGCAGATGCCGCGGACCCAGACGTCCACCGGCACCCCGGCCCGCGACGCCCGGTAGAGCGCGTCGATGACCACCTCGTCCACGACGGAGTTGCACTTGATCCGGACGCGGGCCGGATGCCCGGCCCGGTGGTTGTCGATCTCGTGCTCGATCCGCTGGACGAGCCCGGAGCGCAGGCTGTTCGGCGCGACGAGCAGCCGGTGGTAGGAGCTCTGCCGCGAGTAGCCGGTGAGGTGGTTGAACAGGGCGCTGACGTCCTCGCCGACCTCGGGGTCGGCGGTGAGCAGCCCGAAGTCCTCGTAGAGGCGCGCCGTCTTCGGATGGTAGTTGCCGGTGCCGATGTGGCAGTAGCGGCGCAGCTGGCCCTCGGACTCCTGCCGGACGATCAGCGCGAGCTTGCAGTGCGTCTTCAGCCCGACGAACCCGTAGACGACGTGGCAGCCGGCGGTCTCCAGCTTGCGCGCCCAGGCGATGTTGGCGCGCTCGTCGAACCGGGCCTTCAGCTCGACGACCACCACGACCTGCTTGCCGGCCTCGGCGGCGCTCATCAGGGCGTCCACGATCGGGGAGTCGCCGCTCGTCCGGTACAGCGTCTGCTTGATCGCCAGGACGTGCGGGTCGGTCGCGGCGTCCTCGATCAGCCGCTGGACGGTCGTGGTGAACGAGTCGTAGGGGTGGTGGACGAGCACGTCCCGCTCACGGATGGCGCTGAAGATGCTGGCGTCCTCCGGCAGCGCCTCCTTCGAGGGGACGAAAGGGGGGTACTTCAGCTCCGGCCGGTCGAGGTCGGCGATGGCGGCGAGGCCGCCGAGGTCGAGCGGCCCGACGACGCGGTAGATCTGGCCCTCCTCCACCCCCAGCTCGGAGGTGAGCAGGTCCAGCACGCCCTCGGAGATCGACTCCTCGACCTCCAGCCGGACGACGGGGCCGAACCGGCGGCGCAGCAGCTCGCGTTCGAGGGCCTGGAGCAGCCCCTCGCTGATGTCCTCGTCGATCTCCAGGTCCTGGTTGCGGGTGACGCGGAACGCGTGGTGCTCGACGACCTCCATCCCGATGAACAGCTGCCCGAGGTGCGCGGCGATGACGTCCTCCAGCGGCGTGAACCGGTCGGGGGACGCCTCGATGAAGCGCGGCAGCAGCGGCGGCACCTTCACCCGGGCGAACATCGTGGCGTCGGTCTCCGGGTCGCGGACGATCACCGCGAGGTTCAGCGACAGGCCCGAGATATAGGGGAACGGGTGCGCGGAGTCGACGACGAGCGGGGTGAGCACGGGGTAGATCCGGTCGCGGAACAGCCGCCGCAGCCGCTCCTGCTCGGTCTCGGCCAGCTCGTCCCAGCGCAGGATGTCGATGCCCTCCTCCCCGAGCGCGGGCAGGATCTCCTTGCGGAAGCAGGACGCGTGCCGCTGCATCAGCTCGTGCGCGACCACGCCGGTGCGCGCCAGCACCTCGCGGGGCTGGCGGCCGCTCGCGGACTGGACGGCCAGGCCGGTCGCCATCCGGCGGGCGAGGCCGGCGACGCGGACCATGAAGAACTCGTCGAGGTTGCTGGAGAAGATCGACAGGAAGCGGACGCGCTCGAGCAGCGGCAGGTCCGGGTCCTCGGCGAGCTCCAGGACGCGCTGGTTGAATCTCAGCCAGCTCTCCTCCCGATCGAGGAAGCGGTCCTCGGGCAGCGCCTCGGCCTGTGGGGGGACGTGTCCTGGATTGACGGTCATACTGAAATTTTCCCTGATTTAGGTTAACTAAAGTCGAACTCGCGGGTTCCACCGATGTATCTGATACGTCGATCATTCCCGCGGTTCCCCCAGATCACTCCGCTCCCGGCCGCCCGCCTCGGGCTCTGTGGAGAGGTCGCAACGACCTGGCTGCCAGGAGACCTTCACCACACGGCCCCGCGTGGGTAGAACGAAGACCGTGACCACTCACGACCCTTCGCCGCCCACGGTGTTCTGGCCGCGCTGCACCGCCGTCGACGGCTGCACCGGGCGGGCCGCAGGCGGCCTGGGCGGCTGCCCCGCCCACCTGAGCCCCCGCGACTTCGAGCGGTTCGCGGGGTCGCTGCGCCCCGGCGCCGACCTCGACCTGCGCGGCGTCACCGTCCCCATGCGGCTGCTGGACGCGGTCCTCGGCGCGGTCACCGGGCCCGACGGACGGCCCCACCTCGGCCGGACGCGGTTCGACGGGGCGGTGCTGCCGGCGGACGCGGCGCTGCGCGGCTTCTGCGTCGAGGGCGACAGCTCGTTCGACGGCGCGCGCTTCCTCGGCGGGGTGTCGTTCTACGACGCGCGGTTCTTCGGCAACGCCTCGTTCCGGGGGGCGCGCTTCGCCCGCAACGCGTCCTTCCACGAGGCCCGGTTCCACCGGCACGCCTCGTTCGAGGAGGCCGTGTTCACCGGCGACGCCGTCTTCGGCGAGACGCGCTGGCACGCCGACGCGGCGTTCCGCGGCGCCGTGTTCATGGGCGCGGCCTGCTTCGACCGCGCGCGGTTCGGGCGCGACGCGGCGATGCAGGGGGCGTGCTTCCGCGGCGACGTGTCGTTCAAGCGCGTCCAGGTGACGCGGCACGCCCGGTTCGAGCGGGCGCGGTTCCGGCGCGGCGCCTGGCTCGGGCCGCTGGCGGCGGGCGGCCGGATCGCGCTGTCGGACGCGACCGTCCACGGCGGGCTGCGGGTGCACGCGTCGGCGCGGCAGGTCGTCGCCCGCGGCGCGGTCGTCCACGGCGAGGCCGACTTCCGGCTCCGGCTCGCCGAACTCGACCTGGAGGACGCGGTGTTCGAGGGCCCGGCCGCCGTCCGGTCGCTGGCCCACCCGATCCAGGGGCTGGCCGAGCCGGCCGCCGCGTCCGGCCCGTCCCCCGTCCGGCTCGTCTCGCTGCGCCGGGCCGACGCGACCCGGCTGCTGCTCGCCGACGTCGACCTAAGCGACTGCGGCTTCCTCGGGCTGCGGCGGCCGGACGCGCTGCGGATCACCGGCGACTGCGCCTTCGCGACCGCGCCGCGCCGGCGCCCGCTGCGGCCGTGGCGCCGCCGGGGCCGCGCCGTCCTCGCCGAGGGCCTCGCCGACGACACCGCCCGCGACGACCGGCTGCGCACGCTGTACCAGGCGCTGGCCCGCGCCACGGCCGACTCGGACCGCGACCGCGTCGCCCGCGACTTCCGCTACGGCGCGCTCGAACTGCGCAGGCGCGGCGAGCGCGACCCGTGGCGCCGCGCCGGCCTGCACCTTCTGTGGATCACCTGCGGATACGGGCTGCGGGCGGGACGCGCCGTGGCCTGGCTCGCCGTCATCATCGCGCTGCTGTGCTGCGGCGCGTCACTGGTCCGCCACGACGACCGCCCGCGCCACGACAACCGCATGGGCGGCGTCCGCGCGGCGCACATGAGCGCCCGCAACACATAAGCACCCGGCGGGCCCGCTAAAGGCGGGGGTTGTTTTGTCAGACCCACGCGTAATGATTCGTGTTATGAGCAGAGACACCCATCCGGGGGTGCAGTGCCCGCACTGCCAATCGCATCTCGCGCTCGTCCCCGCGACTGGTGACCCCGTGTCCGGAAACTCCGCCACCGCGCCCATCCCCGTCCTGCCGATCGTCGCGAAGGAGGAATGGCAGCCTCCGCCCGTCGCCGAGGTGCTCGCCGTTTACGCCGGGCGCGCCAAGGACACCGTCACCGCGGCGCGCGGCGCCGCCAAGGTCCGCGAAAGCCTGAACCGCGCCAAGGCCGCCGCCGCGCAGCGCAGGGCCGCGCAGAAAACCGCGCGCCGCACCCCCAGAAGCGCTTGATCACAACCCGACCACTAACGCCGGAGAAGGGACGGCGCCGCGCCGGCACCGCCCCTTCCGTCAAGGACGTCAGCGCGGTTTGGAATCCGTCCATTCGGCGCCGACCAGTGAGGTGGAGTCCATCGTCCGCCCGGCCGGGACGCGTGCCCCCGCCGCCGGTGCCACCATCACATTCATGCCGGCCAGCGCGGCACCCGACGCCAGATCAATGATCATTTCGTTCCGGATCACGCCCTGCGGCGTCTTCTCGTCCAGCGCGATGGCGTTTCCCTTCCGGCCCTGCGGATCGGTGACCTTCCCGAGCGACCGCACCGCCGGCAGCCCGGCCAGCATCCGGAACGCGGCCGCCCGCACCCCCGGCTTCACCGGCATCTCCATCACCAGCCCGCGCGCCACGGTGTAGAGCCACCGGTCCGAGGACATCGACCGGTTCGACTCGGTGTCATGGCCCGTGTACCAGCGCAGCAGCGTGGCCTTGAGCCTCTTCGGATCGGACGGCAGCGCCCGCAGGTCCTTCATGCTCACGTTGCGGCCGAGCCAGAACACCTTGTCCCCGTCGACCAGCGCTGAGCCGCTGAAACTGCGCGGACCGGGCGTGGTCTTCGCCGTGAACCCCTTCAGGCGGCCCTTGGCCCCCGGCGCGACGGGCACCTCGATCTCGAACGTTCCGGGCGACCCGGCACGCCGCCACGCATCCTCGTCCGCCTTCGTGGCGGGCCTGGCCCCCAGTTCCTGCTGCGCGGCCCACGCCTTTCCGCCGGGCCTGCCCGGCGTCCAGGTCTCCGCCTTGCTCCTGACCGTGACGGCGTAGCGGTTGTCGCTCTTCCCAACCGTGTACGTGGCGGACGAGACCGTCACCTGGTGCCAGAAGGCCCCCGTCGTCTCGGTCTGCCCGTCCGCCTTCTCGGCCGCCGCGAGCAGGACGGTCTTCGCGTCGAGCACCCGTTCGCCGCCGCTTCCGCCTGTCCTGTCCGGCTCCATCCGGTCCCCGCCGGGAGCGACGAGGACCGCCGCCGCGGCGATCGCCCCCGCGGTGGCCGCCGCGGCCAGCCCGAGCCCCCAGACCGGCCGCACCCGCCGCCGCGCACGCACAGCGCCCCCGGCCTCCGAACGCGGCGCCGCCATGGCCCGTGCCAACTCGGCCCGCCGCACGCCCTCGTCCACCGGCGCACTCGGGTCCATCTCCTCAGGCCTGGCATCCCGCAGCACCCGCATCACATCCCTCATGCCGTCTCCTTCTTGATCAGCCCGACGTGCGGACGCGGTCCGTTCCCCCCTGCGCCGCCCCTTCCGGGCTCTGCTTCAGCCCGGCCGCGGGGGTGCGGCGGCTCCGGCCGGGGGCGTGCCGTCCGGGCATCCGACTGCTCGCCCTCGGCCGCGCGGACCAGGCGGCGGCGCGCGCGGTGCAGGCGCACCCGCAGCGCGGCCGGCGAGCAGCCGACGACCGCGGCGGCCTCGCGCGGCGTCAGGCCCTGCCAGGCGATGAGGATCAGGATCTCCCGGTCCCCCTCGGGCAGCGCCGCCATGGCGCGCAGCACCGCGAGCCGCTCGGCCACGTCCTCGGCGACGTCGCCCTTCTGGCGCGGCGCCCACCGCCTGAGCTCGGCCGCGAACGACTCGCGCCGCACCTGCGCGCGGTGCCCGTCGCGCAGCACGTTCCGCGCGACGCCGAGCAGCCACGGCAGCGGCGGTTCGGGGACGTCGGCGAGGCGCCGCCACGCCACGGCGAAGGTCTCGCTCACCACCTCGTCCGCGACCTGTCCCCCGGCGCGGGCGGCGGCGTAGGCCCACACGCGCTGGCGGCACTCGTCGTAGATCGCGGTGAAGCGCTGTTCATCGGGGGCCTCGTCTGCCACCGCGTGCTCCTCCGTCCGTTCAGGTCATGTCACGGGGTAGTGGCGCGGGGGACGGCATCGTTACCCGGCGGCGAGCAGATTCGCGCGATCCGGCGGCCCTTTCGTACCTCGGCGTGCCCTCCCGGGGCCCGATGCCTCTAACATTTGCTCGATGGCAAGGGCCTCCCACCTGACATCGACCCGGCCACGCCGGACAGAAGGAGCTGAGACATGGCCGCGATGCCCAGTCGCGGTGCGGAGCGGCTTCTCGGTGTCGCCGGTTCCCCGCACCTCCTTCTCGTCGAGGACGATCCCGGCGACGCGTTCCTGTTCGAGGAGCTGCTGACCGAGGCGCAGCCCGGCCTGCGGATCACCGTCGCGGCCACGCTCGCCGAGGCCCTCGCCGCGCTGCGGCCCGACATCCAGTGCGTCATCGTCGACCTGTCCCTCCCGGACGCGCGGGGCCTCGACGCCCTCCACCAGGTGCGCGAGCACGCACCGGCCACCGCCGTGCTCGTGCTGACCGGGCTCGCCGACGCGCACGTCGGCGTGGCGGCCGTCGCCGCCGGCGCCCAGGACTACCTCGTCAAGCAGGACGTGGACGGCGCGCTGCTCACCCGGGCGATCAGCTACGCGATCGAGCGCAAGCGCGCCGACGAGTCCGAGCGGCAGCTCGTCGAGGCGCGGGCGCTCAGCCGCGAGAACGCCCGGCTGGAGCGCGGTCTGCTGCCCGTGCCGATCCTGCACGACACGACGCTGCGGCACCACACCCGCTACCGGCCGGGACGCGACCGCGCCCTGCTCGGCGGCGACTTCCACGACACCGTGGAGACCGCCGACGGCGCCGTGCACGCCGTGATCGGCGACGTGAGCGGGCACGGCGCAGACGAGGCGTCCCTCGGCGTCCGGCTCCGCATGGCCTGGCGCACGCTCGTCCTCGCCGGGCACACCGGCTCGCGGCTCCTCGACACGCTCGACGCCGTGCTCCAGCACGAGCGGTGGAGCGACGAGATCTTCACGACCGTCTGCATGCTGACGATCGCGCCCGACCGGCGTGCCGCCCGGGTGTACCGGGCCGGGCATCCGTGCCCGGTGTTCTTCTCCCCGGGCGGCGTGGAGGCCATCCCCGACGAGCCCCGGGGGCCGGCGCTCGGGCTGCTGCCCGGTGCCCGGTGGCCCGCCGTCGACCTGGAGCTCGGCGACGAGTGGGGCCTGCTGCTCTACACCGACGGGCTCATCGAGGGGCACGCGGGCGACGACGGCGGGCACCTCGACCTGAGCGGCCTGCTGCAGCTCGCCAAGGCGGCGCACGAGGAAGGGAGGCGCGGCGACGTGCTCGTCGACGGACTCATAGCCGAGGCCGAACGGTTGAACGGGGACGTCCTGGCCGACGACCTCGCCCTGCTGCTGCTGAGCCGCGGGGACGACCGGTGACCGCCACGACGTCCGCCGAGAGCGGCGAGGAGCCGCGGCCCTCCGGACCGGGCGCCGTCCTGCCCGGCGCGGAGGTCTCCGAGGCGCGCGGCATGGGCCGGGTCCGGCTCGTCCAGATCTACTGGATCGGCTCCGTCGTTCTCGGCGCCCTCCTGTTGGCCGTGTTCGTGCAGGCGGGGGCCGCGCTGTACGGGAACGAGCGGGCCCGCGACGTCCTGATCGAGCGCGTCGACCCCGCGACGCTGGAGCAGTTCCGGCTGTCGACGGCCGTCACGAGCCAGGACATGGCCATCCGCGCGTACGCCGAGGAGGGCGGGCGCGAGCACGTCGAGCAGTACCGGGCGGCCGTGCGCCAGGAGGCGGCGTCCGCCGCGCGCATGCGCCGCCTCATCGCCGGGGTGTCCGGCCACGAGGATGTCGACCGGCTCCTCGACAAGGCCACCGCCGACTCGCGCGCCTGGCGGGCCGGGTTCGCCGACCGGATCGCCGACCGGCCCGGCGGGCAGGGCGTCGACCGCGCCGAGAGCCGGCTGGCGAGCCGCCTGCTGGTGCAGGCGCGCGGCGACATGACGCCGCTGCAGACCGGCCTCACCCGGATGCACGACCGGGCCGCCGCGGACCTGAACTCCCGCGCGCGGACCGCCCAGTGGTCCACGTTCGCCGCGCTCGCCATGGTCGTGGTGGCGGCGGTGCTGCTCGCCGCGGTGTTCCGCCGGACCGTGCTGACGCCGGTGTCGACGCTCACCGGACGCGTCCGCGCCGTCTCCCAGGGCGACTTCGGGCACCGCCTCGACGTCCCCGGCCCGGCGGAGATCAACGAGCTGGCGGCGATCATCGACGCGATGCGCGCCCGGATCATCGACGAGTGGCGCAGCAGCGAGGACAAGACCCGCCTGCTCGACGAGCAGACGGAGGAGCTGCGCCGATCCAACGCCGAGCTGGAGCAGTTCGCCTACGTCGCCAGCCACGACCTCCAGGAGCCGCTCCGCAAGGTCGCCAGCTTCTGCCAGCTGATCGAGCGCCGCTACGGCGACCAGCTCGACGAGCGCGGGAAGCAGTACATCGAGTTCGCGGTGGACGGCGCCAAGCGCATGCAGGCCCTGATCAACGACCTGCTCAGCTTCTCCCGCGTCGGGCGGATGGCGCGCCCCGAGGACTCCGTCGACCTCGACGACGTCGTCCGGCAGGCGCTCGACAACCTCTCCACGCTGCGCGAGGAGACCGGCGCCGAGGTGGACGTGCCGGAGCTGCCCGACGTCCCCGGCGACCGCACCCAGCTGGTCCAGCTGTTCCAGAACCTCGTCGGCAACGCGATCAAGTTCCGCCGGGAGGGCGTCCCGCCCCGCGTCGCCATCGACGTCCGCCGCGCCGGGGACGAGTGGGAGTTCGGCTGCACCGACAACGGCATCGGCATCGAGCCCCAGTACGCGGACCGGATCTTCCTCATCTTCCAGCGGCTGCACGCGCGCGAGGAGTACTCCGGCACGGGCATCGGCCTGGCGCTGTGCAAGAAGATCGTCGAGTACCACGGCGGGCGGATCTGGCTCAACACCGACGAGCGCGGCGACACCCCCGGGACGACGTTCCGCTGGACGCTGCCCGCCCAGCCCTCGACCGGCGACGCGGATCCGGATGAGTGAGGGCGCGCGGGGCCGCGCCCCGCACGCCGCCTGACAGGTCGAGCGCCTCCGCCGTCCGCCGGGCCGGGGCCGTCAGACCTTCCGGGCCGCGACCTCCGGCGTCGGCCCGGTCCAGTCGACGCACACGATCACGGCGTCGTCCGCGGGCGCGCCGCCCTCGTGGAAACCGACATAGTGCCGGATCATGGTGCGGACGGCCTCCGGCGGCTCCTGCAACCGGGTGGCGCGCATCGCCTGGAGCAGCCCGGCCTCGGCATAGAGCGCCCCGGCGGGCGAGCGGGCGCCGTGCACGCCGTCGCTGACGATGACCAGCCGGTCGCCCGGCTCGACGGCGAACTCCTGGGGCACGTAGCGGGTGTCGCCGAACATCCCGAGCGGCATCTGCGCCTCGAACCCGAGCCGCTCCGCGGCGCCGTCCCGCATCCGGTGGATCATCGGCGAACCGGCGTCAATGGCCCGGACCCGCCCGTCGGCGAGCGCGAACTCCAGCAGCAGCGCGTCCACGAGCCGCTCGCCCCGGTGCCGGCCGAACACCGCCTCGTCGGCGAGCTCGGCCTGCTCGACGATGTCGCCGCCGGAGCGGCGGGCGTTGCGCAGCGCGCTGATCGCGAGATGGGTGAGCTCCGCGGACTCCGTGCCCGACCCCATCCCGTTGCTGACGGTCAGCGTGAACCGCCCGACGGACGTGGCCCAGTCGAACGAGTCGCCCCACACCGCGTACGCGGGCTCCAGCTGCCCCGCGAAGCAGAGCTCGGACGACTGGTAGGCGGGCGCGGGCAGCAGGTCCCACTGCATCTCGGCGGCCAGCGTCAGCCGCGTCCGCCGCCGCATGCGCCGGTACATGTCGGTGGCCTGGTCGGCGATCTTGAGAGCGCGGGCGAGCACGCCGGCGAAGTCGTCCAGCCAGGGCGGCCCGCCGTCCGGGAGCCGCACAGACAGGACCCCGATCCGCTCCCCCTTCACGGTCAGCGGCAGGTGGGCGAGCCCGCCGCCGTCCTCTCGGACGGTCCGCTGCGACGCGAACGCCCGCCCCGGGGGCGTGTTGTCGACCGGGACGTCGTCGCCGGTGGACAGCGTCCTGACGAGGAACGTCTGGCGGTAGTCGATCACCAGGACCTCGGCGTCGACGACGCCGGCGTGCCGGTCGAGCGACTCGGCCGCGACGGAGATCACCTCGTTCGGAGGGGCCGCCCAGATCGCCTTCCTGGCCGCCTCGAACGGCTGGTCCTCAACGGGTGCACCGTGCATCTCGATCCTCGCCTCGTCGCCGCACGGCCCCGGCGGCCGGCGGACCCGCAGGTCCCGGGATGCCGTGGGCGACGTCATATGTAACAGTGGAGGGCATGGTGGCCACGTCGGGTGAGGGCGCCGCGGAGACCGCGGCCGCGCTCGACGATGCGGCGTCCACCCTCGTGGACGTGTGGTCGCGCGCCCACAATGCCCCGGATGTCCCTATTCCGTCCACGCAACTGCGTGCGCTGTTCGTCCTGGAGCGGGGCCCGGTCAACATCAGCAGGCTCGCGGGCGAGCTCGGCGCGCTGGTGTCGTCGGCGAGCCGGCTGTGCGACCGGCTGGAGGCCGCCGGGCTGCTGTCCCGCGACCCGGGCCGCGACCGGCGCCAGGTCAGCGTACGGCTGAGCTCCGACGGGCAGGCGCTCCTCGACCGGCTCCGGCTCCGGCGGCGCGAGGACCTCACCCGCGTGCTGGCCGAGATGCCCGCGCCCGCGCAGGCCGCGCTGCTGTGGGGCCTCGCCGAGTTCCGCGAGGCCGCCACCCGGCCGGACGACGACGGCGGCTCCCTCTCCATGCTCGCCTGACCCGTCCATGAAATCCGTTTTTCGTGAAAAGCCGTGACCCTCCGCAAAACGCCTTCCAAATAGAACGTTATCTACATTTACAATGGCGGCCTCTGGAACGTTTTCGCCATTCCCCGTACGGCCGTCACCACCACTACTAACATCCCGGCTCATGGCGAGAACACGTGCCCCTCGGCATTCCTTGCGCGCCGTCACCGCGGGCGGGCTCACCGCCGCTCTGCTCCTTTCGGCCGGCGGATGCGGCGCTTCCTCCACCGGGCACAGCGCGGCGTCCGCCGGGACCAAGAGCGGCGACACGACCGGAACCAAGGGCGGAGGCACCGCCGCATCCGCCAAGGTCCCCGACGCGACGACCTTCAAGACCCTCTCCGGCGCACCCGCCGACACCATGCCCGACGGGGCCACCGACGGCCTCGTCGTCCACCCGACGAGCCCGGCGCCGGTGTTCGACCGTCCGGCCGGACACCGCTTCGCCACCCTTCCCACCACCGAACTGGGCGGCCCCACGTGGGTGCCCGTGGTGGAGACGTCGGGCGACTGGCGGAGGGTGCTCCTGCCGAGCCGCCCGAACGGGGCGACCGGCTGGATTCCCGGCACCGCGCTGACGACCGCGCGCACGCCCTACACCGTCCGCATCGACCTCACCCGCAAGCGGCTCGTCCTGGAGAAGTCCGCACGCCGCGTGGGCCGCTGGCCGGTCGCGGTCGGCGGCGACAGGACGCCGACGCCCGCCGGCCGGACGTTCATCATGGCGACGCTCGCCCCGGCGAAGAAGACGCCGAGCCCGATCGTCCTGCCTCTCGGTACCCACTCGGCGACACTCGACACCTTCGGCGGTGGCCCCGGCACCGTCGCCCTGCACGGCTGGCCCGACGCCTCGGTGTTCGGCAAGGCCGTCTCGCACGGCTGCGTGCGGGTGCCCGCGGACGCGCTCAAGGCGCTCTCCCGGGTCCCGCTCGGTTCCCTGGTGTTCATCACGGCCTGACCGGCCGGCACCGTCCTCAACTCTCGCGAGAATCGGAGTAAGTCCATGCGTCACATCCATGCCACGAAGCGCCTCGCCACGGCCGGGCTCCTGGCCACCGGACTCGTCGCGGCCCCGGCCTCGGCGACGGCCTTCGCCGCCGCGCCCGGGGGCGAAGGCTCCGCGTACGGGCTGACGGCCACCGGCCCGATCGCCATCCCGCCCATACCCGCCGTCTCGTCCAGCACGGGCCCGGTCAGCAAGAGCCTGCTCCGCGAGGCCCACACCGACCTGGTCAAGGCGTCCGCGCTGGACGTCAAGGCCGCGCCCGACCGCGCCAGCTCGTCCGTAGCGCGCCTGGCCGTCCCGTCCGCGAAGCTGATGGCGGACGCCGTCAGCGCCAAGTGCACCGCCGGAAGCGGCGCCGCGCACCTCGCCCGCGCCACGCTCGCCGGCCGGCGGCTGGACGCCAGCCCGCCGCCCAACACCACCATCCCCGTCGACGTGCAGGGCCTCGGCCGGACGGCCCTGACCCTCAACAAGCAGCAGCGCATGCCCGACGGCCGCCTCGCCGTCACCGGCATGGAGCTGGCCCTGCCCGGCAAGAAGGGCGCCGTCCGGGTCGCGTCCGCCACCTGCGGCAAGGCCGCCGGCCCGGCGCACGGCCCGTCCGAGGCGCCCGCGCCGACCCCGGTCAAGCACGACCTGCCGGTCACCGGCTGACCGTCCCGCAATCCACGGCCCGGCGGGCGGATGCCCGCCGGGCCGTCGCATGTCCCTCAGTTCGCCAACGACTTCTCGAAATGCACGATCGAACCGTTCCGGTGAGCGCGCCCCGCGATCTGCACGTCCTCCGTGAACGCGCGCATCAGCAGCAGCCCCCGCCCGTGCTCGGCCAGCGACGGCACCTCAACGCGCTCCCACCCCGCGGCCCCGTCCGCCCCGTCCACCGTGCCCCCGTCGATGACGTCCACGACGCACCGCGCCCCGTCCATCCGCGCCCGGACCTCGTACTCCATTCCGGCCGCGGCATGCTGGATGACGTTCGCACACGCCTCACCCAGCGCGAGCGCTATATCGGCACGGATCTCGGAACCCACTCCGAGCCCGCGGAGGGAGGCGTCGAGCGTGTGCCGCACCAGCGGAGCGCTCTCCGCGTTCCTAGGCAGGGTCATTTCAAGAACGACCTCCATGCCAATCGCCTCCGTTCCCTCTAGCACACAGATTTCCCACCTGTAACGATCAGAAACTCTGGCGGCCCTCTCCTCCTTCGGGCCTAGCGGCCCTCCATCGTCGAGAACCGCGGGCGATCGCTGGCATCGCTCCGGCTCGCCTTGCGGCTCGCTGCGCGATCAGTTTCTCGCAAGCTCGAAACTGCCTTCGGACGCGATCGCAACCATTGAGGTCGTCGCGGGGTTACGGCGGGGGCCAAGGTCGGTGCGTCCGGTGGTTCGGTCTGCTCGTCAGGCATGGCTTGGGAGCAGCCGGGCTTGCTCGTTTTGCCAAGGCTTCGCTCGCGAGCAGATTCTGCCTCGGTCGGATCTGATCGCGAGCGCGCGGGCCGGCGGTTTTGTGGCGGGCGTTCGGGTTGGGGCGGTCGCTCTGGTTTGGGTGTCACGCCGTTGAGTGGGGTGCTTCCCTTTGGGGGCTTATTGGTTCACGTCGCCTGCGAGGTGGCGGGCGGCGGCGACCTGGTCCTCGTCCAGGCCCTGGTAGTCGCTGCGGCGGTTCTGTTCGGCCTGGTCGTCGATCCACTTGCCGTGGGCCTCCCAGGCGGCCTGCTTGCTGACGCCCATGGCGGCGCCGATCTGCGCCCAGGAGGCGCCCGCGCGGCGGGCCGAGCGGACGGCCAGCTGCCGTCCGTAGACCGCCTTCCGCGCGATCACCTCCCCCAGCGCGAGGAGTTCGAGGACCTCCTCGCGCCGGAGCGGCGGTTCGCCGACGGCGTCCTGGACCCACAGTTCGTCGTACCGGGCCGCCGCGCTCGTCAGCGTGATGTCTCGCTCGATCCCATCTGGAGTGACCATGGTTCGAGTGTGAACGTCAAGTGACCTTGACGTCAAGCATCCTTGACGTCGTTTTCCAGCGCGCACGCCTGCTTCACCCAGTCGGCGAACAGGGGCGCGTCGACGTCGTCCAGGCGGCGCAGCTTCGCGCCGGCCATCTGCCTGGACATGGCCTCCAGGCGACCCGCCCCGTCCTCGATGAGCTGGCCCTTGAAGAAGCCGAACGTCACGTACTTCGGATACGCCTTGAGGAAGCACACGGGCTTCTTTCCGATGCTCCATGTCGGCTGGCCGTGCCACAGCGCGGGCTCGATCCCGGGCATTGCCTCGTTGACCACCGCGAGCGCCTTCTCCAGGACGTCGCGCAGCCCCTCCGGCACGTCCGCCACGTACTCCTGGACATTCGCGTGCTTACCCATGTCGATCCCCTCTCGTCGTCAACGCGTCGAGCACGGGACGGCCGGATCGACAATCGCGAGAGTTCTCTTTCCTGTGGCGTGGGTCACTTGACCCGGGGAGGGCGCCGGGCAGACTGGGTGCGTGGTCAAGTCGCTGCGTCCCCAGAACTACAACGAGGTCCTGTACGTGGGGCACTACTTCCGCAAGGGGGTCCCCGTGCTCATGGACCTGACCGACCTTCCGGATGGCGACGCCAAGCGCCTGGTCGACTTCGCCACCGGCCTGGTCTTCGGCCGCGGCGGCGCCTTCGACCGCGTCGACCGAAAGCTCTTCCTCCTCCAACCCTGAACGGGCCCGAAGTGCGGAAGGCTCGGGGTCGCCCTCGACGGATTCCAGGAGGACCACCTGGGATTTCCGGGTGGTGCGCTCCTGGTGAACCGCGTATTCGCGGACCGCGGGTATCACGCCTCCCGGACGCTGACGGCGGCGCGGTGGTGGCGGGGTGTTTCGATCTCGTCGAGCAGTGCGATCGCGAAGTCCTGGTAGGTGATCCGGCTTGCCGGGTCTCCGTGATCGGCGATCCGGTACCGGCCGGTGGGCGCGCCGGCGTGGTCGAAGTCGCCCGCGGGGGCCACGTAGGCCCAATCGAGGTCACTGGCCCGAAGCTCGTCCAGGCCCGCCGCATGGCCGAGGTAGAAGGAGCGGTACTCGTTGGGGTAGCCGGGCTCGTCCATCAGGGGAGCGCCGGACGCCCCCGGAAGGATCGATGCGAGACCGACCAGCACCAGGCGCGGGACGCCCGCTTTCGCCAGGCCGGTGGCCAGGGCCCGGGCCGAGGTGGTGAAGAAGTCGTGCGGCGGCACGGACAGGTCCGCGGCCGCGCTGATGGCGGCGTCATGCCCGGCGGCCGTCTGCTGGATGCCGGCCGCGTCGGTGACATCGCCCGCCGCCACTTGCGCGCCGGCCAGGCCGGTGTGGCGTGCCGGGTCGCGCACCACGGCGGTGACCCGGTGGCCGCGCCGGTGCGCCTCGGCGACGGCCCGCCGCCCGGCCCTTCCTCCCGCGCCGAAGATCACGATGTTCATGACGAACCGCCTCTCACCAGGGCCGGAGCCCGTGTGCCCGGCCGGTTCGCCGACGTTAGCGGCGGCCGCGGTTACCGCCGGGATACCGGCTATCGTGAGGCCATGAGGGAACCGCTGCCCGCCGACATGTTCGACGAGTTGTGCCCGTCCTCGCTCAATCCGATCCGCTTCGGCGACAAGTGGGCGGCGCTCGTCATCCGCTGCCTTGAGCACGGGCCGCGCCGCTTCTCCGAACTGCGCGTGCCCCTGAGCCGCGTCACTCCCAAGGTCCTCACCCAGTCGCTGCGCTCCCTCGAACGGGACGGACTGGTCAAGCGCACCGTCTACGCCGAGGCCACCCCGCACGTCGAGTACGAACTGACCCCGCTGGGCCGCAGCATGCTCGAACCGATGGCGGCCGCCTGCGCCTGGACCGACCAGCACTGGGACGAACTACTCGACGCCCGCGAGTCCTACGACGACGCCACCCGCCTCGACCAAGCCGGCTGAACGCGACGGCCGAGGTAGAGGAAATCAGCAGGTCGCAGTCGTTTCCGGCTCGCCCCTTTTCGGCGCGATACCCCTCTTACCGCTGGTTGGTAGTGGGACGGTCCGTGCTTTCCTGATTCTGTCGGGCGACGCCACTATGTTGCTCCGCATGCCGCAGAACGAGAATTCTCTCGTCATTCCTGACGATTGGCGCGCCGCTTTCCATCCACGTCGCGGCGGGACGCCCGGGCCCCCGCTCGAACTCGACGGGGACGCCGTCTCCGCCGTTCAGCGGTGGACGAAGGAGACGCGCGACGAGATCGACCATCTGCTGGCCTCTCCGCAAAGCCCTGGAGGCCTGGTCGAGTCCGCCCGCGCATACCTGCGGGGCGAGGCGAACCCTCAGGGAGCCGCCGTCATCGCGGCCTGCCTCGCCGCGGAATGGCCGCTCAGGGAGGACTACGTCTACGACGAGGAACCGTTCGCCACCTTCGCGGACGCGTGGATCGCCGAGCACGGCCTGGTGTTCGCCGCCGCCGCCACGGTCGAGCTGAGCGGCGTCTTCGTCGAAGGCTACGGCTGGCGGGAGCGAGAGAGGGGACGCCATCTCCGGCTCCGCCGTCTGGACAAGCAAGACCCCGGTTACAACCGGGGGCTGGATTGCCTCCAACTGGCCGCGGCCCGGGTGCGCGCCTTCCTCGCGGCCGCCGACGAGTCGGAGTACCGGCGGGCCGTCGACGCGCTGGGCGAGCGCCGCCACGACGGCATGCGCCGCCTGGCCGCCGCGTACCTGGTGCCGACGCAGACCGCATGGGTCGACGAGCTCTGTGCCGTCCTGCCCCGCTTGCAGCCGCACACCTGGATGATGGTGCTGTGCACGATGGGGACGGCCGACCAGCTCGCCACGCTGCTCGCCGCGCAGAGCGGGTGGTACTGGCTCGACGGCAGACCGGGCGTGCTCCCCACGGCCGTCGATGGCGTCGGTCCCGCGCTGGCTTCGACGCTGGCCACCGTCGCTGACGAAGAGACCGCGACCGGACGCGACCCGTACGGGTTGCTGCGGGCACTGGGCGTCCTGGCGACGGACGAGGCGTTCCGGCTTCTGGTGGAGCGCCTCGACCGGCCGCACGTGCACAGGGCCGTGATCGAGACGGCCCGCCGCCATCCCCGGCGGGCACAGCGGCTGCTCGGCGAGGCGGCCGCGTTCGGCCCGGCGCCGATCTCCTCCTACGCCGTCCGGCTGCTGCGCGACCATGTGGCGACCCGGCCCGACGTCACCGCGGCGGTTCTGCCGCAGCTGTCCGCGAAGGCACGCGGAGTGGTCGAGTCGATCGGCGAGTCGGCCGCCGGATGGGCGCCGGAGGCCGCGGCGGACTCCCTGCCGCGGCTGCTGGTGGAGCCGCCGTGGACACGCGAGCGCCCCCGGTTCAAGCGGGTGACCGTCAAGGGACTCGAAGCGCCGGCCGCCGGGGAGCCGGGTGAGCCGGAGGGACGGGCGAAGATCCGTGCCCTGATTCCCGTCGCGCTGGGAAAGGCCGGCCCGCAGCGTTTCAATGCGGAGCGCGCCCTTCGGCGCGTTGCCGGGGTCGAAGGGGAGAAAGAAATCCTCGAAGTGGCCGGCGAGTACGGCACCAAGGCCGCGAAAGCCGTCGGAGCGCTGCTCGCCGCCGACCCCTTGGACGATCTTCCGGCAGAGATGCCACGGCGACCGGTCTGGCAGGACCCGTACATCCTCCCCCAGGTGCTCCTCCGGGAGAGCGGCCGGGCGCTTCCCGCCGACGCGGTCGACCACATCGTCACCATGCTCTGCGTCTCCGCGCCGGACAAGCCGTACGCGGGCGTCGACGTCGTCAAGGAGATCTGCACCCCCGCCTCACTCGCCGCACTCGCCTGGCGTTTGTTCGAGTCGTCGGGCCTGCGCGAGCAGACCTACGCCGTAGACGACCTCGGCTGGATCCTGACGGCCCTGGGGCTGTTCGGCGACGACGAGACGGTGCGCAGGTTCACGCCGGTGATCCAGGCCTGGCCGGGCGACGGCGGGCACGGCAAGGCGGTCAAGGGCCTGGACGTCCTGCTCGCGATCGGCAGCGATGTGGCGCTCATGCACCTCCACGACACGGCCACCAAGGTCAAGTACAAGGGTCTCAGGAAGAAGGCGCAGGAGCGGCTCGACCTCCTGGCCGAAGGTCTCGGGCTGAGCCCCGAGCAGCTGGGCGACCGGCTCGTCCCCGACTTCGGGCTGGACGAGCGGGGCGAGATGGTCCTCGACTACGGCCCGCGCTCCTTCACCGCGGGCTTCGACGAGCGGCTCAGGCCGTACATCGTCGACGGCACCGGCCGGCGGCGCACCGGCCTCCCCAAGCCGGGCGTCCGCGACCACCACGACCTGGCCCCGGCCGCCTACCGGCGGTTCGCCGCCCTGAAGAAGGACGTCCGGACCGTGGCAGACGAACGGCTCCGGCGGTTCGAACGAGCCATGGTCGTACGGTACCGCTGGAGCGTCGAGGAGTTCCGCACTCTCGTCGTCGGGCATCCGCTGGTGCGGCACATCGCCCGGCGGCTGGTGTGGATCACCGAGGAGGGCCGCGCGTTCCGCGTCGCCGAGGACGGATCGCTCGCCGACCTTCAGGACGACGAGCTGGTCCTGCCCGGGACGGCCCGGGTGGGGGTGGCCCACCCGCTCCACCTGGCCGGCGATCTTGAGGCGTGGGCCGAGGTGTTCGACGCCTACGAGATCAACCAGCCCTTCCCGCAGCTGAGCCGCCCCACGTACGCGCTGACCGGGAACGAGCGCGCGGGCACCGAGCTGGGCCGCTTCCACGGCGCCGCGGTGCCGGTCGGCAGGCTGGTCGGCCTGGAGCGGCGCGGATGGCAGCGGGGCAGCGCCGAGGACAACGGCATCCAGGTCGCGGTCCTCCGGGAAGTGCCCGGGGGCCGGGCCCTCGTCGTCAACGTCGATCCGGGCATCGTCGTGGGAGACATCGGACACTGGCCCGAGCAGCGGATCGACCGCGTGTGGCTCAACCAGGACACTCGCCTCAACTGGCGGACCGAGCCCCGGTCCCTGCCGTTCTCCGAACTGGACGCGATCACCGCCTCGGAAGTCCTCGCGGACCTCACCGAGCTGACCACCGCCTGATGACCACCGCCTGATCCCCGTACCGCCCGGACCCGCGTGAGCGGTCGCAGGTCCGGGCGGGCGGCTCAGCCGAGTTTCTTGAGGATGCGTTTGGCGGTGCTCTGGATGTGGACCTCGTCGGGGCCGTCGTAGATGCGGGCCTCGCGGGCGTGGCGGTACATGCGGGACAGGGGGGTGTCGTCGGTGAGGCCGGCGGCGCCGTGGACCTGGATGGCGCGGTCGATGACGTTGTGCAGCATGCGGGCGCCGACCACCTTGATGGCGCCGATCTCGATGCGGGCCTGGTCGCCCGCGTCGATCTGCTCGGCGGCCTGGAGGGTGAGCAGGCGGGCGGCCTGGATCTCGGTGTAGGAGTCGAAGACGTGCTGCTGCATCAGCTGCTTCCCCGAGAGCGGCTCGCCGAACGCGACGCGGGACCCGAGGCGGGCGCACATCAGCTCGAAGGCGCGCTGGGCCTGGCCGAGCCAGCGCATGCAGTGGAAGATGCGGCCGGGGCCGAGCCGCTCCTGCGCGATGACGAAGCCGTGCCCGCGCGGGCCGAGGAGGTTGTCCGCCGGGACCCGGACGTCGTTGTAGGCGACCTCGTAGTGGCCGCCGTTCAGGCCGAGGACGGGCGTCTCGCGGACGATCTCGTAGCCGGGCGTGTCCGTCGGGACGACGATCATGCTGAAGGAGCGGTGCGGGGCCGTGCCCTCGGGCTCGGTGCGGCACATGACCGTGGTGTAGGCGGCCTCACCGGCGCCCGTGGTGAACCACTTGCGGCCGCTGATGACCCAGTGGTCGCCGTCGAGGACCGCCTTCGTCTGGAGCTGGGTCGGGTCGGAGCCCGCATAGGCGGGCTCGGTCATCGCGAAGCTCGGGGAGACCTCGCCCGCGACCATCGGGGCGAGGTAGCGCTCGCGCCAGCGGGGGCTCGCGTACTTGTGCAGCATGAGCGAGTCCTGGAGGGTGAACGTGCCGAGGGCGAGCTGCCCCCACTCGCTGCGCCCCTGGACCTCGTTGACGTAGACGTAGTCGAGGAACGGCATGCCGCCGCCGCCGAGTTCGGTGGGGTGGCCGAGTGCCCAGAGGCCCTCGTCCTTCGCCTCCTGGCGGAGTTTCAGGAGCTTCTCGCGGTCACCGGCGTTGAGCGCGGGCTCGGCCGGTTCGACACGCTCGGTCATGAAGGCGTGGACGGCGTCCCGGACGTCCCGGACCCGGTCGGGCACGGGGAACAGCATCAGCCCTCCCCTGTCAGGTCGGAGGAGATGTCGCGGCTTCCGTATCCCTCGGGCGCCGCGACCTCGACGACCGGCTCGGGGCGGTCGTCGAACTCAAGCCGCAGCGCCCGCGACATCGTCGCGTGCATCTCGTACATGCAGGTGATGTAGGTGAGCTGGAGGATCTCCTTGTCCGGCAGGTGCTTCTGGAGCACCTCGAAGACGGCGTCGGGGACGCGCCCGCCGTCCAGGACGAGGCAGTCGGTGTAGGCGAGCACGGCGCGTTCGAGGGGCGAGTAGCAGTCGGCCGTCTGCCAGTGCGGGATCGACTCGATCTTCTCCTCGGGCATGCCGAGGGCGCGCATCTGCTTGCAGTGCTGGGAGAAGACGAACTGGCTGCCGCGCGCCCACCCGGCCCGGCACTGGCCGAGCTCGCGCAGGACGGGGTCGAGGTCGGCGTTCCGGTACAGGGCGAAGCCGCGGACGGCGTGCCGGAACACGTCCGGGGACTGGGCGAACACCGTCCACCAGTCGCCGGGCGAGCCGGTCGCGGTGCCGTGGTCGACGGCCGGGTCGCGGTCGGGCGCGAAGAGGCGGTCGTAGAAGAAGAGGATCTGCTCGTCGGTGACTTCGGCGCGCGGCACCTCACGCAGTCGCGGCATGCGCTTCCTTCCCGGCGGTACGGTCGGCGGCGGTCTTCGGTTCGTGGGAGACGTCGGAGTCGTCGAACGTGCGCGTCCAGCATGCGAACTCGAGGAGGATCCCGTCCGGGTCCTGGAAGTAGAACGACCGGACGAAGACGCCTTCGTTCACGTCGCGGGAGATGCCCAGCGGGCTGTCGTCGTGGTTGAGGACGGGGCTGACGGTGACGCCCTTGTCCCTGAGCCGCCGCCGGTACTCGTCGAACTTCTCGGCCGGGACGTGGAACGCGACGTGGTTCATCGACCCGACGGCGCTGAGCAGCTCGCCCTCCTCGGGCCGCCCCTTGGGGGCCGAGATCCCGGGGACGCCGTCCGGGGCGTCGGGGAACCAGAAGAACGCCACGCAGTCGCCGCCGCCGCAGTCGAAGAAGAAGTGCTGCCCCATGCCGCCCGGCAGCTCGATGGTCTTGATCAGCGGCATGCCGAGGACGCCGGAGTAGAAGTCGACGGTGCGCTTCATGTCCGAGCACACCAGCGCCAGATGGTTGACGCCGCCCAGTTCGAACTCGGTGTTCATGGAACCTCCTTGCGGCGGGAGCGCGCCACGGAAGTTGACTTGACAGTCATATCAAGTTGGCCGATGCTCGGATCCTGTTCCTGCGGACATCGGGTTGTCAACCCCCGGCGAAGGGACCACGGCGATGGGAAGCGGCGACGATCCCGGCGGCCGGCCGCTCACCGAGCGCGGCGCCCGGACGCGGGAGCGCCTGCTCGCCGCCGCCCGCGAGGTGTTCGAGGAGCGCGGCTTCCTGGAGACCCGCGTCGCGCACATCACCCGGCACGCGGGGGTCGCCTACGGCTCCTTCTACACCTACTTCCCGACCAAGGAAGCGGTGTTCCTGGAGGTCGCCGACCGGCTGTTCGAGGAGATGACCGACCACGCGCCGGCACCGACCGCGGGGCCGGGTCCCGCCGACCGCGTCCGCCGCGCCAACCGCGCCTACTACGAGGCGTACCTGCGCAACGCCCGGATGATGGCGATCATCGAGCAGGTCGCCACCTTCAACGAGGAGTTCCAGGAGCTGCGGCGCAAGCACCGGGCCTCCTCGGTGGCGCGCTCCGCGCGGGTGATCGCGCGCTGGCAGCGCGACGGGCTCGTCCCGTCCGACCTCGACCCGGAGACGGCGGCGGGCGCCCTCGCCACGATGGTCGACCACTCCCTGTACCTGTGGATCGTCCAGGGCAGCGACCCGCAGGGGGCCGAACGCCTCCTGGAGACCCTCGACCTGCTCAGCGTCCGCGCCCTCGGCCTGCCCGACTAGGAGAGCCATGGAACCGACCCGCGATCTCGCCGCCGCGCTGGCGGACCGGCTCGGCGCGCAGGTCACCGGGCTGCGCCGGCTGTCGGGCGGCGCCAGCCGGGAGACCTGGTCGTTCGACGCGGGCGGCCGCCCCCTCATCCTGCGCCGCGACCCGCCCGGTTCCCTCGACCCCACGGCGATGGGACGCGAGGCGGGCCTGCTCGCCTCGGCGGCGCAGGCCGGTGTCCCGGTGCCGGGGCTGGCCGACCACGGCGACGACCTGGACGGCGCGCCCTACATGATCATGGAGCGGCTGTCCGGGGAGACGATCCCGCGGCGGCTCCTGCGCGACGAGCGCTTCGCGGACGTCCGGCCCGGACTGGCCCGCGAGCTGGGCGGCATCCTCGCCCGCCTGCACACGATGTCGCCCGTTCCCGGCCTGCCCGACGACGACGCCCTGGGCGCGCTCACCGAGCACTACGCGGCGTTCGAGGCCCGTCCCGCCGTGGAGCTGGCGCTGCGCTGGCTGGGCGACCACCGTCCCCCGCCCGGGCGCCGGACGGTCGTGCACGGCGACTTCCGCAACGGCAACCTGATGATCTCTCCCACCGGGGTGACCGGCGTCCTGGACTGGGAGCTCACCCACCTCGGCGACCCCGCCGAGGACCTCGGCTGGCTCTGCGTGAAGGCCTGGCGGTTCGGTTCCCCGCATCCCGCCGGCGGGTTCGGGACCCGGGAAGACCTGCTCGCCGGCTACGCCGACGCCGGAGGCGCCCCGCCCACGCTCGAAGAGCTCCACTGGTGGGAGGTGTACGGCACCCTCCGCTGGACGATCCTGTGCCGCCTCCAGGCCGAGCGCTTCCTCAGCGGCACGGATCCGTCGATCGAGTACGCCGTCCTGGGACGGAAGGTCTGCGAGCAGGAGCACGACCTGCTCCTGGCCCTGGGACTGACGGAGCCGGCCGCCGTGCGGGATCCGCTCGAAGGCGCGGAGACACCGGACAACGCACCGCACGACCGGCCGGACGCGCACGCCCTGATCGACGCGGTGGGCGCGTTCCTGGCGGAGGCCGAACAGCCCGACGACCGGCTCCGCTTCCATGCCCGGGTGGCCGCGTCCGCCCTCCGCATCGCGCGAAGGGAACTCCTCCTCGGCGACGCCCACAGGGCCGCCCACCAGAACCGGCTGAAGACCCTGGGATGCGCGACCGACGCGGAGCTGGCGGAGGCCATCCGCGAAGGCGCCCTCGACGACCGGATGGACGAGGTCGTGGCCGCGGTACGGGCCTCGGTGACCGACAAGCTGACCGTCGCGAACCCCCGGCACCTCTCCCTCCCCGGCGGCTGACCGCGCATTACGGGAACCGTTGGGCGAGCGCGCGCATCTGTAATGCCAAACGCTCGACCAAGGGGGCACAAATGAAGCGTTGGGCAGTTCTCCCCGTGCTGGCGCTCGGGGGCGCGCTCGCACTCACCGGTTGCCAGAGCAACTCCTACTCGTGCAAGAACGGCAGTTGCCACGTGACCGTGTCCGGCGCGGGGCAGAGCATCGAGGTCAGCGACGTCGACCTGTCCATCACCCAGATCGGGGGCGACGGGATGACCGTGTCGGCCGACGGCTCGCCGCCGACCAAGGCCCCGGTGGGCAAGACCGTCCAGGTCGGCCAGGTGCGGATCCGGGTCACCTCGGTGGACGGGCAGAAGGTCAAGTTCGACATGAACTGACCCGCCGCCCGCGATCCCGCCGGACGGCGTGTGAGCGGTTTGTGAGCGCGGCCCGGCAGCCTCGGCGGCATGAGCTACGCGTTCCAGGCGGAGGGCCTGGTCAAACGATTCGGGAAGACGACCGCGCTGTCCGGGGTGGACCTCGCGGCCCGGCCGGGCACCGTGCTCGGCGTCCTCGGGCCGAACGGGGCGGGGAAGACGACCGCCGTACGGATCCTCGCGACACTGCTGAGGCCCGACGGGGGACGGGCAGAGGTCCACGGGCTGGACGTCGTCCGGGAGGCCGCGAAGGTGCGGGACCTGATCGGCCTCACCGGGCAGTACGCGTCGGTGGACGAGGACCTCACCGCGGCGGAGAACCTCGTCCTCATCGCGCGGCTCCTCGGCCTGCGCAAGGCGGAGGCGCGGGCCCGGGCCGCCGAGATGCTGGAGCGGTTCGGGCTGGCCGAGGACGCCGGGCGCCGCGTGTCGGGCTACTCCGGCGGGATGCGGCGCCGCCTCGACCTCGCGGCGAGCATGATCGGACGGCCGGCGGTGATCTGCCTGGACGAGCCGACGACGGGCCTGGACCCGGGCCGCCGCGAGGAGGCGTGGCGGCTGATCCGGTCGATGACGCGGGACGGCGGGACCGTCCTGCTGACCACGCAGTACCTGGAGGAGGCCGACGCGCTCGCCGACGAGATCGCCGTCATCGACCGCGGGACCGTCATCGCGACCGGCACGCCCGCCGCGCTGAAGGGGATCGCGGGTGGGCAGACGATCACCGTCCGGCCCCGCGACCCCGGCCGGGTGGGCGAGGCCGCCGCGATCCTGCGCGCGGTGTCGGGACGGGAGGTCGACCCGCCCCGGCGGGACGTCGTCACGGTTCCGGTGATGGGCGACGGCGGCGCGGCGTTCGCCGAGGCCGTCCGGCGCCTGGAGGCCGCCGGGATCGCCGTCGCCGAACTGTCGCTCCGGCTCCCGAGCCTGGACGAGGTGTTCCGCACCCTGACCGGCCACGGCACGCGCGAGGAGCCCGGCTCCCGGGAAGGGAGGGCGGCGTGACCGACATCGCGATCAAGACGTCCGCGCGCCCCGCCGCGCGGACCCGCCACCGGCTGGTGCGGCAGAGCCTGCTGCTCGCCGGCCGCAGCCTGACCAAGACGAGGCGCAACCCCGGCGTGCTCAGCGACGCGCTGTTCATGCCGGTCGTCTTCCTGCTGCTGTTCGTGTACCTGTTCGGCGGCGCGGTGTCCGGCTCCACGCACGCGTACCTGCAGTACGTCTTCCCCGGCGTGCTCGTGATGACGATGCTCCTCGCCGGGATGCTGGCGACCGGGCTGAACATCAACACCGACATCAAGAAGGGGGTCTTCGACCGCTTCCGGAGCCTGCCGATCGCGCGGTCCGCGCCGCTGGTCGGCATCGTCCTCGGCGACCTGGTCCGCTACGTGCTCGCTGCCGCGGTGCTGTTCGCGACCGGCTACCTGATGGGCTTCCGCGTCCAGACCGGTCTCGGGCCGGCGCTCGCGGCGGTGGGGCTCGCCACCGCGCTGGGCTTCTCGCTCGGCTGGCTCAACGTGCTCATCGGCGTGCTGGTCAGGGAGGAGACCATCGTGCAGTCGGTGGCGTTCCTCGGGATCTTCCCGCTTGCGTTCGGCACCGACATGGTCGCGCCGACCTCGACGCTCCCGGGCTGGCTCCAGGCGTGGGTCAAGGTCAACCCGGTCGGCGATGCGGTGGAGGCCGCGCGCGGGCTGCTGCTCGGCGGCCCGGTCGCGCATCCGGCGACGATGACGCTGCTGTGGTCGGCGGGGTTCCTGGCGGTGTTCGGCCCGCTCGCCGGGTACGCCTACCGGCGCCGCAGCTGATCGTTCAGGAGGGCGAGCGCGCCGGGCACGTCCCGGCTACGGCCGCGGTCGTAGGCGGCGCGGTAGGCGCGCTCGCCCAGCGTCTCGCGGAGGCGGCCCGCCACCCGCACCACGTCCGGGTTGAACGCGTCCGGCGCACCGCGCAGGACGGACGCGGCGCCGAGCGTCTCCGCCGCACGCTCCGGAGAGTCGCCCGCCGCGAGCCGGGCGACCGCGTACCCGGCCACGGCGGCGACCGGCATGTCGGGCGCGTCGGCGGCCAGGGCAAGCGCCTCGCGCAGGTGGCGGCGCGCCGCGTCCGGATCGTCCCGGCCGATCGCCAGGTGCGCCTTGCCCCCCTCCAGCAGCGACCGGAACTGGAAGTGGGGCGGCAGCCGGTCGAGCTCGCGCGCGGCGGCGGCGTACTGCTCGCGGGCCTCGTCCACCGCGCCGGCGTGGCGAGCGAGGTCGCCGAGCGCGAGCCGGGCGGACACCAGGTGGCGCGCGGGGGTCCCGGCCCCCGGGGCGGTCATCGCGGTCAGCTCGTCCCGGGCCCGCACGGCGTCGCCCGACCGGGCGCGGGCCACCGCGAGCATCACCCGCTGCATGCCGGCCGCGACGTCCTGCCCCAGCTCGCGCAGCAGCCCGATCGACTCCTCCAGCGCTTCGACCGCCTCGTCGAAGTGCCCGGCGACGGTGTCGACCTCGGCCGCGAAGACGAGCGCGAGGGCCAGGCCGCCCCGCTCCCCGGACTCACGGAACCCGGCCTGGGCGGCGGCGAGGTCGCGCCGGGCCTCCCCCATCTCGCCCCGGTTGCCGTTGAGCATCGCCCGCGTCAGGCGCAGCGCGGCCCCCGTCCACGGATCACCGCCGGGGAGACCGCGGTCGATCGCCGCCAGGCCGGCGGTGGTGTCGCCGGTCAGCAGTGCGGTGGCGGGCTCGATGAGCGCGGCCAGCGGATGGTCCGCGTTCTGCGGCCGCTCGCCGATCAGCGGGTCGTCGCGGGCGGCGCCGCCGGACAGGACGGTGTTGAACACGTAGCCGCCCAGCGCGGCGGCCTCTCCCGGGGCGGTCCCGCGCCGCGGCACGCTCAGCGCCTGCCGCAGCCTTCGGGCCGCCTCGGCGTGGTCACCCTGGAGCATCCAGAAGGAGGCCAGCGCGGCGCCCATCCGGACGGCGGTGTCCGCGTCGCCGGTGTCCACGGCGTGCTGGAGCGCGGCGTGGAGGTTGTCGCGCTCGGCCGCCAGCAGCGAGATCCATTCGAGCTGCCCGGGGCGGCGCAGCCCCGGTTCCGCCCGCTCGGCCAGCTCCAGGAAGCACCGGGCGTGCGCGGCCCGGACCGGTGCGGCCTCGGCGGCGAGGCGCTCCCGCCCGTACTCGCGGATCGTCTCCAGCATGCGGAACCGCTGCCCGGGACCGTCCACCACCTGGAGCAGCGAGCGGTCGTGGAGGTCTTCGAGCGCCTCCAGCGCGTCGGGACGGCCCGTCACCCGGGCCGCGCTCTCCGCCGTGATCGTCCCGGGGAACACCGACAGCCGCTCGGCGAAGCGGCGCTCCCGCTCGTCCAGCAGGTCCCAGCTCCAGGCGACGACGGCGCGCAGCGTCCGGTGCCGGGGCAGGGACGTCCTGCTCCCGCCGGCCAGCAGCCGGAACCGGTCGTCCAGCCGGGCCGCGAGCCGCTCGGGCGGCAGGGACCGCAGCCGGGCGGCCGCCAGCTCGATGGCCAGCGGCAGTCCGTCGAGGCGGCGGCAGATCTCGCCGACCACGGCGGCGTTGGACCCGTCCACCGCGAACCCGGGCCGGACGGCCGCCGCACGCTCGGCGAACAGCCGCACCGACGCCGACTCCAACCCGTCCTCGCCCGGCTCCGGCACGTCCAGCGGCGGCACCGGGCACAGCGCCTCGCCGTCCACGCCGAGGCGCTCGCGGCTCGTCGCGAGGACGCGCAGCCCGGGGCAGTCGCCGAGCAGGTCGTCCACCAGCCGGGCCGCCGCCTCCACCACGTGCTCGCAGTTGTCCAGGACGATCAGCGTGTCGTCGGCGGAGAGCGCCTCCACCAGCCGGCCCCCGCCGTCCCGCAGGCCGAGCGCCCCGGCGACCGCGCGCGGCACCTCGTCCGGATCGCCCGCGGCGGCCAGCTCCACCGCCCAGACGCCGCCCGGGAACCGCTCGGCCAGTTCCGCGCCGACCCTGGCCGCGAGGCGCGTCTTGCCCGCGCCGCCGGGGCCGACGAGGGTCACGAGGCGGCCCTCCCACAGGCGCCGCGCGATCCACGCGCGCTCGTCCTCCCGCCCGACGAAGCTGGTCGGCGGGACCCGCAGGTTGCCGCGCGTCCGCTCCCTCGGGGCCGTCCGCAGCACGGTGAGGTAGGCGTCCCGCAGCTCCCGGCCCGGGTCGGTGCCGAGCTCCTCGGCCAGGACGCCCCTGAACCGCTCGAACACCGCCAGGGCCTCGGCGGAGCGGCCCGCCCGGTGCAGGGCCTCGACCAGCAGCGCGCGGGGGCGCTCCCGCAGCGGATGCCGCGCCGCGAGCTCCTCCAGCTCCGCGGCCAGCCGCGCCGGGTCGGCTCCGGCGGCCAGCTCGGCGGCCAGCCGGTCCTCGGTCGCCGACACCCGCAGCGCCTCCAGCCGGACGGCCGCCGCGTCGGCGAACGGAGTCCCGGCCGCGTCGGCCAGAGCGTCACCGCGCCACAGGCCGAGGGCTTCGCGCAGGCGCGCGGCGGCGCGCTCGGCATCCCCCTCCCGCAGCGCCTTCGCGCCCTCCCGGGCGAGCCGCTCGAACTCGGGCGCGTCGACGGCCTCGGCGTCCAGGAGGTAGCCGCCGGGGACCGAGCGCAGCCGGCCTGCGGGCAGCCGGCGGCGGAGCCGCGAGACGAGGGCCTGCAACGCGTGCACGCGGTCCGATGGGCCGCCGTCCGGCCACAGCGCCCGGACGAGCGACTCGGCCGTCACGGTGCGCCCCGGTTCCAGCGCCAGCCGGACCAGCAGCGCGCGCGACCGCGCCCCACCGACGGCGACGTCCTGCCCCCGGTCGGTGACCGTCAGCGGCCCGAGGATCCCCACCTGCACGCCTCAACTCTGCCACCACGAGGCTCCGGCCCGCGCCTACCGGAGCATGGCGCCCGGCTACGGGGCCTCGACCGCAGAGATCACGTACCGCATGACCTCGGCACCGCGGATCTGCGCCGCCTGCTCGGGCTCAGGGCCCGCTCCCCGGAAGCGCTCCACGTCCTCGCCGGACTCCCAGCGCTCGTACACGTTGATCCGGTCCGGTTCCAGCATGTCGGCCGACAGCGCGTAGTCGAGGCAGCCGGGTGCCGTCCGGGCCATTTCGACGGCTTGACGACAGCGGGCGAGATAGGCGTCGCGGGCGCCGGCGTCCACGTAGAGCCTCCCCGAAATGATGATCATGTGAGGGTCCTCGCATCCCTGTCGCTTTCCGGTCACCGGTGCAGACCGCGCCGGCGCGGGAAAGTCGTCGCCGGGAGGACGGGCGAAAGCGACGAGCCACCGGCCCGAAGGACCGGTGGCTCGCTCTCAGGGTGACGCGGACCGTTCAGCAGTACTTCGAGGAACCCGTCCGACCCCACGAGCACTTGTCCGCCACCCGGCCATTGGGATACAGCAGGTACGCGGTGTCACCGGTGTTGTTCCACACGTACCACTTCCGGCCCCAGTAGCGGTGCGTCGCGGTATTGGAGCCCTTGCCGGTGTGGATGTAGACCGACTTGCGGCCCTTCAGGGTGAAGGAACCGAAGGTGTACGTGTAACCGGTCTTGTCGCGGACCTTGACCCCCTTCATGCTCTTCGACGACCTGGACGTGTTGAACAGCTGCACCCACTCGCCGTTCAGCGACTTGTTGGACCCCCGGTCGCTCCCGGGCGAGTCGTAGTACACCCGGTAGATCTGCACCGCGCCGGCGGCCTCCGCCGGCGGCGCCATCAGCACCCCGCTCGCCACCGCTGCGGCGGCGGCCCCCGTGACGAGAAGCTTCCTCACCCCTGGACATCCTTCCGATCGACGAAGCCCTAGATGTATCGGTATTCACCGTTCAGTGGGGACTTCTGACCACGTCCGGGCCGACCGCCAACCGGAGGCTTCGACCGCGCGTCCCACTATCGCGTTTTCCCAGGTGGTCCGGGGAAACACGGGGTCGGAGCACGGGGGTTCTCAGGCCTCCTCGGGATCGCGCCCGACCGCGTGCCGCCCGCCGTCCACGGGAAGCACGGCCCCGTTGACGAAGCTCGCCTCGTCCGAGAGCAGATAGGCGACGGCGGCGGCCACCTCGTCCGGCCGCCCCACCCGCCCGACCGGATGGAGAAGGCGCATCTCGTCCTCGATGCGCGCGGCCTCCGCGGGCTCCTGCCGCCGAAGGAACCCCTCGTACCGCTCGGTGGTGATCGACCCGAGCGCGACGACGTTCGTCCGGACGCCGTGGGGCCCGTAGTCGACGGCCAGCGCGCGGCTGAGCCCCTCGACGGCCGCCTTCGCCGTGGCGTAGGGCAGCGATCCGCGCACCGGACGCTGCGCCTGGTGCGACGAGACGTTGACGATGACGCCGCCCGTCCCCGCCTGCATGAAGCGCCGGACGGCGGTCACGGACCCCACCACCGCCGGGTCGAAGTTCAGCGCCACGAGCCCGAGCAGCTCCTTCGGGGACGGGTCGGCGACGTCCCGGAAGACGGCCGCGTTGTTGACCCACCCGGCGAGCGTCCCCGCCTCCTGCGCCGCGTCGGCGGCCCGCTCCGCGACCCGTTCGTCCGCCGCGCTCCCCACGACCGCGGTCACGTCCGCCCGGTCCCGCGCCCATTCGAGCGCCGCCGCGTCCAGCTCGATGACGACGACATGCCCGCCGTCCGCCGCGAGGCGCTCCACTATCGCTCGGCCGACCCCGCGCCCGCCCCCGGTCACCACATACGCCCGACTCACAGCACTCCCTCCCGTGGACCACGCCCATGATCACTCTCCCGTCGGCGGGTCCGCCATCGCGGACGGCCGCGCCGGGGCCCGATCCCGGCGGCGCCGGCCCGGCCTCCCCGGACGTTTCCGCTGATGCGCCGGACACCCCGCACTCTCCGCGATAGGTTCGCTACGTTCCGGATTGGATCGCAACAAACCGGGAGGGCCCATGCAGGCGCGAGACTCACTGGACCCGTCACGCTCGATGTGGCATTTCATCGCGGTGCACCTGCGCCGCTACCGCGAGGCGCACGGCATGTCGGGGCAGGCTCTCGGCGACGTCCTCGACTGCGACCGCTCGACCGTCTCCCGGTACGAGTCCGCGACGCTCCGGCTCAAGCCGGCCCACGCCGAGGCCGTCGACCGCCTCTGGAAGACGGACGGGATGTTCGCGCACCTGGTCGGCTTCGCCGGGACGGCCGACGAGGGCGACCGGCTCTCGTCGCTCACCGAGTTCGAACAGCGCGCGTCGCGGATCCGCATGTGGGAGGCGTCCGTGATCCCCGGGCTCTTCCAGACACCGGACTACGCACGAGCCACGCTGACGACCGGAACCGCGCACGACCTCGACACGGTCGTGGAGCAGCGGATGTCGCGCAAGGCGGCCGTACTCGACAGGGAGAACCCGCCGCGCGTGGCCGCCCTCCTGCACTGGTCGGCCTTGGAACAGGTGGTCGGTTCAACGGAGGTCATGCGGAACCAGCTCGCCCATCTGCTGGAACTGAGCGAGCACCCCCACATCAGCATCCGCGTCGTGGAGAACCAGGGAACCGGCCATCCGGGGATCGACGGCCCTTTCCGGATCCTCACGGTCGACGGCAGCGACCTCGCGTACACCGAAGCGGCCGGGCGAGGACGGTTCCTGATGGACCCGTCCGACGTCCAGGAGATGGCGGTCAGATACGACCTGATAAGCGACATAGCAACGCCGGTGGGCCCGTCCCGAGCCATTCTGAATGCCGCGCTGGAGAGGCACCGGCCGCCCGGCCCGGCGTCGGCCTCGTGACGACTCCGCGCCGGTCGCGACTCGGCGCTAGCCGAGTCGCGACTCGCAGATCTCGACGATCCGCTCGCAGGCTTCGGTGATGTCGATGATCGGGAGTGTGCCGGCCGCTCCGGAGGGGGCGCGCCAGCGGAACGCCGCCGGCTCGCACCGGACGGTCAGGCCGCGGCCGTCGGTGAGGACGGTCATGCCCTCGCCGTCCTCCTGTTCGAGGTGGTCGAGCCCGCGCTGGACGAGCAGGGTGCGCAGGTCCTTGGCGGCGTAGGGGCCGCCGACCCGCCAGGCGCGGCGGCGGCGGAGGGTGCGCGGGAGCGGCAGCGCGAACCAGGTCGCCTTGCCGCGGACCGCCGGCGTCCCCAGCCGCGACCGGGTCGGATGGTGCCCCCACCGGCCCTTCGTGAGGATGTCGACGACCTTCAGCCCGCGGCCGTGGTCGGGCCGGCCCGGGCCGCCGTCGCACGGCCGCCAGCCCCGGAGCGTGTCGAAGGCCTTGACGACCAGTTCGTCCCGGCCGTGGCCGTTGTCGCGCTGGTAGACCCAGAGCTCGGCGCCCGCGGGGGCGTCGTGGGGCATGCCGTGCTGCAGGGCGTTCGTGGCGAGTTCGCTGACCATGAGCTTGATGTCGTCGACGTCCTGGACGGACAGACCGAGCGCCGGGAGGAGTGCCGTGACGTGGGAGCGCGCGACGTGGGCGATGGAGTCGTCCGCGGGCAGGGGCAGGGCCGCGCAGCCGCCGTCCTCCAGCCTCCAGGGGATCCCGCACATCGTCGCGGACTTCGTCATGGCACCCACCTCGGGGTTCGCGGGGAGATTCGTGATTCCGACAATCGCGACATGAGCCTCAAGACTTAGCGAGTCGCTATGTGTGAATCACAGATACACTTTTGCACATCTTCCGCCGCAAGACCCCGCGGCGCGGCAAGAAAGTTGCGGGCACGAGTGAGACGTTCACCGATGTGCCCGAATGCCCCCATACCGCTCCCCATCGCCGCGTCCCATGCGTGTACCGGCGGGTACCGGGACGATTGGCCCCTTCCGCTGTAGCGTGGGCGGCGCCTGAGAGAGGGCCGCACACATGAAGGATCCCCCAGGGGTGCAGCCCTGGGGGATCCTGTGTGCGGCCCGGCTCAGCGGTCGTACCGGCCCGCCCGCACGTCCGCGAGGAACGCGGCGAGAACGGACCGGGAGACGACGTGCGCCCCGGCCTCGGGGGTCCTGCTGTCGCGCAGCGCCGCGGCCGTGTCGAGGTCGGCGACCTCGACACAGCCCCCGTTGCTGCTGGCGCTGGCGGTCGCCTTGACCCACCGTGCCTGAGAGAGGTCCATGTCGGTGCTACTCCAGGGTTGAGATCACTTTCCTCAGGTGCTCCGCGGTGTCGGCGGGAGCGAGCGCCGCCTGGCGGATCTGGTCGAAGAGCCGGTCATAGGCCTCCACGTCGTCGGGGGTGTCGATCTCCTGGACGTCCGCGTCGTTCTCCAGGAAGACCATGGGCGGCTCGCCGCCGGGGAACCGGAAGATGTTGACCAGCGTGGACATGCCCGGGTGCATCCCGTCGGCGAGGCGCAGCAGCCTCACTTCCACGTTCGGGCGCTGGGACATGCCGAGCAGGTGCGCGAACTGCGCGCGCCGGTCGCCCGGGTCGCCCCACTCGTACAGCAGGGACGCCTCGGTGATGACCGCGACCAGTTCCGGGGCCGTCCCGTCGTCCCGGTCGAGGATCTGCTGCCGGCGCAGCCGGGCCCGCATCGCGCGCTCGCGCCACTCCGGCGTCCTCGTGCCGGACGACAGCAGCGCCTGCATGTACGGGAGGGTCTGGAGGAGGCCCGGCAGCACCAGCGGCATGACCACCCGGATGCTCGACGCGTCGCTCTCGAAACCCGGGAACTCGTTGTCGAACACGTCCGGGTAGTCACGCCACCAGGCCCGCCGCCGCGCACGGCCGGCCAGCTCCTCCAGTTCGCCGAGGTCACTGCCCTCGTAGATGCGCGCCAGGTCGCGGATGTCGCTGAGCTCGGGCCGCACCCAGTTGTTGGCCTCGAACCGCCCGACCTTCCCCCGGCCCCAGTTCAGCCGGTCGCAGACCTGGTTGGCCGTGTATCCGGCCTCAACGCGCAGCTCCTTCAGGCGGCGCGCCAGCCCCCGCTTGGCGATGGTGGCCCCGTAGGCATCGCTCACCGGCGCCACCTCCCTCGACCTGCCACCGGCATCAGCATACGCCTCCGAATTTGTGATTCACAGATTTGGCCGGTTCAGGAAGCCCGGGTTCAGGAGGCCCGGGTTCAGGAGGCCCGGGTTCAGGAGGCCCGGGTTCAGGAAGCCGCGTGGTCGAACTCCCCGTTCCGCACCCCGTCGAGGAAGCAGGCCCACTCGTGCTCGTCGAACACCGAGACGAGCTCGCCGGACGTGCGCAGGAGCGTCCACTCGCCGGCGAAGGCGACCTCGATGCCGCCCTCGTCGGTCTGCGAGCGCCGCCATTCCAGGGCGTCGGGATCGATGCCCAGTTCCTCGACGGACGGCTTCCTCACCCGTTCCTCCTGGCCACGGCGCAGTACGCCCACCGCGAGCCGTCACTGTCGGCCGCCTCGGGGTCCTCAGCGCCCCACTCACCGATGTAGCAGACCTTCGCCGCCGCCCCCTCCCACGGCGGGACGATCTCCAGACCGGTGAAGAAGCGCTCGACCTCCGCGCGCGACCGCAGATGGACGCTCGCGGTGGACTTGGCGTACACGTCCCTGATCGTGCCGACCGCGCGGTCGGCCTGCCGGTCGCCGGTGCCGGCGGACAGCACCAGGTAGCTGCCGGGCGCCAGCCGCTCCATGTACCGCTGGACGATCCCCCACGGGTCGTCCCCGTCCGGGATGAAGTGGACCAGCGCCACGGCCAGCAGCGCGACCGGCTGCGACAGGTCGATCATCTTGCCCGTGACCTCGTGCCCGAGCACGCCTTCGGGGTCGCGGAAGTCGGCGGTGATGAACGCCGTCCCGGTGGACCCCGCCAGCAGCTTCTCGGCGTGCGCCCGGACCATCGGGTCGTTGTCGGCGTACAGCACGCACGCGTCGGGCGCGACCGCCTGCGCCGCGTCGTGCGTGTTGTTCATGGTCGGCAGGCCCGCGCCGACGTCGATGAACTGCCGGATCCCGTGCTGGGCCAGCCACCGCACCGAGCGCTGCAGGAAGCCGCGGTTCGCCCAGGCCGCGTCCCCCGCCTCCGGCATGTTCGCCAGCACCTTCTCGGCCGCCGCCCGGTCGACCTCGAAATTGTCGGTGCCGCCGAGGTAGAAGTCGTACATCCGGGCCGGGCTCGGGACGGTGGTGTCCACTCCGGGCGGAGCCTGCTCGGTCTCGCTCAACCTCGGCCTCCTATGCCGCAACTTGTGATGCACGAATTATGAAGCAAGGGTCGGCCCTTCCGTGCTGCTTCGCAAGGGTTGTCCGGCTTTGCCGTGGCCACTTCCGCAGGGTTCGCACGCCCTTTGGGGGGCATGACCGGCGCAAAGGGGGAAAAGCATGAAAACCGCACCGGATCTCGCGCTCCGCCAACTCACGATGCAGTTCATCGGCAACGCGACGACGCTGCTGCGCTGCGGGCCGTTCACCCTGCTGACCGACCCCAACTTCCTGCACCGCGGGCAGCGCGCCTATCTCGGCTTCGGGCTGACCACCCGGCGGCTCACCGAGCCCGCACTGCGACCCGCCGACCTCCCGCGCCTGGACGCCGTCGTCCTGTCCCACCTGCACGGCGACCACTGGGACCGGATCGCCCGCGCGAAACTCGACCGGGGCCTGCCCATCGTCACCACGCCGCACGCGGCCCGGCGCCTCCAGGGGTGGCACCGCTTCCGCCACGCGGTCGGCCTGCGCACCTGGGAGTCGCACACCCTCGTGAAGGGCGGCGCGCTGCTACGCATCACGTCCATGCCTGGCAGGCACGCCCCCGGCCCCTTCCGGAGGATGTTGCCTCCGGTCATGGGGAGCCTCCTCGAATTCGGCCCCGCGACCGGCGACGTGCAGTTCCGTCTCTACATCACCGGCGACACCCTGATGTTCGACGGCATCCACCAGATCGCCCGCCGCAACTCCGACATCGACCTCGCCGTCCTCCACCTGGGCGGCACCACGCTGCCCGGCGGGCTCGTGGTCACCATGGACGGCGCCCAGGGCGCGGACCTCGTCGAGACGCTCCGTCCGGCGACCGCGGTGCCCGTCCACTACAACGACTACAGCGTGTTCAAGTCGCCCCTGGACGACTTCAGGCGCGAGCTGGACCGCCGCGGCCTGTCCGACCGGGCCGCGTACGTCGCGCCGGGGGAGACCCACACCTTCCGGCACTCCTGACGCCCGGTACATTCGCTCTGAGCTGGGTAGATGCACAGGTGAACCTACGGTTGGACAGGACATGTTCGAGATCGAGGACATACGGCAATGGCGCGGCCGGAGCGTGATCGACGCGTCCGGAAGCAAGATCGGGCCGCTGGAGGCCGTCTACGTCGACACGCTCACCGACCAGCCCTCGTTCGCCACGGTGAAGATCGGCGTGCCGACCCGGCAGCGGCTGGTGTTCGTGCCGCTGGACGGCTCCACGGTGGGCCCCGACCACCTCCGTGTCGCGCACGACAAGAAGCGGGTCAAGGGCGCTCCGGCGATCGACACCAACGGCGAGCTCTTCGCCGACGCCGAACCCGAGGTCTTCGCCTACTACAGCCTTCCCTACCGCGCGGCCCCGGACGAGCGGCGCCTCGCCCGGCGCTGACCCGTCCTGGCGCTAGCGTCCGTCGAGCAGGGGACGGCGAGGGTCCCAGGACGTCCCGTCGCGGTCGTCGCGGCGGCGACGGGCGATGCCCGACAGCGCCTCCAGCACCACGCGGTTGGCCAGGGCCGAAGTGATGTCGGCGTGGTCGTAGGGCGGGGACACCTCCACGACGTCGACGCCGACGACCGGTAGCTCGTAGGTGACGCGCCGGACCGCGTCCAGGAGCTGGCGCGCGGTCAGCCCGCCGGGCTCGGGCGTGCCGGTGCCGGGGGCGTGGCCCGGGTCGCACACGTCGATGTCGACCGACAGGAAGACCCCGTCGCACTCGTCGGTGGCGATCTCGAACGCCTCGGTCATGCACTCGTCCAGCCCGCGGGCGACGATCTCGCTCATCTCGTAGGAGCGCATGCCCTGCGCGGCCATCCACGCCAGCGTCTCCGGGCCGGGCCAGTACCCGCGCAGGCCCAGCTGCAGGAACCGGTCGCCGCGCACCGCCCCGGACTCGATCAGCCGCCGCATCGGCTGCCCGTGCCCGATCAGCGAGCCGAAGGCCACGTCGCCGGTGTCGGCGTGCGCGTCGAAGTGGACCATCGAGACCCGTCCGGCGCCCAGGTGGTCGGCCACCCCGGCGGCGTCGGGCCACGCGATCGTATGGTCACCGCCGAGGACGAGCGGGATCGTCCCGGTACGGGCGATGGCGTACACCGCCGCCTGCAGCGACCGGACGGAGCGCTCGGCGTCCCCGGAGTACATCTCGACGTCGCCGGCGTCGTAGACCGTCAGGTCGCCGCGCAGGCCGTCCACCCGCAGGGCCAGGGACGGCCGCGAGCCGTACTGGGGCAGGTAGCAGGTCTGCCGGATGTACTGCGGACCGAACCGGGTCCCCGGCCGGTGGGACGTGCCGCCGTCGAACGGCGCTCCGAGGATGACCACGTCGGCGTCCTCGTACGTGGACGGGTCGGACCAGGTGCAGCGCGGCACCCCCAGGAACGTGATGTCGGGACCGAACTGCGGTCCGTACCTCTCGGCCATCTGCCACCTCCTCCCTCTCCCTTCCCGCGCCGGACGCGTCCGATGTGCGGACGGCCCCGTCCCGGACGGATCTCGGGACGGGGCCGCCGCTCGGCGGGGGTTCAGCCGCCGATGCCGGAGTCCTCCGCGGCGGCGATGATCGTCGCCGCGTCCTCGGGCAGCAGGTGGCCCGCGCCCACCGACGCCTGCGCGGCCGTCCGGACCTTGCCCACGTAGCCCGCGTGCGTCGGGTAGAGCAGGCTGAGCACCGGCTCCGGCGTCCACGGAAGGGACGGATCGGACGGGTCGCCCGAGTCATGCCGGTCCCAGGGGTCGCTGCTGCCGTTCCACGCGTCCCGAGCGCCGTACAGCACGCAGAAGACGCCGCTGCCACTGGTGTCGCGCATCCCGGTGAGCGTCCGGGTCGGCACCGCGACGTCCGGCAGCCGGATGCCGCCGGTCGCGAGCCCGGTGCGCGGGTCGCGCAGGACCGTGTCGAGCGGCGCCCCGGCCGGCGGCCGCGCCCCGCCGCGCGCCCACGCGGCCAGATGGCGCAGCGCCGCGTTCATCGAGTAGTGCCCCGGCCCGTCGTTGTAGGGGGCGGACCCGGCCGCGCAGTCGGGCTGCGGCGCTGCCGATCCCGCGGACTTCTTCACCGTCGGCCCGCCCAGGTCGTAGGCCCACTGGTCGCCGTGCGAGGTGCCGGCCAGCTCCCAGTGCACGACCCGGTCGGTGTCCGGCTGGCGCGCGGCCGCCGCGAGCGGGACGTCGGTCTCGGTCAGCACCACGAACGTGGGAACGGACAGGTCCGTCCGGATACGGGACGGGTTCGGCATCCACAGGGTGTCGGCCAGCTCACCGCTGATCGGGGCGCCGACCGCGCCGTTGCTGTGGATCATGAAGCCGTCGTAGACCCGCGAGACGGGCTGGACGGCGTTGGCGTAGGTGGTCATGAGGCCGGCGGACTGCGACTCCCCGTCGGCCAGCAGCGTCCGCACCGCCAGGCCGCCGAGCGGGTCCGGCCCGTCCGGGTCGCGGAGCGCCTGCCCGGCCTGGGAGAAGATGTCGTAGGAGAAGGCGTCCCCGGGATGGACGAGGCCGCCGTACCGGGCCGGGTCCCATCCCTTGAGCCCGCGGATCTCCCCCAGTCCCCCGTTGACGCCGACCGACTGCGCGGAGACGCCGACCCACGCGTACCCCTTGCGCAGCAGCTCGTCCCGCGCGAACCAGTAGTCGGGCGACAGTTCGAGCTGCCCGCTCACGTTGAGCCACTCGACCACGACGGTCCCGTTGAACGCCGCCGGGTCGGCGGGGCGCCGCACCAGGAGCCTCGTCTTGTACGGGGCCTGCCCGGACGCCCGCACGTCCCATCGGCCGTCCGATCCCCACCAGCCGGACTTGGCGTAGGAGGTGGCGGTGCCCGAGATGAAGTACTCGCTCTCGGTGTATCCGAACGATCCGAGGTCCTCGGCCGCCGCAAGGAAGGGGAAGCCGTGGCTCCCTTCCGGCGGGACGGTGACGACCGGACCGGGGGCGGCGGCCAGGGCGGGCGGCGACGCGTACAGCAGGGCGGCAAGCAGCCCGGCTCCCGTCGCCGCGGCGGCGACGCGCCGCCATGGGATCCGCAGGGAGAAGCGCACGATGACCTCCAGGTGTCGGGGGGCCACAGTGTCCGCCGCCTCCGCCGCCCTCCACATCGCGCGAATCACCGGTCGTGGAAACGGCGCCGCCCCGTCCAGAGCCTGGACGGGGCGGCGCCGTTCTATGTGCTACCAGCGGTACCAGCGGCCGCGGCGGCCGGACGGGCCCGTGCTGCGGACCACGAAGCCCAGCAGCCACAGGATCAGGACGATCGCGGCCAGGATCCACAGGACCTTCAGCGTGAAGCCGACACCGAACAGGATCAGCGCCAGCAGAAGCACCAGAATCATCAGCCAAGGCATTGGGGGTCCTCCTCTGGGGTCTGCCTCAGTTCTGTTCGGGGCGGTTCGTCCCCGGTAAATGAAGCTTGATGCGCGACAAAGGTCTCATTTCGGACACGCGGCGGTGTACGAGAGGGGACCCCGCCCTTGACGCTCCGTTCTCCGCTCGGACGGTTCCGAAGGTCAGGCGGGTCTCGGAACGGACGGGGCGTCGCCCGTGGCCGGAGTGGGTGCGCAAGCACCGCTGCTTTTGAAAGGCTCGCCCAGTTGTGCCAGGTAGCGCGACGGATAGCGGGGTTTGGCGGCCATGCCCAGGTCGTCCGAGGTGAACCGGCGGGTTGGGTCGTAGCTGTAGGTACCGAGCAAGTGGTCCCAGATAAGGGTGAACAGGCCGAAGTTGACGTCTCCGATCCCGGCCCATTTGAGGTGGTGGAAACGGTGGCCTTCGTTCAGGGCCAGGACGTGCTTCGCGGGGCCGATGCGGTAGTCGACGTTGGAGTGCTGCAACAGCAGTTGGACGGCGACGGCGAGCGCGAGCGCGGAGGCCACGTCCACGGGAAGCCCGATGACCAGGAGCGGGGTGACTCCGGCGGTCATCTCGACGGTCTGGTGCGCCGGGTGCTTCATCAGGCCGTTGAGCCCGTAGAAGCGCTTCACCGAATGGTGGACGGCGTGGAAGCGCCACAGCAGGCCGATCTTGTGGCTGGCGTAGTGCATCAGCGTGATCCCGGCATCGGCGACGAGGACCGCCAACAGGACCTGCGTCCACATCGGCCAGGCGTGCGGCCAGACATCGGCGACCGACACGACGGCCGCCAGCGCGGGGATCGCGGCGACGCTTCCCAGGATCAGGGCCTCGTTCACGAACGTGTGCGCGGCGTCGCGGCGCCCGTCGTCCAGCGGCCGGTTCCAGTCCCGGTCGTAGGGCAGCAGATGTTCGGCGGCGAAGGAGGCGGCGATGGCGACGGCCAGCAGTGCCATCAACCAGACCTTCCCGGCGCCGGCGCTCGTCAGCGCGATACCGGCGCCGTTGACACCCAGCAGCATCGTCGGCGCGTACCCGTAACGCACGGCCCCTCGCAGTGCGCGCCCAGTGGTGACGGTTGCAGTGCTCATGAACCGACCCTGACCCGCCGAGGGCCGTATGGCCTTGTACGGATCGGCTGCCGCTTGCCGGGGTGCTAGCCGGACTGCCGCGGGGGCCGCCACCCGGCGGCGCGGGCGGCCTGCGTGGGGGTGATGCCGAACATCGCGCGGAACACCCGGGTCAGGTGGGCGCTGTCGGTGAACCCGGCGGCGTGCGCGGCCTCGGTGAGGGTGGCGCCCTCGTGCACGGCGGCCATTGCGTGCTGGAGGCGGGCCCAGCGCCGCCAGGCGGTGTAGGGGAGGCCGAGCTGGTCGGAGAAGAGGTGCCCCAGCCGTGTGGACGAAAGCCCTGCCTCCGCCGCGGCCTCGGCCAGCGACTCGGGAACGTCCGGACCGCCCGCACGCCGCGTCCCCTGGGAAGCCCGCGCCACCAGGGCGGCCAACGCCGGGTGCAGCGGCCTGTCCGGCGCCGGTGCGAGCGGTGTGCCGGCGGCGGCGATCCAGGCACCGGCCGTCCTTCGATCACCGGCCGCCTCCACCCTGGCCGCGAGTGCGGCGGCGGTCCGTCCGGCCGGGTCCAGGTAGTACGTCGTCCCGCGCGCCGGCTCGGTGGCGTCGACGGCGTGCACCACCCCGGCGGGAATGATCGCCGCGGCCGCCCGCACCCGGTGGCCGTACCGGTCCTGGAAGACGACCGTGCCGCTGGTGAGGGCCACCACCTGCACCGCTGCGTGGGCGTGGGCAGCGGTGCCGCCCAGACGTCCGGTGAAAGTCAGAACGCCTGGCTCCAGGCGAGCCGTCCCCGCCCACCCGCTGTCAGAGGCAGCCATCGCCGCACGCACCCCGCAACCGTCTTCGACCGAAGCCGCCCTCCATCACGGTAAGGCGCGTTCAGTGGGACGGAGAATGCGGGGCGGCACCGCCGTTCCCTCGCAGCCGACCCGGCGTCAGCGCTCGCGGACGGCCTTGAGTTCGATATCGAGAGGGAGCGGCAGAGCAGCAATGATCCGGTCATGGTGCACACCGGTCGCGACGTATCCGCCGGTGGCATCGTCCAGTTCATAGGCATAGATCGCGAACGCCGGCGCGGTCTGGTCGGTCTCCACTCGCCAGTAGTGCCGGATGCGCGCGTCCGCGTACGAGGTCGGCTGTATCCGCCGATCCTTGCGCTTGGTGGATGGTGAGACCACCTCGACGACGAGAGCGACCAGGTCGGCGGGGATCGGACGAGGCCGGGGGATTACGACGAGTTCCCCGTGGATGAGGCTCACACGTACTGGGAGGTCTTCAGGCAGCGCCTCATAGTCTGCCCGAGTCCAGGTGTCACCGGACGGCAATGGGAGAGTCAGCGAGTGCATGGCCCGGGACGCCTCCGGTCGAGGTCGGTACGGGTACTTAGCAGAGTACCTTCAGCGCATTCTCCAGGCCGCTGGCCTCATGACAGGCCGATGCCGTGGAGGGGGCGTCCGCCTAGAAGGCGGTGAGGGGTTCAGCCTCGTAGGCCTGGTGGAGCAGGGCCAGGAAGCGGGGGGCCTCGGGGATGGGGGTCGGGCCGATCTGGTGGACGGCGACTCCCGGCGTCCAGGAGTTCATGACCACGGCTCCGGCCAGGGCCGGAAGGTCGGCGGGTGTGATCTGCTGGACGCGCTGGGGGACGCCTAGCCGGTCCAGTCGGCGGCGGACGATGCCCATCGTGGTCCCGAGCAGCATCTCGGCGTCAGGCCACACCACGGCGTCGCCGTCCCAGAAGGCCAGGTTCCAGATCGTCGCCTCACTGAGCCGGCCCCGGCGGTCGACGAAGGCGGCGTCATCGAAGCCGTCCTTCACGGCCTGACGCATGAGGTAGGTCTTGGCCACCTCACCCACATGCTTCAAAGCGGGCAGGAACCGGTCGTACTCGGCCGTCGCCAGCCTCAACGGCCCCGCGGGACCGGACGCGGGCGGACCCGTCCGGACTAGGACCTCTGGCTCAGCTTGCATCCCCGTCGCGCTGAACTCTCCCGGCGAGGAGTACATGGTGGCCGTCAAGGAGACGTCCGCAGGTCCCGCCTCAACTGCCGCCCGCAGAGAGGACCGCACCCGCTCGTCCGGCAGTGCGCTGCCGAACAGTTCCATCGAGGCGGAGCGCAGCCTTTCCAGATGAAGGTCGAGGCCCCGGGCCTTGCCGCCGCGCACCTGCATGGCGGTGAAGTGGGCATAGCCCGCGAACGCGAGCGGCGCCAGTTCGTCGGTGGTCGCCGCGCGGGCGTTGTGTCGGACGACGAGAGAGGTCATGCGGCGTCTCCAGCGGTGCGGAATGATCGCTTGGGAGACGACGTTAGGCATTCACACTGGTGAGAAGGTCAAACCGGAGCGGTGGCATGCTGATCGGTGAGTTGTCCCGGCGTACGGGGGTCAGCACGAGGCTCCTGCGGTACTACGAGGAGCAGGGGCTGCTCGACGCCGAGCGCGACGCGAACGGCTACCGCCGCTACGGCGACGACTCCGTGCTCACCGTGCGGAAGATCCGCGTCCTGCTGGACGCGGGGCTCTCCACGGAGGTGATCCGGCAGGTCCTCCCCTGCACCCGCAGCGACCAGCCCGAATTCGACTGGTGCGCCGGCATTCGCGACCTCCTGGACCGGGAGCTCATGGCCCTGGACGCCCGCATCGAGGGCCTCCAGCGCAACCAGGAGGCCCTCACCGGCTTCCTCGCCCTGCGTCCCCCGGACGAGTGACCACCGCTCAGGAGCGCGGTGTCACGAGGCTGACGTGCGCGCGAGCAGACGGCGTCCCCTCCGGCGGGCGCCTTCCTTGGCGACGTCGGTCTGGGCGCCCGGCGGCGGCACCCTGACCTCGATGCGGCCGTTCTGGATCCGCGCCTCGTAGGACGGTTGCGGCGTGCTGGCCGGGCCGCGCTCGATACCGCCGTCCTCCAGCCGGAACGTGCTGCCGTGCCACGGGCAGGTGACGCAGCCGTTCTCGATCGTCCCCTCGCCCAGCGGGCCGCCCATGTGGGTGCAGGTCGAGGCCACGGCGTGCACCTTCGCGGCCGTCCGGTAGAGCAGGACCCGCACGCCGTCCGCGTCGGCCGTCCGGTGCTCGCCCTCGCCCAGTTCGGACGCCGCCAGCACCGGCGTCCACTCCTCCGGGCCCTCCTGCCACGCGGTGCGGTTGACGTTGACGCCCTTGACGAAGCTCAGGTGACCGCCGAGGTAGGCGCCGGCCCCCATCACCGCGAACCCGGCGAACCGCAGGGCCTTGACCTTGCGGCGGTTCCCGCCGGCCCGCGCGACGAGAGACCCCGCATACAGCGCCAGCGCCACGGTGTTGAGGCCCGCGTGGACGAGCCCCACCCGGCGCTCCGGCCCGATCGTGTCGGCCCAGTCGTTGAACCCGCTGAGGGCGGTGGGCACGGCGGCGGCCACTCCGGCCGCCGTCAGCAGGTCCGCGGCCGGTTCGGCGTCGGACCCTCCGGCGACGTCCAGCAGCCCCGCGCTGAGCCACGCGCCGATCGCGGCGTCGGTCAGCGACGGATGCAGCGGATGCCCCAGATTCGTCCCGCTGAGCAGATCGCGGACGAACTTCGGCTGGACCGCTCGTTGCACCACGGAACTGACAGGTTCCGCGACCTTGTCCAAGGCCTCGGCGTTCTCCACCCGGTGAACCGCCCTGTGCGGCATGCTCATAAAACCCTCCCCCAGACACGACTACACCTTCGCTCCCTATCCCCCGAACACCCCCTGAAACCGTCCACCCGGCCGCCGAGGCGCGGTTGCCGGGCACCGAGTCCCTATGGACAGCGACTCCGGCACTTCTCTCAGAAGCCGGCGAGTCGGGCGCGGAGCGCGGCGGCGCCGCTCTCATTGAGCCAGTCGGTGAAGGTCCGCAGCCCGGGATGGATGACGCGCAGGGCCTCGATGTCCGCGTGCCAGCGGTCACCGTCCTGCCAGCGCTTCCTGGTGGCGGCGATCTCGGGGTTGATCGCGGCCGCCTCGCCGTCGGTCAGCTGCCGGTACCGGACCGGGACTCCGGTCGCCTCGCTGATCGCGGCGGCGGCCTCGACCGGCGTCGGTTCGTCGCCTGCCAGTTCCAGCGTCCGTCCGGCGAACCGGGCCGGGTCGGCGAACGCGAGCGCGGCGAACTCGGCGACGTCCTCCAGCGCGATGACCTGCATGGGCCGGTGCGGAGCGAAGATGTGCCGGTGCACGCCGTCCGAGATGCCGTCGATGCCCCATCCGACGCCGAGGTAGTTGGTCATGAACCGGACAGGGCGCAGCACGGTGGGCTGGGCGATGTGGTCGCGCAGGTACTTCTCGATCAGCGCCTTCCCCCTCGAATGCGGTGATTCGCTGGATGCCGAGGCGACGGTGCTGAACACGACCTGCCCGACTCCCGCCGCCGCGGCGGCGTCGATCAGCGTCCGGCCGCGGGCCGCTTCGCGCTCCGCCTCGGTTCCGGCCGGGCCGTAGGCCACGGGCGGTATGCCGAACACCGCGGCGGCGCCGTCGAGCGCGGGACGCAGGCTCGCCGGGTCATCGAAGTCGCCGCGCGCGAGTTCGGCGCCCGCCTCGGCCAGCGCGGCCGCGGCAGGCGCCTCCAGGTCGCGCACCAGGGCGCGGACCGGCCGTCCTTCGGCAAGCAGCCGGCGGACGGTGGCGCCGCCCTGCTTGCCGGTGGCACCGGTGACGAGGACGGGGGAGTCGGGGCCGGCCGTGGTGGCGGTGGTCATGGGTGCCCTTTCCAGAGAAGACGGGGAGGGAGATACTGAGCTGATCCGGAATGCTCCACCCGCTTCTGCGCCGCAGACAAGGATTCCGTGACATGACAGCAGCCCCGAACCCGGCGCCCGCCGGACGCGCTGACGCGCTTCGCAACCGGGAGATCGTGCTCCGCACGGCGACGCGCGTGCTCGCCGAAGAGGGCTTGGGAGTGTCACTCGGCCGGATCGCGCAGCGCGCGGGGGTCGGCGCCGGCACCGTCTACCGGCATTTCCCGAGCAAGGACGTCCTGGTGGAGGCGGTGCTCGCCCGCCACGTCGAGGGACTGGTGACCGCCGCCGACCGGTGGGCCGCCCGCGCGGCGCCCGGTGAGGCCCTGTCCGGCTTCCTGCTCGAAGTGATCGAGAAGTCGGCGGGACGTCGGCACTTCTGCGATGTGCTGACCGCCGATCGAAGCTGGCCGCGCGCCGTGCTGGCCACCGCGGCGCAGCGGTTCGGCAAGGCGCTGGAGCGCCTGTTGCGCGATGCGAAGCAGGCCGGTGCGGTACGTGCGGACGTCCGGGCCGACGATCTGTCGGCCTTGATCCTCGGCGGAGCCGCACTGCGTTCGGCGCACCGGGACCCGGCACGCGGTACGCGACTGGTGCGGCTCATGCTGGACGGCCTGCGTCCCGCGGCTGTCACGAAAGGCGACAATTTCCGTGACTCCGCTACCCCTCCCGGTCACGAAACGACCGGCCCGAGGTACTGCGCGGAGTGCGGCACGCAGTTGCATGTGCGTGCCACCGGGCGTCCGGCTCGCTACTGCGGCCCTACCTGCCGCCAGCGCGCACACCGGCGCCGCCTCGTCCACTAGCGAGGACGTGCGCCGGTGAACCGAGCCGAGCCGAGCCGCCGCCTCGCCGATCGGCTCGCTGTCGGTACCAGGTTGCACAATGAGAGCCATGTCCGCATTGCTCAGCGCCCTCGACGCGTTCGACGACCGCCCTCAGGCTCGTGAACTGCGGGAACGCACGTACGAAGGGCTGGGCGACAGCGTTGTCGACGTCGGCTGCGGGAGCGGGCGCGCCGTCGGCGAACTGGCCGCTCGCGGGAAGAGGGCCATCGGCGTCGATCTGGACCCCGCCATGATCGAGGTCGCGGCGGAGCGCTGGCCCGCAGGCGAGTTCCATGTCGCCGAGGCCACCGCGCTGCCCGTCGATGACGGCTCGGTCACCGGCTACCGCGCCGACAAGATCCTGCACGCGCTCCCCGAGCCCGAGCAGGCGGTCGTCGAGGCCCGGCGCGTCCTGGCCGCCAACGGCCGCGCGGTGCTCATCGGCCAGGACTGGGACACGTTCGTGCTCGACTCCGACGACCCCGGACTCACTCGCAGGCTCGTCCACGCCCGCGCGGACGGCGTGCCGAACCCGCGGGTCGCCCGCCGGTACCGGAACCTGCTGCTGGACAACGGGTTCGTCGACGTCACCGTCGAGGTCCACACGATCGTGTGGACGGACGCCGCGTGCCTGCCGACGCTCGCCGCCATGGGAGGAGAGGGCGCCTGGCTGGACGAGCAGACCGCCAGGGCGAGCAACGATCGCCTGTTCCTCGCCGTCCCGATCTTCGTCGCCTCCGGGACCCGGGCGGGTTGAGTACCGGGTGCGCCTTCGGCGGCCGTTCCGAGCCGCGCATGCGGCGATCAGCCCACGTGAGTCCCGTCCCGGCCAGGTGCGGCCGCCGACCGAGCTGAATTGATTCTCATAGTGGAAGCAATGTCCACTATATTAGAGATCAGTGAACGTGAGCCGCACCGTGCGGGAGACGCGGGAGACCTGAATGATGTTGCGCTTCCAGCTCGGTGACCTGGCCCGGCCGGAGATCCGTCGGCTGCTGGAGGAACACCTGGCCGACATGCACGCCACCTCTCCGCCCGAATCGATCCACGCGCTGGACCTCGAGGAGCTGCGCGACCCGGCGGTCGCGTTCTGGTCGGCCTGGGAAGGGCCGGAGCTGCGCGGCTGCGGCGCGCTCAAGGACCTGGGCGACGGCGATGTCGAACTCAAGTCCATGCGAACGGCGCGCACCGCGCGGGGACTGGGGATCGGATCGGCCATACTGCGCCACCTGCTGACCGTCGCCGCCGAGCGCGGTCACCGGCGGGTCCTGCTGGAGACCGGGAGCCAGGAGTTCTTCGCCCCGGCCCGGCGGCTCTACGAGCGCCACGGATTCAGCTTGTGCGAGCCGTTCGCCGACTACGTCCACGACCCCAACAGCGTCTTCATGGAACTGCGGCTCGACGGGGAGCCGGCTCCGAGGTGAGGGCATGTCCACTTTGATGGAGGGCGAGAACGTCCTGGGGCGGCGGGTCAAGGCGGAACGCAACCGGCGCGGCTGGTCTTTGGCACGGCTCGCCGATGCCTCGGGAGTGTCCCGGGCGATGATCAGCAAGATCGAGCGCGGTCAGAGCAGCCCGACCGCCGTCCTCCTCGGCAAGCTCTCGGCGGCCCTGGAGCTGAGCATGACCGAGCTGCTGTCACCGGCGGACGGCGCCGCCCCCGACCAGGTGCGGCGCGCGGCCGACACCCCCGACTGGACGGACCCCGACACCGGCTACCTGCGACGGCAGATATCGACGCCCGGTTTCCCCGTCGACGTCACCGAGATCGTGCTGCCCGCCGGCGCCCGGGTGCCGATGCCGGCGGCGTCCTACGCGTTCATCGCCCAGCTCATCTGGATGCTCGACGGCAGGCTGACCCTGGTCGAGGGGCCGACCACGCACGTCCTCACGGCTGGGGACACGTTCGAGCTCGGAAAGCCCCAGGCGCGCGAGTTCGTCAACGACGGCACCGAAGAATGCCGTTACGTCGTGGTCGTGACCCGGAAGCCCACGGCCTGACCCGGCCCCCTCGCCTGGTCGAGCGCGACGCACTCGGCGCTGGCCCAGATGGGCCGGCCGCCTCCCGCTCAGCCGGCTGGGGCGCCATTGCAGGGCCAGGCGAAACAGGGGTGATGTCCCATCCGCGCGGACATAGGATCGGCGGCATGGCGACACGGCTCGTTCAGATTGCGATGAAGGCCCGGGACGATTCCATGGTCGGCCGGTTCTGGGCGGAGGCACTCGGCTGGGGTCTCTCCAGCGAGGAGCCCGGAGTGACCAATGTGGAACCCCGGGACTTGGTCTATCCCGACCCCGCGGCCATTTATATCGACGTCCTCCGTGTCCCAGAGCCCAAAACGGTGAAGAACCGGGTGCACGTCGACCTCGCCACCACTTCTCCGGCCCATCAGGCGGAGCTGGTCGCGCGCCTCCAGGATCTCGGCGCGACGCCCGCCGACGTGGGCCAGGGCGACGTCCCGTGGACGGTCCTCGCCGACCCGGAGGGCAACGAGTTCTGCGTGCTGGAGCCTCGGGACGTCTACCGGGACACCGGCCCGATCGCCACGGTCGTGGTCGACTGCGTGGACCCGCGGGCCATGGCCCGGTTCTGGAGCCAGGCGACGGACTGGACGCTGCACGAAGTGACCGACGACCACGCGAGACTGCGCTCCGCCAAGGGCGTCGGGCCGTATCTCGAGTTCCTCCGCACGCCCGACGTGAAGACCGTTCGGAACCGCGTCCATCTGGACCTCCGGCCGTACCCCGGTGACGATCGAGCGGAGGAGGCGGACCGGTTGCGAGCTCTCGGCGCCACCGACATGGACATCGGCCAGGGCGACGTCCCGTGGACGGTCCTCGCCGACCCGGAGGGCAACGAGTTCTGCGTCCTCGCACCGCGCTGACACGACCCGCCACCTTGAGAGGCGGGCCACCCGTGCAGAGCTCAGCCCTCCGCCGGCGCGTCCTCGAAGCCCTCCCACGACGCTCTCGCACTCAGGGGAGCTGGGAGCGTTCGTCTATTCGGCGGGTCGGTGGGTGAATGAAGACTTCGGCCGAGTTCTTGCCGTAGGAGACGTTGAGGGTGTCGAGCCGGTAGTACCAGCCCTGCTCGGCTCTGAACCGGTGATTGATCTGCCAGCGCAGCGTCTGCCGGGGCCGCAAGGCCACCGCCGCCGGGCGCCAGGCGAGGTCGAGTCCGCTACTCGCCCATTCGGGAACGCGCTGGACGACGAGAAGCACCTTCAGCATCCCGTCGACCTCGGTCAGCTCCACTTCGGTGCGAGGTGGAAGGCCATCGACCACGGTCGAGCGAGGAACGAACCCGTCGCGTTCGGACATCCGGACTTCGTGCACGAAAGGCGGGACGGCCTCCGGAAGGGGAAAGGCTTCGGGCAACCTGCTGCGCCGGACGGCACCTCTCGCTCCGCGCGACCGGCTCGTCCAGTAGGTGCGCACCCACTGCACGGCCACGTCCACCGGCTCATGGTCACACGTCGTCGCGGACACGGCGACTTGTTTCTCTGCGCTCCACAAACTCCACGCCCAGTTCAGAATCGCCTTCCGGCCTGGGAGGCGGCGACGTGGTCGGGACAGATACGTGCTGGTGGGCGAGGCTGGGGGCCTCGCCCACCTTGTTCTCGGCTCGGTTGGCCCTGGGTCAGGGCTTGAGGCCGTAGGCGTGGACGAGGGTCTGGTCGACGGTGCGTCCGGCGGTGTCCTCGGCGTAGGCGCGCAGGGAAACGTATTTCCCGTTCGAGCCGGAAGGGTTCTGCACGGTGGCTTCCCAGCCGTGCTGTGTGTAACTGACCGGGGCGTTCGTCCAGGTGGTGCCGTCGTCGTAGGAGATCTGGAGGGTGAGTCGGCGGATCGTGGGGGCCGGTTCGTCCTGGTTGGTCCGCGGGCTGAGTGCGATCTGCTGTGTTGTGGTGGGCGCGCGGTTGTCGTCGTCGAGGCGGGTGCGGTACAGGACGGTGAGCAGGGGAAGCCCCGTCCAGTCGCCGCTGGGACGCGTCGCGGAGAACGTCCAGTCGATGTGCTGGCGGGTGGCCAGGTCCGACCAGGGGGCCTGTCGGTAGGCGTCGGTGGTGACCTTGTAGGCGGCTTCCCCGGATCCACGGCCGGGCTCGGGCAGGGTGAAATCGCCGTAGCCCGGCTGGTCGCTTGTGGCGATGACCTTGCCGTCTGCGGTCTGGAGCGTCGTCCGGCCGGTGACGCGGTCGTAGGGAGCGAGGCCGGAGGCGGCGCTCCAGGAACTGAACATCGGCACCCAGAACTGGACGGTGCCGTCGTTCAGCAAGGTGTTGAAGTCGGCGCCTGCGCCGAGCGGACCGGTCGTCCGCTCGCGGTCGTAAGCGCCCGCGCTCGGGAACAGTTCAGGGGTCCCGGTAACGCTGGCTTCCTCGAGGCGGCAGTCCGCGCCGAGCACGGTGTCGGTGTCCCAGTCGGCGCCGGGGCTGAAGTATTCGGTGCGGGTGGCGGGTAGTGACCCGATACCCACGTAGAACCCCGTGGTGTAACCGCCGCCTGGCCAGTGGGCCCCGGCGTGGGTGCCGGCGCAGGCGGGCCGGCCCTGGCGGCGGTAGCGGGTGTTCACGGTGGCCAGTTCGGCCGTGCGGACTCGGAGGGCGGGCTCGGCCGGGATGATGTCCTGATCCGAAACGCCGCCGGCGACGTTGTAGATGTAGGGGCTGCCGAGCGCGGCGCCGTCTTTGGTCAGTCGGCCTTGCAGCAGCAGCGAGAGCCCCGGGGCCGGCCCGCTGGGAGTGATGTAGGCGGGCTGACCGTCCAGGAAGATGCTCGCGGTGGTGGTGGTCTGGCCACCGATGGTCTGGACGACGCGCGCGTATCCCCCGCCCCCCTCTCCGCCGGTCAGCCGGGCATCGGGACGATCGACACCGATGGACATGGGGCGGCCCCTGCGGGCGTCCAGCACCACGGTGCGGTCCTTGTCGAGCACGAACCGCGAGACGTAGACGAGGGTGAAGGACTTCCCGCCGCTGGGCTCCGGCGTGTACACGCCGGTCTCGACCACGTACTCGCCGCGCGCCAACCGGCCGGTGACATGCCCGTTGTCCAGCTGCCCGTATTCGCTGGCCGCCCCGTCCAGCGACCGGAAGAGCACGTACTCGGCGTTCGCGGTCTGCGGGGCTTTTCCGTCGCGGTCCAGCACGTCGACCGTGACCGCGTGCGTTCCCGCCACAGCCGTTCGAGTGCTCGAAACCGGAAGACGCTTGGCGCCCTTGAGACCTCCCAGAACATCCCCGGGTCGGCTCTGGACGCCTGCTGAACCGCCATGGACGGCGATTCCGCGGAAACCCTGCGGAAAGGCGGTTCGGCTCGGTGCCGGGCGCGGCTTTTCGGCCGCGTGCGGGGCCGGCGTGGGGCCCGCGGTGACCAGCGCCGCAGCCACCAGCGTGGCAGCGAGCATGGTGGTCTGCTTCTTCACGAAAGTCCTTTCTCGGCCGCAGCGGAGCGGCGGCTGCGCGGCGCGAAATCGCCTGACGGCGGTGGTGGGGCCGATTCGGAGGTCAGGACTTCGACGGGACCGGCTTGGGCAGCTGGTTCACCGCCTTGGTTTCGAGCACGGTCCACACCTTGTCGACGACCGCCCCCTCCGGAATCGTCCGCCAGTCCGTGATGTGGGGCTTGGGGCCGTAGTAGATCTGCCTCATACCGAGGTGCCGATAGGTCTTGGGGTCGAAGATGATTTCTTTTCGGACGTTGTCCTCCGTCTTGGACACCGCGACCCCGGAGCGGCCAAGGCCGTCGGTGACGTGCTCCGTCACCGTGGTACCGGGAATCTCGGCCACGAAGTCGAAAACCTCGGCACGCAGTTCGGGCGGAAGGTAGTTCTCGCCCAGCAGGTCGGTGACGCCGGCCCACGCCTCACTACCGGCAGGAGCCGACGGATCCTTCGGATGGGCGATGCTGGCCCGCCATTCGCGAAGCTCCTTCGGCACGCTCCGCAGGTCCCGCTTGTAGTTGGGGTTCCTCAGGGAAGGCGGGGCGTCCTCACTGACCAGTGGGATGTCACAGGTACGGGCGGGATCGTCCGAGCACGGCTCACGGAGCAGCCCGGGCTTCCGTCCGTCGGCCGACTCCCACACCTCGCGCGTCTGCCTCCCCATCGACTTCCCGGGATGGAGGACTCCCGGCCCCCAGGCCAGCGTCGACTTGACGTAGAGGTACTGGTCGTCGCGCAGTCGGAGATCCTGTTCGGACCGGGCCGCCGCGGCCGCCCGGTGCAGAATCTCGACGGTGCTGACGTTCTTCACCTGCTGCGGACCGGCCGGACCGCCGTCACTCGTCTGCTGCACCGCGATGACACCGACGGCCAGGGCCCCGGCGAGCCCGGCCGGAGCCACGACCCGCCATCCCCGTCCCATCTGCGGGCGGCGCCGCTTTCGCGCGGCAGCCGGATCGGCGCGGTGCGCGACTGCGAGCAGGCGAAGGCGCCCCTCGGCCACGGCCTTCTCGTCCGGCGGCGCGACTTCCGCGCACATGCGCTCAAGCTCGTTCATGAAGGAACTCCTCACGTATCTCCCGCGGGTCGGCCCCGCCCAGCGCGTCGCCCGTCTTCTTCCGGGCCCGGCTCAGCCGCGAATGCACGGTCCCCTTGGCGATGCCGAGAGCCGATGCGATCTCCTCGGTGCTCAGTCCGCCGGCGGCGGTGAGCAGCAGCACGTCCCGCTGGCCGCGCGGCAGCCTGGCGATCACGGCCGCCAGCTCCCCGCGCAGGCCCTGCGCGCTCACCCGGTCGGCGACCTGGTCGCCGGGGAACTCCACGACGTGATCGACGCCGGTACGTGCGATGTGCCGCCAGAACCGGCTCTCCGTGCGGTGGTGCTGGCCGACCAGGTTCGTCGCGATGCCGTACAGCCACGGCCGGGCATCCGGACGCGCCAGGTCGAAGCGCTCCCGCCGCTGGAAGGCCACCAGGAACGTCTCGGCCATCAGGTCATCGGCCAGGTCCCGGCCCAGCCGCCGCGCGATGTACCGATGCACCACCTCGTGATGCCGGTCGTAGAGAACGGCGAACCGCTCCGGCTCGCGCAACGAGCGTCTTATGAGCTCTGCGTCGCTCTCACTGGGTGTCCCGTCCCTCACGGACGGCTCGTCTCTGTCATGCGACCCTCTCAAGTACGGGCGATGTCACCTGTTATCCGCATGCCGAGCCGACCCGCTTCCCCGTTTTCCCGATTGTCCGCTGAAGTGCGCGGGCCCATGGCCGGGACCTGCACGTCCATGCCGTCCGGCCGCGCCGCTGAACGGGCCGCCCGCTTCCTCGCCCGTGCCTGGGTCAGTAACATCTGCACACCGATTGCTGGGGAAGCATGAGTGCACGTCCTCGATGACCTCGCCGATTTCTCCGACCGGGCACAGGGTCTGCTGAGCCGCGCGGGACGGCGGGCGCCGAGCGATCCGGCCAGGACGCCGACCGACTTTCTGAACGTTCGTGACCGGGCTGGACGTGTGGTCCCCGCGCCAGCGGAGTTGGTGGTCAGGCGAGAGGGCTTCGAGGCCAGATACGGCGGCCTGCGCTATGAGGTGCGGCGCTCGGCGCTCATCGGGCGAGAACGTTTCGACGTGTCCCGCCGCTGGGACTTCTCATTGGACGAGGAGATATGGGCGGACGAGCGCGGCTGGTTCTTCTCGTGGACCGGTGAACGGGTGTCGAGCCCGGTCCGTTTCCTGATTCACACGGACGGAAGGGTCGGAGTCAGCGACGGCGGACCGTTCATCGAGGTCGCGGACTCCGTTCCCCACCTGATCGAAGGTCACGCCGTCATGGACATGGTGTCGTCATGGGACCCGTGGCCCGGCTCACTCGAAACGTGGGTGCCTGCGCAACTCGGAGCCGCAATGGCCGAACATGTCGATGGCCTCGCGCCGGTGGCCGAGGCCAGTGGACGTTACGACAGGTGGCATCTGTCCGAAGGCGTTGCCGTGCGCATCTTCTGGAGCTGGACCAGCCAAGGGCCGCGGACCCGGGGAGTTCAGATGTGGACATGCGGCGAGGAAGGGCGCAGACAACTGGAGTCAGCCGTCGGCAAGCGCTGAACCTTCGCCCTCTCCCGTGGGCCTCCTCGACCTCCTGTTACGAGCGGGATCGGCGGCGTTCGACGGCGTGTGGATCTAGCGTTCTGGGAGCGTGGGGTGGGGAGGTGTCGGGGCGATGTCGATCATGGTGTTGGTGATCGCCCATCGTTCGTGGTCTCGCCAGGCTCCATCGATGTACAGCAGTTCGGGCGAGTAGCCCTCCTGGCGGAAGCCCGCTCGTCGGACCAGCTTGAGGGAGGCGTGGTTCTCGGGCTGTATCTGGGCTTCGAGCCGGTGAAGCTGCAACTGCTCGAAGGCGTAGCGCACCACCGACGCGAGCCCTTCGGTCATGTAGCCCTGGCCGGCGGTAGGGGCGAAGGCGGCGTAGGCGACCGACCCGGACTGGAACCGTCCCCGAATGATACTGTTGATATTGACCAGCCCGGCGATGGCTCCACTGCCGCGCACGCAGATCAGCACCGACTCTTCGTCGGGCTGCGAGTAGCGCGCGAGGTAAGCCTGGAACTGCTCCGGCGTGGACGGCAGCGACATCCATGGGTGGTGCAGTTCCCTACTGGCGTTCACCAGGTCGAGAAACTCGTCTTGGTCACGGCTGGCGAGATGACGCAGAACCACCCGCCGGGAGGCGTCCGCTTGGCCGGCCCGGAAGACATCGATCGCCGCATCGTCCACGGACCTGACCGTACCCGGCGCATTGGAGATGCCACCGGGCGGCGACCGCAAGGCCACCGGCTCACGTTCGTCGACCTCGCCATCATCAGGAGAGCTATGCCCCGTGGAGGTGACCGTAGGTCAGATCGGCCCCCAGGGCCCTCCGTCATCATGCGGGACCTGGAGGTACTGAACGTCGATCGAGATCGCCATGACGTGGGAGTGCTCGCGCAGAATCCATGTCGACAGGTCCGCGATGTCGACACCGCGCAATTCGAGCTCTGCACCGCCGGGCCGGTGCGGTCGGGTGAACCGCTCCTCTTGCCGGCCCGTGGGGGCGAGCGGGTGAAGGCTGAAACGAATGTCGAGTCCCGCATACTCCGACCTGCCTCGTACCGAGCGAGACGACCACGGGAACTTCTCCGCGGCCCAGGCCTGGCAACTTCGGGGAAGCGGGCTCCAGCCCCGGCTCTGGAGCATGCGCAGCATGTCCGCGCACGACTTGCCGTCCGCGCCGTAGTAATGGATGACGGTACGGACACACCTAGTCGAGTCGTAGGCGGGGAGGATGAAACCCTCGTCCCGCGTGTGGCAACCGTCGCTGAGGGACGTGGCGAGTGCTGGGCCGACTTCCCTTTCGATGCGTTCGAATTCCGCGTCGATGGCCGGGACGGCCCGTGCCCGCGCGGCACCGGCCTGCCGCGAGGTGACGATCGCGGCGAGATCGGGGGCGTCGGGGATGACGGCCTCGCACCCCGCCACGATCCCGACCACCCCCATCAGCACGCCAAAGCAGCCCAGTTCGCCCCGCGTGAGTCGGAACATGCCCGAATCATCGCAACGGGCGGACGGCCGACGCAGCGCGGCAGCGCGTCCGGTGTCGTCCAAGATCGGCCACCGCGTAGCCACCGGCATCCAGCGCCGCTGTCAGCACTGGCCCACCGGCCCGGGGACGTGCGGGCCGGTCGGTCGTCAACCGAGTGCCAGGGCGAGTGCGAGGGCGAGGAGGAGGGAATCGAGTCTGTCGAGCAGGCCGCCGGCGCCCGCCAGCCATGAGGCGGAGTCCTTGGCCTCGACTCCCCGCTTGACCATCGACTCCACCAGGTCCCCCAGCGGTGCGCCGACCGCCACCGCGATGGCCCAGGCAGGGGTGAACGCGCCGAGCACGGCCAGTGTGCCCAGGCCCGTGACGGTCCCGGCCAGCAGGCCGCTCCAGTGCTTGTTCGGCGACAGCCGGGAGAGGGGCGGCCCGCCGAGCGACCGGCCGGAGAACGAGGCGGTGATGTCGGCGATCGACACCGCGGCGAACAGCGCCAGGACCTCCGGGCCGAGCAGGACCACGCCGGCCAACGAGGCGAACCAGATCACGCCCAGCACACCGGAACACAGCCTGGAGAGTCCGCCGTCCGCATCGCCGGCCAGCACCGGCACCATGGCGACGGCTGCGAGGGTGAGAGCGAGAACCCGGGGCAGATGGTCGGGCGCCAGCCAGGCCGTCACAGGCGCCACGGGCACGGCGAAGGCGAGCACCGCGCGGTCCAGCCGGGGGACGCCGGTCAGGCCTGCGTATTCAAGGGCGCACGCCGCTCCGGCCGAGGCGGCGAGGACGGCCGCCCCGCCGGGGCCCATGTTCAGGGCGACGACCACGACGGGCACGCCCACAGCCCAGGCGCACCACCGGAGTATGTACTCCCGCCGCCTGGACAACCCGACCGCGACGCCGCCGACGAGCAGGGCCCCGGCAAGGCAAGGGACCGGATCCGCGAACCCGGTCACGCCATACCGTGCGGGACGCGCAGGGCCTCGGAGACGGCGGCCGCCACCCGGGCGTTCGCCGCGGCGTCCCGTACTGCGATTCGGACCGTCCGGCCTTCGAACGCCGGAGACATCGGCGACAGGTCTCGCAGGAACACGCCCCGCTGCCGGCACCGCTCGACAAGCCCGGACGCCGTGAGCCCGACCTTGGGCAGCGTGAGCAGGACGAAGTTCGCCACCGACTCGCTGACGCGCAGGTTCTCGCCGGCCCCGGCGAGCGCGGCCGCCAGCTCGGCGCGCAGCGCCGCCGTCTGCGCCCACCGGGAGGCGTAGTACTCCGGGTCGCGCAGCGCGCTCACCGCGGCGATCTGGGCGGGCAGGCTCACCGACCACGGCGGGGTCCAGCGGCGCAGATCCGCCACGATCGCCGGAGGCCCGGTGAGGTAGGCCGCCCGCAGGCCCGACAGGGCGTACATCTTCGACAGCGATGTACAGACGGCGACATTGCCGGCCTCCGCCGCGTAGCGTTCCAGCGTCTGCCCGGCGCCGACGTAACCGGCGTACGTCTCATCGATCCAGAACCGGGTCTCGCCGGGCGCGCTCTCCAGCACCTTCCGCAGTCGGGACGTGTCGAGATGGACCCCCGTCGGGTTGTTGGGGTTGACGATGACCACCAGGTCGTAGCGCTTCCGCAGGGCGCGGGCGAGACGGTCAGGCTCTATCCGCCAGCCCTCCGCGCGGCGCAACGGGAACCGGTCGGCACGGCAGCCGATCACTCGCTCGACGACGTGCGCGTACTCGCCGTAAGTCGGGTCGATCAGGAGCACCCGGCTGGAGGCGTCCAGCCAGCCGCGGAACGCACGGAAGATCAGGTCGGAGGATCCCGCGCCGACGGCGACGGCGTCCTCGGGAAGGCCCCGGCGGCGCGCGATCTCCTCGATGAGGCCGTCCGCCCGCGCCGGCGGAGACGTGCGCGCGATCCAGTCCTGTCCGCGGGCCAGGGCGGCGACCGCGGCGGGAGTCGGCGGAAACCAGGCGTCGAGCACGTCGGCGGGGACCACGTCGCCGTTCGCGTCCAGGGTCTCGAACCCCCGCCCCAGCGCCTCGACGGATGCGCCGCCGTGTGCGCAGGACTCGTCCTCGGGCAGGAAGGGCACCTCCAGGCTCCACCGCACCGTCCGTGCCAGATCGCGCAGCAGCGGCCCGTGCCGTCGCAGCGTCCCGCCGGTGAGTTCGGCGACGTCGCCGGTGAGGAGCTCGAACTCGACGGCCCCCGAGCGCACCGCCGTGCCGGTGGACGCGAGCCCCAGCGACAGGTACATCGGCAGCAGCTCGACCCGGCCCAGGGCCACGATGCTCCGGCCCCCGTGCCCTGCCACCCAGCGAAGCGCCGCGTACATCAGCAGCTTGCCGATCATCTCGCCGCGCAGACTCGGATCGACGGTCAGGATCCGGATCTCGAACAGGCCGTCCTCGCTCAGCGCCGGATGCTCGTCCCTCCGCAGGTGCCTGTCGATCGAGTAGCGGCCCGCCCATGGGGGCGTCACACTGATGAACCCGGCCGGTTCGCCTTGACTGACCGCCACAACGTAGACGTTGCTCTCGTCGAGGTCATCGGTGAGCAGACCGGCGGCATTGGGGACGTGCTGGCCGAGCTCCCGCGCGTAGACCTCGTGCCGGAGCCGCCGGATCCACTCATGGTCCGCCTCGGACGACATCCGAAGCTCCAGCTCGCCGACGGCCGACGCGACGGGCGAACCGGCGGCGACCGGTCCCGGGGATTGCTGATCTGTTCTCATTCGGATCACCTCGGCCGCCACTCTGCCGAGGCGATCAAGCCACCACCTGAGTCCCCGTACTCAGCCCCCCGGGCACCCCGTACTCAACTCCGCCGCCGAACCTCCCAAGCCCACTCGCGGCCCCCTTCCGATGGTGGGAGGGCTGGCGCCGATGCCCCCCTCCGCGGCAGTGACGGTGGGCCGATCGGGCCTGGCATCCACTGACCCGTCGCCGCCCCAGTCGCTCGAACCGCCGTCGCTTGACCGGTGGGGTGCTACACGGCCGGGGGAAGCGGTGGCAGGGGGAGGGGCAGTCCTGGTAGGCCGTCGATGCTGGTGGCGACGTGCTCCTTCTTCTGGAAGTAAGCGTCGAGGGTCTCGTCGGTCTCGCGCGCGAAGCGCGATGCGTGCAGAGGGCGGTCCTGCTCGTAGGTCATGAACGGGACGGCGTACCCGCAGGTGTCGCGGATCTTCTCGGCGGTCACGACGATGATCGCTCGCAGGCCGTGCGGGGTCGGGTCGATGTCGGGGAAGTGGGCCATCAGCTCGGCCCAGCGCTCGTCGTCGCGGAAGACCGGCTCTCCGCGGCCGTGCACGCGCACGATGTTCGGCGGACCGTCGAAGGCGCACCACATCAGGGTGATGCGGCCGTTCTCGCGCAGATGGGCGATGGTCTCGGCGTTGCTGCCGGCGAAATCGAGGTAGGCCACGGTGAGTTCGTCGATCACGGCGAACGAGCCGTTGAGCCCCTTGGGCGAAAGATTGACGGTGCCGTCGCCGTCCAGCGGCGCGGTCGCGGTGAAGAAGATGTGCTGCGCCTCGATGAACTCGCGCAGCCTGCCGTCTATCCGCTCATAGCTCTTTCCCATGGATCAAGTATGACGACGAAGCGGGCGCTCCCACTCGGCGGCCGTCCGCCGACCTGTATCCGCCGGCATCCGGTGCGCGACCGTCGGCTCGTGCACACTGGATGCATGCGGTACGCCGACAGCCGGCCCTATGTCATTCCGGGGAGCCTGGCCGAACTCACCGGCCCGACCTCCGGAATGGTCGAGCTGCCAACGCACCTCGACTGGTCCGAGCAGCACGTCTACGACCTGAACGACCCGGCGCAGACCAGGCTCATGTATGAACGAGTCCTCCGGGAGGCGATTTCCCAGCGGGATCTCGCCCTCTACCTCAACGCAGAGGTACTCCGACGGCTCTGGGGCCGGCTGTTCCTTCCGGTGCGGGTGCGGCTTCTTTGGGAGAGCGCCTTTCCCGCGCTCGTCAGGGCGGTGTGATCCGGCGCATGGACCCCCTTCATGAGCACGCGGCACGCATCGGCCTAGCGGCGACCGCGAAGTACGGCTTCGCACTCGCCGGCAGCTATGCGATCCAAGCGCACGGTTTCCTCGACCGCATCTCCGAAGACGTCGACCTCTTCACTGTGAATGGTGAGCGGCACCAGTTCGGCGATGCCGTGACCGCGGCAATCGAGGCCTACCGTGACGCCGGCTTCGAGGTCGAAGTTCCACTGTCCAACGACGGGTTCGCGCGGCTCCTGCTCAGAGCGCCGGACGGTCGGCCTTTCAAAGTGGAATTGGGCATCAACTGGCGGGCACATCAACCCGTCCCGCTGGCCATAGGACCCGTGCTCCACCCTGACGACGCCGTCGGCGGCAAAGTCACTGCCCTCTATGGTCGAGCCGAAGTACGAGACTTCGTCGATTTGGACGCGGTCCTTCGCAGCGGCCGTTACAACACCGCCGATCTGATGCGACTGGCCTCGACCGCGGACCCGGGCTTCGCATCCGAGATGTTCGTGCATTCGTTGAACGCGCTCAATCGATTCCCCGACCAGGCATTCACCGTCCATGGGCTCTCACCGTCGGCGATCATCATGCTCCGCGATCGGTTCGCCGAGTGGGCGGCGGAGATCGGCCGCTGATGGCAGACGGCACGACATGGCGGCGGATCTACGCGATCGACTCGCTTCGGAACACCAGCGCCGAATATCTCGTGACCTGCCGAGCCGGAGGGCCGGCATGGAGTAGGCCGAGCCTACTTTCGAGGCTTTCTGGCAGATTCGTTGGATGGTCGCGGTTGCCCCACGCCGCGTATCCTTCGCCCGTGGAACTGCGCTTCGAGACGCGCCGGTCCGACTCGCCGTGGGTCGACACCGTCTGGACCTGCACGAGCGAGCAGGTCACGGCGATGACGTCCGTCGCAGGGACGTGCTGGGGCCTGGTCTTCTGGGAGCAGGACGGCCGGGCGTACACCACGATCACCGGTCCCGAGACCCGGACCGGCACGGCGCCCGTACCGGAAGGCGCCACCTTCACGGGCATCGATTTCGCCGTGGGCACCTCGTTGCGGGCCATGCCGACGCCGGCTCTGGTCGACAACGGCATCGTGCTCCCCGACACCACGCGCCGGACGTTCCGGCTGGACGGCGAACGCTGGGAGACGCCCGGGCCCGACGACGCGGAGGCCCTCGTCGAGCACCTCGTCCGGACGGGGACCGTGGTCCGTGACCCGCTCGTCGCCGACGTCCTGCGAGGGCACCGTCCGACCGTCTCGGGACGTACGGTCGAACGCCGCTTCCGCGCCGCGACCGGGCTGACGCGGGGCGGCGTCCGGCAGATCGAGCGGGCCCGCAGGGCGGCGGAACTGCTGGCGCTCGGCGAACCGGCCGCCGACGTCGTCACCAAGCTCGACTACTTCGACGAGTCGCACCTGGCCCGGGCGCTGCGTTCCTACATCGGACGCACGGCCGGGCAGTTGCGCGAGGGCTCCGGCGGCGCGATCGGCCTAGCCCTCGATCAGCGCCGTACGTCGTAGACGAGCTTCAGGATCCCGTTCGAGTAGCTCTCCGACTCCCGGAGCGCCAGCATCTGCTTGTCGCGGTCGGCCCGGCCGAACAGGCTCTTCCCGGCGCCGAGGAGCACGGGGAAGACGAGCAGGTTGTACTGGTCGATCAGGCCCTCGTCGGCCAGCCGCCGGGCCAGCTCCGCGCTCCCGTGAATGAAGATCGCGCCGCCGTCGCCCTCCTTGAGCGCGGCGACGTCCTCGGTCGAGCGCAGGATCGTCGTCGGCCCCCACCCGTCGACGAGGGCGTCCTCCGACAGCGTCGTCGACACCACGTACTTGGGCAGCTCCTTGTAGTCGGCGTGGTCCTCCGAACTGGGCCAGAGCGGCGAGAACGCCTCGTAGCTGCGGCGGCCGAACATCAGCGCCGTCGTGTCGGCGAGCTCCTCGCCCTTCAGGGACCAGGCCTCCGGGACGAACTCAAGGTCCTTGAACACCCAGCCGCCGCTGCGGTGCTCCTCCCCCGGCCCGCCCCCGGGCGAGTCCACGACGCCGTCGAGCGACATGAAACCGGTGTAGACCAGCTCACGCATTGTGCTGTCTCCTCATAATCGGACGAACCGCTGGGGCCACGCTAGATCGCAACCGCCCCACTCGTCTTGGACGGAAACGACAGCGGGCAGAGAAAATCTGCCGGGACCCCGCTACGGTCGGCCTCGCTCTCAGCACAGCCACTCCGCGTAGGGCCAGCGGGACGAGACGTAGCCGGGCCGGGCCCGTACCGCTGGATGGCCTGAATAGCGAAGGTCAGAACGAAAAAGAGTTGAGACCGCGGTACACGGCCACGGCATAAGAGATCGCAGCGATCACTACCAGGCCGAGCGCTCCGGAAAGGAAGCCCGCCGCGGTAGACGAGACCGGACGCCTGGCGGGGGTCCGCAACGGCCCCCATACCCAACCGAGCACAGCGCCGAACGGGGGGATCCCGAACACTGCGACGGCCCCCGACAGGATGCGCGACTTGGTTCTGTGGTTGCCGCGCCAGTCGGTGCCGCTGAGATGATGCGCGGCCGATGAGGCGAACTCGTACCACCCGATGATGACCACGACCCAGATGACCAGGCCGAGGACCAGAATCCCGATCACGTCCTTGCGCGGAGTGTCCATGGTCGACCCCTGATGTAGCGCGAAGTCGGCCACACCGTGCTCTGGTGGCGCGGCACACTGACCCACCTCGCCGCGAACCTCTCGCGCAATCCACGTCAACAATAGGAGATTCCGGACAGCAGCGGCACTGGCCGCGTCCAGCGATCGGGGCGGCCGAACGATATCGAGGCAGTAGAGCGCCCGGCCGGAAATGGGCGGGGCATGAGGCCCCGTGTGTCAGCGGGCCTGGATCGCGCGCGGGGGTCGCGTCGGGTGTCACAGATGGTGGGGTCGCTCTGTCCTTCCTGCAGAGAGTCTCTGTTCGGAGGAGTACATGAGCGCTGAGAACGCACACCTGCCACCCGGCGTCGAGGTGATCACGACCCTGCCCGAGGCGGCGGCCCGGATCCCGGACGGCGCCGAGGCGAGGACCATCCGGGTCACCCTGCCGCCCGGCGACCCCGGCGCGCCTCCGCACCGGCACCCGGGGCCGCTCTTCGGCTACGTGACCCAAGGCGAGATCCTCTTCGAGCTGGAGGGGGAGCCGCCCCGGGTGGTCAAGGCCGGTGAAGCCCTGTTCGAGCCGGGCGGCGACGTGATCCACATTCAGGGGGCCAACAACCTCGCGGACGCGCAGTCGCAGCTGGTGGTGACCATGTTCGCCCCGCCTGGAACCCCGGTCCTGACCCTGGTCGGCGAGGAGGAGCTGGCCGCACGGCGCCACCTTCGGGTTCCCCGGCCATGACGATCATCCGCCCCGGCCGAGCCGCCTGGGCCGATGACGCAACCCTTGGGGGTCGACCGGTCTCTGCCCAGGGACCCCGGCCGAGGTTTCTCTGACGCGACCGCGGTGCGTCCCGGCCAGAGCGTGCCGATGCGGCGGCGGGCCTCCGCAGGCAGGCCGAACGGAGGGGCGTCATGGCGGTCGGGGAGATGGCATCGAGGCGGTCCGGCGGCGCAAAGGCGCGCCGCCGGACCGCCGGCCGCCGCGGGGGCCGCCGAGCTCGGGGAGGACGACGGCCCCCGCGCGGGCACTGGCCGAATGCCTGGCCAGTCGGCACAGCGCCGCCGCACATGGCGGATCCCCGGCCCCCTTCGGGCCGCTGCCGGATGCGCTTAGGCACGCCCCGACACCGCTGCCGGACGCCACGGCCGTGCGCGCGGACGGCCTGCGGCCCTGGGCGCTGGAAAAGGTCAGGGATGGCCTGGCATGGCGCGCGGCGCAGGGGTCGCCGGCCATGCGCCTCAACGGCGTCCAGTGATGCGATCCGGTGACGCCGGCGGCGCTGCTGGACGGCCTTGCGGGCTCCCCGCCCTTGTGGTGCCGGCGGTGGGGCCGGAGATCACCCGCGTTCCGCGGGCGCCCGACGGCGCGGAGGAGGTGCCCGGCACGCTCTCGCGATCGCCGGGGGCACACGAGGTGGTCCTGATCGAAGCGCGCGACGCGGCCGGCCTCGTCGTCATGCCCCAGGTGAGCGGCGGCGGAGCCCAGACGATGAACCTCCACCAGGCTGTCGAAGACACCGCGTCCCTCTTCGCGGGCCTGTTCGATGGAGGCGAAGTCGTCACCGGCGAGAGGGCTGTTCGTCAAGCATTGCTCGACTTGACGGTGAAGAGCCCGGCTTCGAGGGTGAGTGCCTCGACTGGATCTTGATCGGGTCCTGACTGAAATGGAATCCTGTTGGGGCTCCCGCTAGCCGCCGACTTGGTCGCGCCGACGGATGGGCACCGAACGGGAGAAACAAGAGGCATGGGGACGCTATCTGGGGGCGCGCCGCTGCTGGATCGGCAGCGAGAGCGAGCCGAGCTGAACGGCCTGCTGGGGGATGTGCGCTCCGGACGCGGGCGAGCCCTGGTGCTGCGCGGAGAGGCGGGCGTGGGCAAGTCGGCCCTGCTGCGGCATGCGACAGGGCAGGCGGCCGATATGCGCGTGGTGCGCGCCGTCGGGGCGGAATCGGAGATGGAGCTGGCGTTCGCCGGCCTGCATCTGCTGGTCGCGCCGCTGCTGGACAGGATCGAGAAGCTCCCCGGCCCGCAGCGCGACGCGCTCGCGGTCGCGTTCGGGCTGCGTGAAGGGAACGTGCCCGACCGGTTCATGGTCGGGCTGGCGGTGCTGACTCTGCTGGCGGAGGCGGCGGAGGAACGCGCTCTGCTGTGTGTGATCGATGACGCGCAGTGGCTGGACCAGGCGTCCGCCCAGGTGCTGGCGTTCGTCGCCAGGCGGCTGCTGGCCGAGCCGGTAGGGCTGATCTTCGCGGCGCGCGAGCCGGGCAGGCAGTTCCACGGGCTGGTGGACCTGGAGGTGCGCGGCCTGCCCAAGCAGGAGGCGCAGGCGCTGCTGCGCTCGGTGGTCCGCTTCCCGCTGGACGACCAGATCAGGGACCGGATCCTGGCGGAGACGAACGGCAACCCGCTGGCCCTGCTGGAGCTTCCGCGCGGGCTGAGCCCGGCACAGCTGGCGGGCGGGTTCGGAATGGTGGAGGCCCAGGCGGTCCCGGCGCGGGTGGAAGAGGGCTTTCGTCGGCGGCTGGCGGAGCTGCCGGCCGAGACCCGGTCGCTGATGCTGGTCGCGGCGGCCGAGCCGACCGGCGACCCGGCGCTGATCTGGCGCGCGGCGGGGCATCTGGGGGTTCCGGCTTCGGCGGTGGAGCCCGCGCAGGCCGACGGGTTGCTGGAGATCGGAGCGTGGGCGCGGTTCCGGCATCCGCTGGTGCGGTCGGCGGTGTACTCGGCCGCGTCCCCGTCGGAGCGGCGGGCGGCGCACGGGGCGCTGGCCACGGCGACCGATCCCGCGTCCGACCCCGACCGCCGGGCCTGGCATCGCGCGCACGCGGCACTGGAATCCGACGAGTCCGTGGCCGGCGAGCTGGAGCGGCTGGCCGACCGGGCTCAGGCGCGCGGCGGCATCGCGGCGGCGGCGGCGTTTCTGCGGCGCGCGACCGAGCTGACGCCGGATCCGGCCAGACGCGGAGCAAGGGCGGTGGCCGCGGCGCAGGCCTCCTTCGAGGCCGGCGCCCCGGACATGGCGCTGGAGCTGCTCGGCTCCGCGGAGATGGGCCCGTTGACCGAGCTCCAGAGCGGACGGGTGGCCCGGCTGCGCGCCCAGATCCTCTTCGCGCGCAAGCGCGGCGGTGAGGCTCTGCGCCCGCTGCTGGACGCGGCCGGTCAGCTGTCCCGCGTCGACGCGGGGCAGGCACGCGAGGCCTACGTCGAAGCCATCGGATCAGCGGTCTTCGCCGGCAGGCTGGGCGAACCCGAACTCCTGCGGACGGTGGCCGAGACCGCCCGTACCGCGCCTGCGGGACCACTGCCGACACGGCCGATCGACGCACTCCTGGACGGGCTGGTGGCGCGGTTCGCCGAGGGCTACGCCGCGGCGGCACCGCGGTTGAAGCGCGTTCTGCAGGAGTTTCGGCAGGAAGCCCGACGCAACCCGGATGACAGCATGCGCCGGTTGGGGCTGGTCTACCTGGTCGCCGCGGACATGTGGGACGACCAGGCCTTGCAGGACCTGACCGAGTACGCGGTCCAGGCGGCCCGCGAGATCGGCGCGCTCCACTTCCTTCCCCAGGCCCTCACCTACCGCGCCACCGTGCACATCTACGCCGGCCAGTTCGACGCGGCCGCCACGCTGGTCGAGGAATCCGACGCGATCTTGAAGGTGACCGGCCACGCCCACTTCGGCTTCGCCTCCAACCTGCTCATGAGCTGGCGTGGCGGGGTCGAGGCACCGGCGAGGTTCGACGCCGCCGTCGAGCGGACGCTCGCTTGGGGTGAGGGGCGAGCGATCAGCGGGGGCCACTTCGGGAGCGCGTTGGTGTACAACGCCCTCGGCCGGTACCAGGACGCTCTGGCCCGTGCGGAACGGGCGTGCGAGCACGACGATCTGGGGCTCACCGGGTTCGCCCTCATGGAACTGGTCGAGGCGGCCGCATACGGCAACGCCCCCGAAACGGCCACAACCGCTTTGCGGCAGCTGGAGGAACGCACCACCGCCGCCGGCACCGACTGGGCCCTCGGCGTGCTCGCCCGCTCGAAGGCCCTGCTCTCCGACGGCGAGGCCGCCGACCTGCTGTACCGCGAGGCCATCGAGCACCTCGAGCGCAGCCGGGCCGCCGCGTACCTCGCCCGTACCCACCTGGTGTTCGGCGAGTGGCTGCGTCGCGAGAACCGGCGCCTCGACGCGCGCGAGCACCTGCGCACCGCCTACGAGATGCTGCAGGATTTCGGCGCCCAGGGCTTCGCCGACCGCGCCCGCCGCGAACTCCTGGCGACCGGCGAGACCGTCCGCAAGCGCACCGCGGGCACGCCCGACGGTCTCACGCCTCAGGAAAGTCAGATCGCCCGACTGGCGCGGAAGGGGCTGTCGAACCCGGAGATCGGCGCCCAGCTGTTCCTCAGCCCGCGCACCGTCGAATACCACCTGAGCAAGGTGTTCTCGAAGCTCGCCATCACCTCTCGCCGCCAGCTCGCACAGGCACTGCCCGACCACGGCCATGACGGTGCGTGAGCCGCCCGGCCCGCCCCGTCCGGTCCCTCGCGAAACGGAGTCTCACATGGCCGAACAACAGCCCTGGCATTGGGACGAGCAGACCTGGCGCGGCCACGTGGCGCGGGTCCGCGCCGGCCGCTCCCTGCACCCCGCCTCCTGGCCCGGCGGCGCCCGCGTCGCCGTCGCGCTCTCCTTCGACTCCGACCACGAGACGATCCACCTGCGCGGCGGCGAGACCAGTCCGGGCAGACTCGCCCAGGGGGAGTACGGCTCCCGCGTCGGCGCCCCCCGGGTGCTTCGCCTGCTGGACCGCTTCGGCATCCCGGCCTCGTTCTTCATGCCGGCGGTCTCGGCACTTCTGCACCCAGGAGAGGTCCGTGACTACGTCGCCGCGGGCCACGAGGTCGCCATGCACGGCTGGATCCACGAGAGCAACGCGCTGCTGGACCCCGCCGACGAGCGCGAGCTGGCCCTGCGCGCCGCCGACACCCTGGAGAAGCTCGCGGGCACCCGCCCCGTCGGCATCCGCACTCCGGCGTGGGACTTCTCCGACCACACCCTGGCCATAACGCGTGAGCTGGGCCTGCTCTACGACTCCTCCCTCATGGCCGACGACGAGCCCTACGAACTGCTGGCCGACGGCGAGCCGACCGGAGTCGTGGAGATCCCGGTCGAGTGGATCAGGGACGACGTGCCGTACCTGCTGCTGGAGCACGGCGGCATGCTGCGGGCCTGCCCGCCGCCGCGGGACGTGGCGGGGATCTGGCGCGACGAGTTCGACGCCGCGCTCGAGGAGGGCGGACTGTTCCAGCTCACCATGCACCCGCACGTCATCGGCCACCGCTCCCGCATGGCCGTACTACGCGAACTGCTGGAGCACATCGACGCGCAGCAGGGCGTCTGGTACGCCACCCACGCCCAGGTCGCCCAATACGTCCTGGAGCAGGCTTCATAAGCCCGGCGTGCGTCCGGTCGCGCCGTGCCGTCAGCCCGCCGGGGCGCCATCGGGCAGCGCGTTCCGGAGCTGCTGGCGGGAGGTGATCTCAAGCTTGCTGAACACCTTGCCCAGGTGGTACTCGACGGTCCGCGGGCTGAGGAACAGCTGGGCGGCGATCTCCGGATTGGACAGGCCGCCCCGGGCCAGCTGCGCGATCTGGGCCTCCTGGGGAGTGAGCTGGTCGCGCGTGGCGGCGGCGCGCCTGCGGACGGTCTCGCCGGTGGCCAGCAGCTCGCGGCGGGTCCGCTCGGCGAACGCCTCCATGCCGATCGCGGTGAACATGTCGTGCGCGGTGCGCAACCGCGCCCGCGCGTCGGCCCGCCGCCCCTCGCGCCGCAGCCATTCGCCGTAGAGCAGGTGCGCCCGGGCGAGTTCGGTGCGGAAGCCGGTGCGGCTCAGCCGATCGACCGCCTCGAGATGGCAGCGCTCGGCGTCCTCGCCGTCGCTCACCAGCGCCCGGGACCGCGCGTAGATCCCCTGCGCCCAATCGCCCTGGCTGATGCCGGTCGCCTCGGCGAGCCGGCTGAGCGCCTCCAGCGCCGGCCGGGGCTCCCCGGCCCTGCCGGCCGCCTCGATCAGCTCGACGAGCGCCCACACGGAGACATGCAGATCAGGTTGTCGAGCGGCGGCCTGCGCGTAGGCCATCGCCTTGTCGTAGTGGCCGAGCCCGTTGTACAGGATGGCGGACACCCACTGCGCATGCTGGACGCCCGTCCCCTGCCGCGCGGTCCGGGCCTCCACGATCACGCTCTCGATCAGCGGAACGGCCTCGGCCTCCACCCCCCGGTATCCGGCGAGCGACACCGCCCCGTAGGGCACCATCCGGGAGCCCGTCGCCGCCGCGATCGCCTCCCCCTCCGCGATCAGCGCAGCCGCCTCCGTGAGCTCGCCGCTCCAGACCATGACGGAGGTCTGCGCGTTCGCCCAGATCACCAGTTGGCCGAGCAGCCCCGCCTCGCGGGCGCCCCGGAAGCCGCGGCTTATGATCGTCCGCCAGTTCGCCTCGTCCCAGGCCAGTGCCGCGATGGCCGCGGCCATCGGGCTCCACCGCTGGTCCTCCGCGAAGCTGATCTTCTCGTCGCCGAAGGCCCGCAGGGCCCGGCTCAACCGGGGCGCCGCCTGAGCGCGCCCGTCGATGATCAGGGCGGTCACCCCGTCGAGCAGCAGATCGGACGGGCGGGGCTCGGCGGGCGGCGGCACCGACCGCGCGGCCAGGGAGATCCGTTCGAGATCGTCGGCGCCCGCGAACTCCCCGGCGAACATCGCCGCGTACCAAGCGTCCAGGTACGTCTCGCGCGCGAGCGCGGTGTCCAGCGGCTCGAGCCGCTGGGCCGCCTTCGCCAGGAGTGCCGGAGCTTCACCGCCCACATCGGAGGCGAACGCCATGTGCCCGCGCAGCAGGGCGGCCCGGGCCTGCTGGAGTTCGTCCAGCGGGCCCGCCGCCGCCATGGCGAGCAGCTCCGTCGCCGCCTCGAAAGCGCCTGCCTGGAGGTTCGCCTGCGCGGCCGCGAGCGCACGCTCGGACCTCGGCGCGGGCTCGCCCGTCAGCTCGGCCGCGCGCTGCAGGAACGCGGCCGAGGCCGCCATGCCGCCCCGGGCCTCCGCCCGGCCCGCGCAGCGTTCCAGCTCCGCGGCCACCTCGTCGTCGACTCCCGGCACCGCCGCCGCCAGGTGCCACGCGCGCCGGTCCAGGTCGCGGTCGCGATCGGTCACCTCGGCCAGCGCCCGGTGCGCGGCGCGTCGCTCCGACAGCGTCGCCGCCGAGTACACGGCGGACCGCACCAGCGGATGCCGGAACCGCACCCGCATCCCGATCTCGAGCAGGCCGTCGGTCTGCGCGGCCTCCGCGGCGGACGCGGGGAGCCCGAGCCGCTCGGCCGCACGCCACACCAGCGTCGGATCGCCCGCCGGCTCGGCCGCCGCCACCAGCATCAGCGACCGCGTGTCGGCGGGGAGCCGCTCCAGCCGGCGGCGGAAGCCGTCCTCGATCCGCGCCGGGACCGCCCGCACACCGACCAGCCCGAACCCGCCCGCCAGCTGGGCGGGGTCCAGCCCGCGCGGCAACTCGAGCAGCGCCAGCGGATTGCCGTTCGTCACGGCCAGGATGCGTTCCTGAACCGGCTCGTCGAGACGGAACCGGACCACCGACCGCAGCAGCATGCGGGCCTCCCGGTCGGGCAGTCCCCCAACCTCCAGGTCCGCCAGCCCCCGGAACTGCTCGCCCGGGTCGCGCGCGGCGAAGACCAGACCCACCGGCTCGGCCAGCAGCCGGCGCGCCGCGAACAGCAGCGCCTGCGCCGACGCCCGGTCCAGCCATTGCGCGTCATCGATCACGCAGAGGAGCGGCTGTTCCTCCGCCGCCTCCGACAGGAGGGTCAGCACCGCCAGTGCGACCATGAACCGGTCCGGTACGCCCCCTTCACGCAGCCCGAACGCGACCCCCAGGGCGTCGCGCTGAGGGCCCGGCAGGCCTTCCAGCCGGTCAAGGAGCGGCATGCACAGCTGATGGAGGCCGGCGAAAGCCAGCTCCATCTCCGATTCCACGCCACCCGCGCGGGCGACCCGCATGTCCGCCGCGGCCTCGACCAGGTATTGCAGCAGCGCCGACTTCCCCACGCCCGCCTCGCCGCGCACCACCAGCGCCCGCCCGCGGCCGGACCGCAGATCCTTCACCAGGCCGTCGAGCGCGGCGCGCTCCCGCTGCCGGTTCAACAGCTTGGACGCCCCAAACCCAGTCCTCATGCCCATCTCCGCCGCAATTCAGCACGAGCCACCCGGCCGCGACCACCCCGGACACCGGGCGCCGGCGGCGAGTTCAGAAGCCTGACGCACTGTTTCCTCGGCCGCCGGAAGTGACTCTGAGTGAACATCGAACATCCATCTGCGATCGTCAATAGAACGTTCCACGAAAGAACGTTCCATCGCGATTTATACCACGCCGACCCGGACTCATTTCGCTAGAACCGCGATCGGATCGAGCACCGCATGGCCCTGCGCAGCGGAGACGGCCCTGCCGCGACCTGCTCCCCCGCTCGCCCGTCCCGCCTCCACAGAAAGTCGAGAAAGCACGCGCCTGATCCAAATAGCGCAGGGACGCCGACCTGGTTGCCGCCCTCCTTCGGGGCAACCCGCGGAAGCCGTGCAGCGGCATCAAACCGCCACATCTGCAAAGCGGCCCTCGCCTCAAAAAGCATCACAACGCCCGTGAGTCAAATGGCTTCAGGAAGTCCGCTCCATACTCGTGCGGCAGGTATTCACACGGCCACCGTCTCCGCTCTCAATCACTTGGTCACGGTCTCGTAGGGTCAGGCTTCGAGCCCGGTAAGCAGGCGCGCGCCCTGCCCGGTCGCCTCCACTGCCGGCTCAGCAGCGCGGCAGACCGCCCCGATCTGCTCAGCGGTCAGCGGTCCATCGGGAACGTCCACACAGTGGTGCTCGACACCGCAGCTTGGACCGTGCCCCTCTCGCGTGTACAAGCTGATCGAACTCGTCACGCACGATGCCCGGTGGCCGGTTCCCCGGCGGATCACGGTAATAGTGGCCGCCCATCCACAGCAACGGCAGGATCTCGTTCCACGGCGGCCCCGCATCGGGCGCTCCTCTGCCCTTGGTGCGCATGGCTTCGCTCCCGCCGACGACGCCCGGACCACCGCGGGCCGGACAAGATCAACCAAGCACGCCCTCCCGGCACGACCAGTCCGCCGGATCAGACGGTGGGCGGGCGGCGGGCCCCTTCTGCCAGCCGGTCGGCGAGGCCGAGGACGAGGGCGCGGAGCTCGTCCGGGCGCTCGATGGCGAAGGGGCGGTCGAGCGAAGCGAGGAGCGCGGGCAGCCAGTCGAGCCGTTCGGCCCGCATCTCGACGCGGTGCCAGCGCTCGGCCGCCGGGTCGTCCGCGTCGGCGGGTCCGTCCACGGTCGCGATGGATGCGGGGAAGCGCGCGCGGATCTGCTCGACCGTCCCGTGGATGCGCAAGGTCACCTCGTGCCGGTAGGGCGCCGCGGCGAACCCGGACAGGACGCGTTCCGCCGGGCCCGGCCCGGCGGGCGTCTCGAACGAGCCGGGCAGGGTGCGGGCGTCCGTGATGCGGTCGAGGCGGAAGGTGCGGTTCTCGCCGACCCCGGTGTCCTCGCCGGTCACGTACCAGCGGCCCGAATGGCTGACGATTCCGTACGGGTGCAGGGTGCGGTCGGTGCGGCGGCCCTCCCGGTCGCCGTACCGGAACGAGACCGGACGGCGGTGGCGCACGGCGTCGGCGAGCGTGAGCAGGGTTCCGGTGTCCGGCGCGGCGGTCCGGTCGGACGGCCGGGTGAACGCGAGCGACTCCTGGACGGCGTCGAGCCGGCGGGCGAGGGCCGGGGGGAGCACCCGCCGGATCTTCGCCGCCGCCGTCTCGCTCGCGGTTCCGGCCGCGGCGCCGAGGCCCGCGCGCCGTCCGGCGACCAGGCCGAGCAGCACGGCGAGCGCCTCGTCGTCGTTGAGCATCAGCGGCGGCAGCCGGTGCCCGCGGGCGAGGCGGTACCCGCCGTAGCGGCCGCGCACCGCCTCGACGGGCACGCCGAGGTCGAGCAGCTGGTCGACGTACCGCCGGACGGTCCGGCCCTCGACGCCGAGCCGGTCGGCGAGCTCGGCGATCGTCCGGGTGCCGCCGGACTGGAGCAGTTCGAGGAGGGTGAGCACGCGGCCGGTCGGTCGGGACATGGTGCCGAGCCTATGGCGAATAGTGGACCGATTCTGTCCACTATCCCCTCTAACGTGCGAAGCACCACGGCACCGCGAACCCAGGAGGAACCGCCATGGACTTCGTTTCGATCCGCGTCATCACCGAGGACGTCGCCCGCCTCGTCGAGTTCTACGAGAAGGTCACCGGCGTGCGGGCGGACTGGGCCACCGAGGACTTCGCCGAGATCCGCACCCGCCACGCGACCCTGGCGATCGCGAGCACCCGCACCGTCCCGCTGTTCGCGCCGGGCTCGTCCCGGCCCGCCGACAACCACAGCGTGATCATCGAGTTCCTCGTCGACGACGTGGACCGGGTGCACGCGAACCTGACCGGGTACGTCGGCGAGTTCGTCACCGAGCCGACCACGATGCCGTGGGGCAACCGGGCGCTGCTGTTCCGCGACCCCGACGGCAACCTCGTCAACTTCTTCACCCCCGTAACCCCGGAAGCGATCGCCAAGTTCGGCCGCTGATCCGGGCCCACCAGGCGCACAGTCGTGCAAGCCCGAGCGATCGGGCACGTAGCGGGCACGGTGGCCGGGGAACGAAAGAGGCCCAGCGTCAGTGATGAGTCACTGGCCTGAGCCTTCGTGGTGGAGCGGGTGACGGGAATCGAACCCGCGCTGTCAGCTTGGGAAGCTGAAGTTCTACCATTGAACTACACCCGCGTCGGGCGGCCTTGACGGTGCCCGTGCCTTGGTTACTGTACCGGATCGCCGGTGGGGGCGTGGCGTGGGATAGCTTTCTGGGGTGCTGCTCTCCGATCGCGATATCAGGGCCGAGCTCGAGTCCGGGCGGGTCAAGATCGACCCGTACGAGCCGGTCATGGTCCAGCCGTCCAGTGTGGACGTTCGACTGGACCGGTACTTCCGGGTGTTCGAGAACCACCGGTATCCGCACATCGATCCCGCTGTGGAGCAGCCGGATCTGACGCGGCTGGTCGAGGTGGACGCCGAGGAGGCGTTCGTGCTGCATCCCGGGGAGTTCGTGCTGGCCTCGACGTACGAGGTGTTCGGGCTGCCCGAGGATCTCGCGGCGCGGCTGGAGGGGAAGAGCTCGCTCGGGCGGCTGGGGCTGCTCACGCACTCGACGGCGGGGTGGATCGATCCGGGGTTCAGCGGGCACGTGACGCTGGAGCTGTCGAACGTGGCGACGCTGCCGATCAAGTTGTGGCCGGGGATGAAGATCGGGCAGATGTGCCTGTTCCGGACGAGCTCGCCGGCGGAGTACCCCTACGGGTCGGCGAAGTACGGGTCGCGGTACCAGGACCAGCGGGGGCCGACGCCCTCGCGGTCGTACCAGAACTTTCACCGGACGAAAGTGTAGTCGCTTCGTTACCCGAACGTGACGCAAGTCACCAAAAGATGAAACATGTTCTCTGGACGGGTAGTTTCGGGCGACGCACAGGCATGGCGTTCGGTTGACACCCTCTTTACCTGAGGGCCGGGTGCCTGCACGGACGAGGCGACCCGTTTCCGCGCACCGGCGTGGGAACCCGGAAGGAGATCGTGTCAGTACTCCGCGCGGAAAGCGTCACCAAGCTCTTCGGCCGCAGGACGGCCGAGGCACAGCGGAAACTCAAGGCGGGCGCTGATCTGTCGGCGATCCGCGACCTCGGGGTCACACCGGCGGTGGTGGACGCCACGTTCGAGGTCCGGCAGGGCGAGATCTTCGTGGTCATGGGCCTGTCGGGGTCGGGGAAGTCGACCCTCATCCGGACGCTGAACGGACTGCTCGGGGTCACGTCCGGAAGTGTCGAGATCGACGGCCAGGACATCGCCGAGCTGCCGCCGAAGGCGCTGCGCGCGCTCCGGCAGCACAAGATCAGCATGGTCTTCCAGCACTTCGCGCTGTTCCCCCATCGGACGGTCCTGGCCAACGCGGCGTACGGGCTCGAGGTCCGCGGCGTTCCCAGGGAGGAACGAGAGAGGACCGCCCGGGAGTTCCTGGCGCTGGTGGGTCTCGAAGGCTGGGAGAGCAAGGTCCCCGGTGAGCTGTCGGGCGGGATGAAGCAGCGGGTGGGGCTCGCCCGCGCGCTCGCCTCGGGTACCGACATCATCCTGATGGACGAGGCGTTCAGCGCCCTGGACCCGCTGATCCGCCGGGAGGTCCAGGACCTGCTGCTCGATCTGCAGAGCCGGTTCGGCAAGACGATCGTCTTCATCACCCACGACCTGAACGAGGCCATGCGCATCGGCGACCGCATCGCGGTGATGCGGGAGGGGCGGATCGTGCAGATCGGGACGGCCGAGGAGATCCTCACCGACCCGGCCAACGACTACGTCGCCCAGTTCGTCGCGGATGTGGACCGTACCAGAGTGCTGACGGCGGCCTCGGTGATGGAGAAGCCGCTGGTCACGGTGCCGGCATCGACCGGACCGCGGACGGCCCTCAGGACGATGCGCGAGCACCAGACCTCGGCGGCGTTCGTGGTCGGGCGGGACCGCAAGCTCGTCGGACGGGTGCGGGCGACGGTCATCGCGGACGCGGTGCAGGAGAACGTCCAGACGCTCGACGGCCTGATCGACCCGGAGGACCCGGCGCCGGTCGCGCCGGACACCCCGGTCGCCGACCTGTTCGTGCGGGTCGCCGAGAGCGACCTGCCGGTGCCGGTGGCGGACGAGAAGGGGACGCTTCTCGGCGTGATCCCCCGGGTAACGCTGCTGGCGGCGCTCGGCGCGATCCACTCCCACGTGGAGGAGATGGTCGAGGAGGACGAGCCGGAACTGGCGCTGACGAAGGAGGGTGGCAGCGGTGACGACGACTGACGCGGCGGTGAAGCTGCCCCGGGTGCCGGTCGGCGAGTGGTTCGACGGCCTGGTGAGCTGGTGCACCGACAACCTGTCGTGGCTGTTCGACGGGATCGGCTCGGCGATCGAGGCGGCGGTGGACGGGCTGACGAGCGTCCTGACGGTCCTGCCGCCGCTGGGGCTGACGCTGGTGCTGGCACTGATCGCGCTGGTGGTGAGCGGCTGGAGGCTCGCCCTGTTCACGGTCCTCGGGTTCGCGCTGGTCGACAGCATGGAGCTGTGGGAGCCCGCGATGGACTCGCTGGCCCTGGTGCTCGTGTCGGCGCTGGTGTCGACGGTGGTGGCGATCCCGATCGGCATCGCGGCGGCGCGCAGCGACATGGTGAGCCGGATCGTCCGCCCGGTCCTCGACTTCATGCAGACGATGCCGGCGTTCGTGTACCTGATTCCGGCGATCTTCTTCTTCAGCATCGGCTCGGTGCCCGGCGTGGTGGCGACGGTGATCTTCGCGATGCCGCCGGGAGTGCGGCTGACCGAGCTCGGCATCCGCGGCGTGGACCCGGAGATGGTCGAGGCGGGCGAGGCGTTCGGCACGCCGCCGGGCCGGATCCTGACCCGGATCCAGATCCCGCTCGCGATGCCGTCGATCATGGCGGGCGTCAACCAGCTGATCATGCTGTCGCTGTCCATGGTCGTCATCGCGGGCATGGTCGGGGCGGGCGGCCTCGGCGGCGAGGTGCTGGAGGGCATCAACCGGGTGGACGTCGCCAAGGGCTTCGAGGGCGGGATCGCGGTCGTGGTCCTCGCCATCTACCTGGACCGCCTGACCGGGGCGCTGGGCGATGGCCCGAGCATGATGCGCGCGCTGTTCACCCGCCCCCGCGCCGGCGAGGCCGCGATGGCCGGCGTCGGCGGCAACTGACTTCCGCTCCCCCCACATAACCCCCTGTAAGCGAACGAAAGGATGGGCATGCGCTTCAAGTTGAAGGGCCTGACGGTCGCCGCGCTGACGCTGACGCTCGGTCTGAGCGCCACGGCGTGCGGTGATTCCGACTCCGGCGGGGGTGGGAAGGACAAGGAGATCACCATCGGCATGGTCGCGGGCTGGGCCGAGGGTGAGGCCGCCACGGCCCTGTGGAAGCGGCTCCTCACCGACAAGGGCTACAAGGTGGACGTCAAGACCCTCGACACCGGCCCGCTCTACGCGGGCATGGCGAAGGGCGACGTCGACCTCTTCGTGGACGCCTGGCTCCCGGGCACGCACGAGGACTACTGGAAGCAGTACGGCGACAAGCTGGAGAAGGTCGGCGCCTGGTACGACTCGGCGCCGCTGACGATCGCGGTCCCGAACTACTCCCCGCTGAAGACGCTCGACGACCTGAAGGGCAAGGGCGGCGCGTACGGCGGCAAGATCGTCGGCATCGAGAAGAGCTCCGGCCTGTACCGGGTGTCGCAGGAGAAGATGCTCCCCGCGTACGGCCTGAAGGACGAGTACAAGGTGACGACGTCCTCGACGGCGGCGATGCTGACCGAGCTCAAGAAGGCGATCGACGCGAAGAAGGACATCGTCGTCACGCTGTGGCGCCCGCACTGGGCGTACTCGAAGTACCCCATCCGCGACCTGCAGGACCCGAAGGGCGCGATGGGCAAGCCGGACGGCATCTACACCGTCGCCCGTGAGGACTTCGGCAAGGACCAGCCCGAGGTCACCGGCTGGCTGAAGAAGTTCAAGATGGACGACAAGCAGCTCGGCGCCCTCGAGGACCTGATGGAGAACCAGTACAAGGGCAAGCCGGACCAGGCGGTCGACGAGTGGCTCAAGACGAACCAGAGCTACGCCACCTCGCTGACCGGCTGACGCCGGGAACGTTCCCAGAGAGGGCCGTCCGGGTTTCCGGGCGGTCCTCTCTCAGCTCGCGAGCCCGACGCTGAACAGGACGGCGGCCAGCCCGAGCCCGGTGGCGGCCAGGGTCATGATCCGCGGATGGACGCTGTGCGCCTCGGGCAGGATCTCGGCGGCGGCCAGGTAGAGCAGGACTCCTGCGAAGACGCCGAGGTAGGGGCCGAGGACGGCGTCCGGGACGGTCGCCAGCATGCCGATGGCCGCCCCGGCGACCGGGGCGGCGGCGTCGGCGAGCAGCAGCAGGACGGCGGGGCGCCGGTCGCCGCGGTACAGCGAGGCGGCGGTGAAGGTGTTGAAGCCGTCCGCGAAGTCGTGGGTGACGACGGCGAGCGCCACGAAGACCCCCGTCTCGGTCCCGGTCTGGAAGCCGAAGCCGATGCTCAGGCCGTCCACCAGGCTGTGCACGACGAGCGCGAGCGCGGCGAGCAGCCCGCCGGAGCCGGAGCCGTGGACGTGCGCGTGCGGGGCGTACTCCTCCTCGTGGGCGCGGTGGATCGCCACCGCCTGCTCGACGACGTGCAGCAGCACGAACCCCGCCGCGAAGCCGATCATCGGGGCGGGGACGCCGAACGGGCGGTGCCGGGTCAGCTCCAGCGACTCGGGGATCAGGTCGAACGCGACGACGCCGAGCATCAGCCCGCCGGCCAGGCCGAGGACGAGGTGCCGGTGGTCGCGGACCCGCATCGCCGTGAGGCCGCCCGCGAGCGTCATCAGGAACGCGAGGACGGACACGAGCACGGCCATCCCTGGGTTTTACCAGCGCGCCGACCGCCCCAATCCCCCTCCGGGCGGCGGGGGCGGACCCGCCGGCGGGATGCCGCCGTCCGCTCGCCGGTCGCGCCCCGCCGCGCGATGCTCCGAGCGGACGGCGGGTCAGTTCAGCGCGTCGGCGTCGACGACGGTCTTCGCCGGCGGCCGCCGGACGTCCACCGGCTGGTCGTAGGCGAGGAAGTCGACCTGGTTCCCCGCGCCGCCGTCGAGCCGCAGCACGTAGGGCTCACCGCGCGTGGCCACGTGGATCTTGTCCCCGGTCGAGGCGACCAGCGCCACGGTGGGGATGCCGCCGACCGTCCCGGTCGTGCCCTTCTTCCAGCCGTCCAGCTCCTTCACGGCCTCGGTGAGCAGGGCCGACCGGTCCGTGAAGAGCGCGATCTCCTTGAACTCGCGGTTCTTGACGGTCGTCCTGAGGTGCTTGCCGGACAGCAGCTGCACCGCGGGCTTCCCGCCGATCGACTTCCAGAACGCGTCGTCGCCCTTGAAGTAGAGGTCCTTGCCGATCCTGGTGATCTGGATGTTCTGGGCCCCCATCCCGAACGATCCGGTCGCCTTCGCCTTCCCCGCGTAGCGGAAGTCGAGCGCGTACTTCTCGCCCTCCTCCTCGACCTGCCCCCGCATCCGCAGCGACTTCGCCGACGCTGTCGCCTTGCGTGCGCGGCTCAGGATCTCGGCCGGGTTCAGCTTCTCCACCCCGTTGGGGATCGCGGAGGCGGGCGTGGGAGGGCCGGAGCGCGCGGCCGGCGTGGACGCCGCCTTCGCCGTCTCCTTGTTCTCGGCCGGGCCGCAGCCCACGGCGAACGCCACCGTGAGCAGGAGCGCGGCCGACAGGCCCGGCGCGCGGCCGGCCCGCAGTCGGTGATGAGACACCCCGTAGTCCTTTCGCTATTTCTTCACGGGGCAATCGCCCCCGTTGTCCGAAAAGAGACTGCTTGATGCCGTTGTCGAACCGCTGTCGTTATGCTGCCGTCACTGCGCCCGGGCTGCGGAACGACTGCGCAGGCGCCGATGACGAGGAGCGGGGGTGGTCGCGCTGCCGGGCGAGGGGTCCGCTCTGCGCTTCGAGATCCTGGGCCGGCCGGCTGCGTGGCGGGACGGCCGGGAACTCGACCTGGGCCCGGGCAAGCAGCGTGCGGTGCTCGCCGTCCTGCTGCTGTCGCCCAACCGGGCGGTGTCGACGGCTTCGATCGTGGCGGCGGTCTGGGGCGACGAGCCTCCCGACAACGGCGCGAACGTCGTCCAGAAGTACGTGGCCGGTCTGCGCCGCGTGCTGGAGCCCGAGCGCTCGCCCCGTACTCCGGGGCGTCTGCTGAGGCTGACCGGTGCCGGCTACGCGTTGAACGTCCCGCCCGACGGTCTGGACGCCGAGGTGTTCCAGGACCAAGTGAAGGAGGCCCAGGCCGCGCGGGCCGCGGGCGACGCGGGGCGGGCCGAGGCCCTGCTGCACGAGGCGCTGGCCATGTGGCGCGGCCCGGCGCTGGCCGGGCTGAACGGCCAGTTCTTCGACGCGGCGCGGGACCGCCTGGAGGAGGAGCGGGCGGCGGCGCTGGAGGCGAGCGCCGAAGTCGGGCTCGACCTGGGGCGGCACGCGCAGCTGGTGCCCGAGCTGATCCGGCTGGTCGCCGAGTTCCCCCTCCGGGAGGGGCTGCGCTACCTGCTGATGCTCGCCCTCTACCGGTGCGGCAGGCAGGCGGAGGCCCTGGCCGCCTACCGGGACGCCCGCGCCTACTTCGCCGAGGAGTTCGGCGTCGAGCCGGGCGAACGGCTCCAGAGCCTGCATCTGGGCATCCTGCGTTCCGATCCGGCGCTGGCCTCACCGCCCGCGCGCGAGCCGGAGGGGGCGGGCGATCCCCCGCCCGAACCGCCGACCGACGATCTTCCCGCGCGCCCCGGAGACGACGACGTGTCACCGCCGGCCGCGCACGCCGTGCCCTCGTTCGCTCCGCCCGACTCGCCGGCCGTACCCGCCCGGGCCGAGGGGAGCGCCGCGCCGCTCCCGCCCCCCTTCCTCCCGGCGTCCGCCCCGGCCCATCCGCCCGTGTACGGCCCCCCGCCCGTCGGCGTCATACCGGCGGACCACGGTCGCCCCGCGCACGCCGCATGGGCGGCGCCCCGGAGACGGCGCTTCCCGTGGGGGCGGATCATCCTGGTGACCGTCCCGATGCTCAGCTTCGGAGCCGCCACCTGGGCCCTGATCGGGTACTTCGCTGGACGGCGCAGGAGCCTCGCGCTCGGGCTGATGGCGTTCGCCTACCTGGTGATGACGGTGGTCTTCTTCACCGGCGTCGAGATCACCGACCCGGACCACCCCGGATGGTGGGACCTCCCGCTGACCCTCTCGCTGCTGGGCACGACGTTCGGGGGCTCTCTCCAGCTGGCCCTCCTCACGGCCGAACCGGCGTCGTCCGGGCCCCACGGCGCGGGCCCGACCGCGCTCGACGTCGAGCTGATCGAGCGCAGGGTCCGCCGGGAGCAGGCCCGCTCGCTGGCGGCGCACCACCCGGCGGTCGCCCGGATGCTCGGCATCGGACGCCCCGACCTGCCCCGCGCGTTCGACGACGGGGGCCTGGTCGACGTGAACTCGGCGCCGGAGCACCTGCTGGCCACGCTGCCCGGCCTGGACCCCTACCACGCGAAGCTGGTCGTGCTGGCCCGGACGGCGCACGGCCCCCTGAGCACCGTCGACGACCTCGCCACCCGGCACATCCTCCCGTACCAGGCGGTGTACGCCCTGCGCGACGTGCTCGTCGCGCTCCCGCCGGCCGCGGCGGGGGAACCGGACGCGCCGGCGGACGGCGCGGCGCCCCCAGGCCCGCCTCCCGGCACCTGGACCCGGTGACGGAAAGACCCCCGGACCGTGAGGCCCGGGGGTCTGATCCGTTCCGCGCTATTCGGCGGCGACCGCTTCCTTCTCGGGCGCGGTGCCCTCGCCCTTGATGGAGCGGATCAGGAGCTGGGAGACGTCGACGACCTCCAGCGACTCCTTGGCGTCGCCCGCGTTCTTCTTCTCGTTGATGGCGTCGCCCAGCATGACCAGGCAGAACGGGCACGCGGTGGAGACGGTGTCGGGGTCGGTCTCCAGCGCCTCGTCCACGCGCTCGGTGTTGATCCGCTTGCCGATGCGCTCCTCCATCCACATCCGGGCGCCGCCGGCGCCGCAGCAGAAGCCGCGGTCCTTGTGCCGGTGCATCTCCTGCGTCTTGACGCCGGGGACGGTCGCCATGATGTCGCGCGGCTGCTTGTAGACCTTGTTGTGGCGGCCGAGGAAGCAGGGGTCGTGGTAGGTGATGTTCTCCTCGATCGGCGTGACCGGGGTGAGCTTGCCTTCCTCGACGAGGTGCGCGAGCAGCTGGGTGTGGTGGACGACCTCGTAGTTCCCGCCGATCTGCGGGTACTCGTTGGCCAGGGTGTTGAAGCAGTGCGGGCAGGTCGCGACGATCTTCTTGACGCCCGCGTCGTTCAGCGTCTCGACGTTCTGCTGGCCGAGCATCTGGAAGACGAACTCCATGCCGAGGCGGCGGGCCGGGTCACCGGTGCACGCCTCCATGGGGCCGAGGACGGCGAACTTCACGCCCGCGATGTGCAGCAGCTCGGCGACGGCCTTGGTCGTCTTCTTGGCTCGGTCCTCCAGGGCGCCGGCGCAGCCGACCCAGAAGAGGTACTCGGTGTCCTCGGAGACCTTGTCGTCGACGACGTCGACCTCGAAGTCGAGCTCCTCGATCCACTCGAGGCGCTTCATCTCGGACATGCCCCACGGGTTGCCCTTGTTCTCGAGGTTCTTCAGCATGACGCCGGCCTCGGACGGGAACGAGGACTCGATCATGACCTGGAAGCGGCGCATGTCCAGGATGTGGTCGATGTGCTCGATGTCGACCGGGCACTGCTCGACGCACGCACCGCAGTTGGTGCAGGACCACAGGACGTCGGGGTGGATGACGCCGTCGTCGCCGACGAGGGCCTTGTCCACCTCCATGGCGAGCTTCTGCTCGTCGGTGAACTTCTGCTGCTGGTCCTCGGACGCCGTGAAGTAGGGCGCCTTGGCCAGCGCGTGGTCGCGCAGCTCCAGGACGAGCATCTTCGGCGACAGCGGCTTGCCGGTGTTCCAGGCGGGGCACTGCGACTGGCAGCGACCGCACTCGGTGCAGGTCGCCATGTCGAGGAAGCCCTTCCAGGTGAAGTCCTCGATCTTGCCGCGGCCGAAGACGTCCTCGTCGGGGTCGGCCTCCTCGAAGTCGAGCGGCTTGCCGCCCGACATCATCGGCTGCGCGGCGCCGAGGCCGTCCGGGCGGCGCTTGAACATGACGTTCAGCGGGGCCAGGAAGATGTGCAGGTGCTTGGAGTGGACGACGAAGACCAGGAAGACCAGCGCGACGCCGATGTGCAGCAGCAGGCCGACCGACTCCAGGACCTCCAGCGTGTGGTCGCTCAGCCCGTCGAACAGGTGCCCGACGGCGTAGGAGAAGTAGGCGCCCCTGCCGTAGTCGAGGTTGCCGCTGGCCCACTCCACGCCGCGGAAGAAGAACATCGTCCAGATCACGTTGAAGATCATGAAGAGCGTGATCCAGGCGCCGGACAGGTGCGAGCCCTTGAACCGGGACTTGCGGTCCAGCCGCTTCGGCGAGTTCTTGATCCGGATCGCGGTGAAGACGATCAGGCCGGCGGTGCAGGCGAGCGCGATCGTGTCCTGGACGAAGCCGATCGGCGGCCAGGTCTGCAGGCCCGGGACCTTGGCGTCCAGCCCGAACAGCAGCGCGACGGCCGCCTCCAGGTAGACCGTGATCAGCAGGATGAAGGCCCACATGACCGCGGCGTGCGAGACTCCGGCGAGCGTCCACTTCAGCAGCTTGCGCTGGCCGAGGACCTCGACGGCCTGGCCCTCCACCGCTTTGGCGGGCTCACGCTTGACCTGCAGCGTCCGCTGGGGGTCCGGCTGCCCGCTCTTGGCGATCGCGTACAGGAACAGCACTCGCCTCCCGGCGAGCGCCAGCGCGACCGCCGTTCCGGCGAGCCCGATGACCAACGTGATCCAGAACACTGTTCCGTCCTCCTGGGGTACGGGCGATGGCAGCCAGCGTAGGGCTCGCGTCAGACTGCTCTCCATCCGGGGCCCGAATACTACTCGGCAGTAGCTTACGCGTCACATCCCCTGGTCAGCACCATCTGTGCCGATTTCCGGACCGCCAAGGCCTTCGATCTCCGCCGCATACCCTCGCCAATACCCGCGCACCGATGAGTATCCGCCGGATCACGAGTCCATACCACGTGGCGGGACGCGTCCACCCGCGTCCCGTCCAGCGGTATCCGATACGGAGGGACTCCCGATGACCCCGATGCCCGACCTCGGCCCCGCCGCCCGGCGGATGGCAGGGCTGCTCGCCGACGTGCCCGACTCCCGGCTCACCGGGCCGACGCCCTGCGAGGGCATGTCGCTCGGCGCCCTCGTCGACCACGTGAACGGCCTGGCCCTGGCCTTCACCTGGGCGGCGAAGAAGGACTTCCCGGAGGGCCCGTCGCAGCCGCCGTCCGCCGACGCCGCCCGGCTCGACCCCGACTGGCGGGCCCGCGTCCCCGAGCGGCTCGACGCGCTCGCGGCGGCCTGGCGCTCCCCGGACGCGTGGCAGGGCATGACCCAGGCCGGCGGCGTCGACCTCCCCGGCGACCAGGCCGGCAACGTGGCGATGAACGAGCTGATCGTGCACGGCTGGGACGTCTCCCGCGCCACCGGCCGCCCCTACGACGTCGGCAAGGAGGAGATCGAGGCGTGCCTGGCCTTCGTCGCCCCGGCCGTCGAGCAGAGCGGCGGCCAGGGCATCCCGGGCCTGTTCGGACCGGCCGTCGACGCGGGAGCGGACGCGTCCGCGCTGGACCGCCTCATCGCCATGACCGGCCGGGACCCGTCCTGGACGGCGGAGCGGAGCTAGTCCTCCGAGGGCTCCGAGACCTGCACGAGAAGGTCGTGGACGAAGTACGCCTCCATCGGCCGCCCGTCGAGCTGGAACGGCACGACGTGGTAGTAGGCGTAAGGACTCCGCGTGGGCTCCCAGCCGAAGAACGCCTCGGCCTCCGGCCTCAGGACCGACCAGGGGCGCATGCCGTCCGCCGACCGCATCGGCTCACCCGCCCGGCGCACGAACCGGCGGTCGAGGACGTAGTCGCCGGTCTCGGTGTCCAGGCTGGTGTGCTCCAGCCAGAAGTCGGGCCAGAGCGGGAGGGCGAACCGGTGCCGGGAGGGGCCGCCGCCGACCGGATCGCCCAGGACCGCCGCCAGGTCCTTGATCTTCGGCGCCTCCATGGCGGCCCACCGGCCGGCCTCCTCCACCAGGCCGGCCGGCGGGTCGTCATACGGGGCCGGCGGTTCCGGGAGCGCCTCGGGGGCGATGCCGCGCATGTCGCGGAGCACGGAGAGCTGGTAGCCCTCCACGGTCATCGAGCGCGGGGGACGCGGCTCGGGGTCGGCGAACCGCTCGCACGACCAGCACCACCAGGGCTCGGGGCGGCCCATGCAGTCGCCCGTGTAGTAGACCTCACGGCTCTCGTGCCGCCGGTACGGCCCGTCGTCGACGGGCATACCGGCCACCACGGGGACCAGCGGGCCGTCACACCGTTCGCACCTCGGGTTCATGGCCCTTCAGACGCCGGCGGCCCCCGCGGTGTTCGGTCAGACCCGCTCGAAGATCGCGGCGAGGCCCTGGCCGCCGCCGATGCACATCGTCTCCAGGCCGTAGCGGGCCTCGCGGCGGTCCATCTCGCGGGCGAGGGTGGCGAGGACGCGGGCGCCGGTCGCGCCGACGGGGTGGCCGAGGGAGATGCCGGAGCCGTGCACGTTGACGCGGTCCCAGTCGGCGTCCTTCAGGCCCCATTCGCGGGTGACGGCGAGGACCTGCGCGGCGAACGCCTCGTTCAGCTCGATGAGGTCGATGTCGGCGAGGGCGAGGCCGGCGGCGTCCAGGGCCTTGGCGGTGGCCGGGACCGGACCGATCCCCATCGTCTCGGGCGGCACCCCGGCGCGGGCCCACGAGACGAGCCGGACGAGGGGCCGCAGGCCCAGCTCGGCGGCGCGTTCGGGGGTGGTGACGACGCAGGCGGCGGCCGCGTCGTTCTGGCCGCTGGCGTTGCCCGCCGTGACGGTGGCCTCGGGGTCCTTCCTGCCGAGGACGGGACGCAGCTTCGCCAGGCCCTCGACCGTCGTGTCGGGACGCGGGTGCTCGTCGGTGTCGACGACCGTGTCCCCCTTCCGCGACCGGACGGTCACCGGGACGATCTCCTCGGCGAACACCCCCGACCGCTGGGCGGCCACCGCGCGCTGGTGGGAGCGGACGGCCAGCTCGTCCTGCTCCTGGCGCCCGATGCCGTACTCGCGGCGCAGGTTCTCGGCGGTCTCCAGCATCCCGCCCGGAACGGGGTGGTTGACGCCCCCGGCGGTCACCCGGCCCTGCGCGAGCGCGTCGTGCAGTTCCAGGGACGGCCCGCGCACGCCCCAGCGCGCCGCCGTCGTGTAGAAGGGCGCGCCGCTCATGCTCTCCGCCCCGCCCGCGATGATCACGTCGCTGACCCCGGTCTGGATCTGCATGGCGGCGTTGACGACGGCCTGGAGCCCGGACCCGCACCGCCGGTCGAGCTGGCTGCCGCCGACCGTGACGGGCAGCCCGGCGTCCAGCGCGGCGACGCGTCCGATGGCGGGGGCGTCGGAGGTGGGGTAGCAGTGCCCGAGGATCACCTCGTCGACCGCGTCCCCCGGCAGGCCGGTGCGCTCGACCAGGGCGCGGACGACGGTGGCGGCGAGCTCGGCGGACGTGACGGTCTTGAGCGCCCCGCCGAACCGGCCGATGGGGGTACGCAGCGGTTCGCAGATCACCGCGTCGCGCATGGTGGGCTCCTCGGGACGGGGGTCGCGGGCACTTCGCAGGGTACGGCCCCCGCCCTGGAGGGCGGCGTCCGGGCTCGCGTCCCGCGGAGGGTTGAATGCTGGTACCCATGGCGGTGGCGAACCGGGACGTGGGCCGGAGGGCCGGACGAGTGCGGGAGGCGACGTGGAGCAGTGGGCGGGCCGGGCGACGACGATCCGGGTGATCGGGGCCGGGGCGATGGGGCGCGGGATCGCGCAGCTCGCCGCGGCGGGCGGGCTGACCGTGGAGCTGGCCGACATCCGGACGGAGGCCGTGATGGAGGCGGCCGAGTACGTCTGCGGCATGTTCGACCGGCTCGCCGCGAAGGGGCGCATGACGGCGGACGAGGCGGAGGCGGCGAAGGGGCGGCTCCGGCCGGTCGGCGAGCCGCTCACCCCGTTCCAGGACTGCGACCTCGTCGTGGAGGCCGTCCGGGAGGACATGGAGACCAAGCGGGAGCTGTTCCGGTCGCTGGAGAAGGTCTGCCCGGCGCACACGGTCCTCGCCACCAACACCAGCTCGCTGCCGGTGACGGCGATCGCCGCCGCGCTGGAGGACCCGTCCCGGGTGGCGGGGCTGCACTTCTTCAACCCGGTGCCGCTGATGCGGGTCGTCGAGGTGATCCCGGGGGCGCGCACGGCCGAGTGGATCCCGGACGCGCTCGCCGACCTCGTGAGGCGCCTCGGCCACACGCCCGTCCTCGCACCGGACGCGCCCGGCTTCCTCGTCAACCACGCCGGGCGCGGCCTGGTGACGGAGGCACTGCAGATCCTGTCCGAGGGCGTCGCCGAACCGGTGGACATCGACCGGATCGCCCGCGACGTGCTCGGCCTGAAGATGGGGCCGTGCGAGCTGCTCGACCTGACCGGGATGGACGTGTCGCACCCGGTGATGGAGTCCATCTGGACGGGCTTCTACACCGAGCCGCGGTTCCGCCCGTCCAGGATCGGCCGGGCCCGCATGGAGGCCGGGCTCCTCGGACGCAAGACCGGCGAGGGCTTCTACAAGTACGTGGACGGTGTGAAGCAGGAGCCCGCCGAGGCCGGTGCCCCGGCCACCGACTTCCGGCCCGTCTGGTTCCAGGAACCGCAGCACCGCGAGACGCTGGGCATGCTGCTGTCCGAGGCCGGCGTGGAGGTCGAGGCGGACGAGGAGCCGTCCGAGGAGGCCGTCCTGCTGGTCGAGGCCACGGCGGACATGAGCGTCGCCGAGCAGGTCGCCAACGGCCTCCCCGGAGAGCGGACCCTCGGGATCGACGGGTTCTTCGGGTTCTTCGGCCGGATCACCCTCACCGTGCAGCCCGCGCTCGACCCGGAGGCGGGCCGCGCGGCGCTCGCCGCCCTGCTCGCCACGGGACGGCCGGTGACCGTCGTGCGGGACGCGCCCGTCGCCGTCGCGCCGCGGCTGCTGGCGTCGATCGTCAACGTGGGCTGCGGCATCGCCGAGCAGCGGCTGGCCAGTCCCGCCGACATCGACACCGCCGTCCGGCTCGGGCTCGGCTACCCGCGCGGACCGCTGGAGTGGGGCGACCACGTGGGCGCCGAGCGCGTGTTCGAGGTCCTGGTCCACATGCACGAGTCGACCGGCGACCCGCGCTACCGTCCGAGCGCCTGGCTGGACGAGCGGGTGTCGCTCGGCCTGCCCCTCACCGAGACCGGGACCGCACCGTCCGACCTGCTCGGCTAGCGCCTCAGCCGGTCGGCTCGACGGGGTAGGCGGGGACCTCGTCCGTCCAGCCGTAGGAGACGAGCGCGCTGTAGGAGAAGACCGTGCCGGGCCTGGTGCCGCGCGCCGCCCTGCCCGGCTTCACCATCACGGACTCCTGGGCGAGGAGCCGCCCGCTCGCCGGGTCGATCACCAGCCGCTCCTCCACGACGGTGTCGCCCGTGCGGACCTGCCGGGCGACGCCGTCGCCGCGCCGGCCGAGCGGGTCGGTGACGGGCCCGAGGGTGCGGATGCCCGGCGAATCGGCGAGCAGCCGGTAGACCGCGGCGCGCACCTGCGGCCGCACCGGCGCCGCGCCGATCTTCTGCGCGTTGCTCATCAGCCATTCGGCGGAGTCGACACGGCCCGGGACCTGTTCGAGGGCCCGGTCCAGGAACCGCCGGAGCCGCTGCGGGTCGGCGGGCAGTCTCCGCACGTCGGGTGCCGTGGCGCCCTCCCAGTCGGCGAGCCGGAACGCCTCTCCGCCCTTGACCTTCGACCTCGTCCAGGGGGTGGCGCCGCCCGCCGACGACCCGGTGCGGTGCGGCGACGGCTCGCCGGACGCACCGGGCCCAGGAGACATGACGGGGCCGCCGGAGGGCGCGGGGCCGAGGTCGCGGCTGCTGACCCGGCGCCCGCCGACCCATGCGTGCTTGCCGGGCCCGGCGTCCCAGAGGCCGATCTCCCGGACGGAGTAGTACTCGCGATCGCCGACGATCACGTGGCCGCCCTCCCTGGTGACGGCCGACCAGTACCGTCCGCGACCGGCCGGGGCGCCCTCCGCCTTGGTCGCCGCCGCCAGCAGCACGGTGCGGGCCGACCCCGGGGGCTGGTCGGGCGCCCGGGGCGTCGTGCCGGACGACAGCACGACGGCGCCCGCGGCCGCGGCGGCCGCCACGGCGAGCCCGAATCCGCCGAGGGCGAGCCGGGGCGTCCGGAACGTGCGCCGGGGCGCCCGCCGGGGCGAGCGGATCTCGCGCTCCAGCCGGGCCCGGCCGCGCGCCGCCGCGCCCTCCTCCGGCCGCTCGTCCAGCATCGTGGCGATCATCTGGAGTTCGTCCATGGTCAGGTTCCTTCCGTGTCGAGCGCGGCGCGCAGCTTCCCGCGCGCACGGTTGAGACGGGAGCCGACGGTCCCGTAGGGGACGCCGAGCGCCTCGGCGACCTCGGCGTGGGTGAGGCCGCTGAGCGCGACGAGCAGCACCACGTCGCGGTCCTTGCGGGACAGCCCGCCGAGGGCCCGGGCGAGCCGCGGCTGCATCCCCTCGGCGGTCACCCGCGCGGCCACGCGGTCCTCGTGGCCGCCGGGGTCGCGGTCCGCGCCGACCTTGGCGAGCGCCCGGTAGCGGCGGGTCTCGGCGCGGCGGTGCTGGGCGATCAGGTTGGTCGCGATCCCGAACAGCCAGGGCCGGACGGTGCCGCGCGCCGGATCGAAGGCGGCGCGGCGGCGGAACGCGGCGAGGAACGTCTCGGCGACCACGTCGTCGGCGGTCTGCGGGCCGAGCCGTCCGGCGACGTAGCGGTGGACGTCGGCGAAGTGGCGGTCGTAGACGGCGGTGAAGCGGTCGCCGTCGCGGACGGACGAGGCGAGCAGCGCCTCGTCGTCCACCCGTTCGGTCTCGGTCGGGGCGGTCACTCGTCCGCCCCTTGTGCGGGGTCCGGCATGGGCACCTCCGGGGGGATGGTCGTCATCCTTACTCCGCCGTTCCCCGGATCCGCTTTCACGCCGATTCGGGGACCTTCTCCGGCCGGGCGCCTCCGGCGGACGTCGCGGCGCCGCGCAGCACGAGGGCCGCGAAGAGGGCGGTGGCAAGCATGACGCCGGAGGCCGCCAGGGAGCCCACGGAGACGGCGTGGGCGAAGGCGTCCTTCGCGGCGTCCGCGAGGCCGGGGTCGCCGACCCCGAGGGCTTCGCCGAGGGAGCGGCGGGCGGCGGCGGGGGCGGAGTCCGGCAGGCCGCGGGCGTAGGCGGCGGAGACGACGCTGCCGAGGACGGCGACGCCGAGCGCGCTGCCGAGCTCCTGCCCGGCATCGTTCACCGCCGAGCCGACCCCGGCCTCCTCGACCGGGACGGCGGCCATGAGCGTGCTGTAGGCGGGCGGTGCGCCGAGTCCCGCGCCGAAGCCGATGACGACGAGCCCGGTCGCGAGCGCGGCGTAGCCGTCGTCCGGTCCGGTCAGCCCGAGGGCCAGGAACCCTGCCGCGAGGACGGAGAACCCGGCGACGAGCGCGGGGCGGGCGCCGAAACGCGACTCCAGCGACGCGCCGAGGCCGTTGCCCGCGGCGGCGGACACGGCGACGGGCAGCAGCGCGAGCCCGGCCTTGAGGGGCCCGTAGCCGTGCACGAACTGGAGCAGCTGGGTCAGGGCGAACAGCGTCCCGGACAGCGCGAACCCGAACAGCGAAATCATGGCGGCGGCCCCGGAGAAGGCGCGGTCGCGCAGCAGGCGCAGGTCGAGCATCGGTTCCGGGTTGCGGTGCTGCCAGGCGGCGAACAGGGCGAGCGCGGCGGCGCCGACGGCCAGCCCGCCGAGCACGCGGGCGCCGGTCCAGCCGTGCGCGGGGCCGGAGATGACCGCCCACACCAGCGCCGACATGCCGACCGTGGACAGCACGGCGCCGGGCACGTCCGCGCGGCGGCGCGGCCCGCGCGACTCGGGGACGACGGCCAGCAGCCCGGCGACGGCGGCCGCGGCGACGGGCACGTTCACCAGGAAGACCGAGCCCCACCAGAAGTGCTCCAGCAGGACCCCGCCGAGCGTCGGTCCGGCGGCGAGCCCGGCCATGGACGTCGCGCCCCAGATGGCGAACGCCTTGGCACGCTCGTCCGGGCCGAAGACCTGCGCCATGATCGACAACGTCCCCGGCATGAGGAACGCGCCTCCCACTCCCATCAGCGCCCGCATCGCCACGAGCTGGGCGGGGCCCTCCGCGAAGGCGGCCAGCAGGGACCCGGTGCCGAACAGCGCGAAGCCGATCAGCATCGCGCGGCGGCGCCCGTGCCGGTCGCCGAGGCCGCCCGCCGTGATCAGCAGCCCCGCGAAGACCAGCGAGTAGGCGTCGATCACCCATTGGACGTCGGACGTGGTGGCGTCCAGGTCCCGCAGCAGGGACGGGATCGCCACGTTGAGGACCGTGTTGTCGACCACGACGACGAACAGGCTGAGGCACAGCACGCCGAGGATCTGCCAGCGCCGCGAATGCGGGGACGGCGGCTCGCTCATGGTCACTCCCTGGTTTCTCGTACAGCGTTCGAGTTAGCTCGCACACTGTACGACTTGCCTCGTACGGTGTTCAAGTCCCGGTACTGTGTACGAGAGAGGGAGGATGTGCCGATGGCCGACAAGAGCAGGGCGCCGTCCGTCTGGATGCGGCCGGAGCGCGCGCGACGCGCCCAGCCCGCCCTCAGCCGGGATCAGATCGTCGACGCCGCGCTCGATCTGCTGGACGCCGAGGGGCTGGACGGCCTCAGCATGCGCCGCCTCGGCACCCGGCTGAACTCGGGCGCGACGTCGGTGTACTGGCACGTCGCGAACAAGGACGAGCTGCTGGAGCTCGCCCTCGACCGGGTCATGGCCGAGGTGGCCGTCCCGTCGGGCGGCGGCTGGCGGGCCGCCGCGACCGGCTACGCGCGCGGCCTCCGCGCGATGATCCACCGGCATCCGTGGACGGTGACGCTGTTCGGCAGCCGCCCGATGATCGGCCCGAACTCGACCCGCGTCCTGGACGAGGTCCTCGCCGCGTTCCGCGCCGCCGGGTTCACCGGGTTCGACCTCGAGTACGCCTGGTCCGCGGTGGTCGACTACGTCATCGGCGCGGCCGGCAGCGAGGCGAGCTGGCAGCGCAGCCAGCCCGGCACGTCCGCCGCCGAATGGGTCGAGAACCTCGGGCCCTACCTGAACCGGCTGGACGAGGAGCGCCCCGGCCTCGCGTCCCACATCCGGGAGATCTGGATGAAGGAGACCGGCGACGTCCTGGAGGGCCGCTTCGCCTTCGGGCTCGACTGCGTCCTCGACGGCCTGGAAGCGCGCAGGCCCCCCGCCCGGTAGCGGACGGGAGGCCCGCGGCGGCGGAGGGCGGGTCGGGAGCGGGTCAGAAGGGCAGCTCCGCGGGCGGCTTCGGCCTGGTGTCCGTCCAGCGCGGCGAGCGGTCGGCCTCGTAGGAGATGACGAAGCCCGGCTTCATCTCCGCGTACGGGCCGCCCGGTTCGGTCAGCTGGTCCTCCAGGGCCAGCAGCGCGCCCGTGCGCTCGTCGAAGACGATCACGTTGCGGGAGCGGTACGTCCCCTGCTGGGCCTTCGGCGTACCGAACTCACCGGTCTCCGTGATGGCCCAGTCGGGCGTGGCCAGCGCGACCCCCCGGCGCCCCAGCGGGTCGGTCACGCGGCCGATCGCGCGGATGCCCGGCTGCGCGGCCAGTGCCTTGATCAGACCTGACCGGACCTTCGACGACACCGGGGCGGACAGCAGCGTCGACGTCCGGCGCATCTGCAGGCGGGGGATGACACCCTCCTTGAGCTTCTTGCCCCCCGACCCATTCGGGTTCACCGCCCGCTCCATCTCCGCGGGGCTGAGGATCTCGGCGAGCTCGGCCGGGTCGGTCGGCAGGTTCCGCAGATCTCCCAGCGAGGCCCCGCCGCTGCCCAAGCCGTAGAACCTCCCGCCGCCCTTCGGGTCGACGCCCACGTTGGGACCGTTCACCCGCCACTTCGTCGCCTTGGTGGTGTAGGTGTGGTAGGCGTCGCCCGACCAGACGCGGATGGACGACGGCGAACCGGCCCTGCGCCACAGCGCCTCGTCCCGCGGGGTCTGCGGGCGGGCGGGGAGGTCGCGGTCGTAGTACGCCTCGCCCATCCCCTTCCTGGCACCGGCCCAGTGGAACATCTCGCTGTGCGCGCCGAAGATCGCGTACGTGCCCGTCTTCGCCCGCACGACGTAGGCCTGGCCGCTGATCCTTTCGGCGGACCAGTAGTTGCCGGTCGGCTGCTCGGCGGCCCTGTCCGCCGCCACGAGCACCGCCTGCTTGTTCAGGTCGACGGCCCCGGGAGGCGTGCCGGGCGACGAACCCGGCGAGCCCTGGCCGGTGGCCACGATGGCGACGGCCGCGGCGGCGCCGGCCGCGACCAGCCCCACCCCCAACCGGACCGGCCACCCGAAGCGCCGCAAGCCCGTCCGGGGCGACCGCAGGCGCCCGCCGCCCGATGCCATCGCGTCCTCCAGCATCGCCAGCGCCCGCGCCGAAGCGTCCGCCGACGGGGGCGGCGGCTCGCCCAGCAGCCGCCGGACCCGGGCTTTCTCGTTCATGTCGGTCTCGTTCACGCGGGCTTCTCCTCAACGATCAGCGCGGGATGGGTTCCGCCGAGCGACTCCCTCAGGCGGCGCCGGGCACGGTGCAGCCGGGACGCGACGGTGCCGGTCTTGAGGCCGAGCGCCTGCCCGACCTCCTCGTAGGTCAGGTCGGCCAGCGCCACCAGCAGCAGGACGTCCCGGTCCCCGCGCGGCAGCCGGGCCAGCGCGGCGGCGAGGTCCTCGCCCGCGCCGCCGGCCGTGACGCGCGCGGTGACCAGGTCCTCGTGCCCGTCCTGGACGTGCTCGGCGGGCGTGCGCGCCAGCGCCCGGTAGCGGCGGCCCTCCGCGCGCCGGTGCAGCCCGATCAGCCGGGTCGCGATCCCGTACAGCCACGGGCGGACCGACCCCCGGTCGGGGTCGAACCGGCCGCGCTTGTTGAACGCGGCGAGGAAGGTCTCCGCGGCGATGTCGTCCGCCGCGTCGACGCCGAGGCGCCGCGCCGCGTACCCGTGGATCGCGGCGAAGTGGCGGTGGAAGATCTCCGCGAACGCGGCGGGCTCGCGCCGCGACCGGACGATCGCCGCCGCGTCGGAGGCGTCGGCGCCGGACGCGGCCGGCGCCGCGCCGCGCCGCGCCCCGGGATCCGGCGGGGGGTGAGAGGCCATGAAGGTGATCCTCGTCGTCGGGGGGAGTTCTCGGTCATCCCGCTCTCAACCGATCCCCGGATCCCCCTTCACGCGGAAGCGCCCCCCGCCCGGACGTCGGGCGGGGGGCGCGGGGGTCCTGCGCGGCGCGGCCGCTCAGAAGGGCAGCTTCGCGGGCGGCCTCGGCACGGTGTCCGTCCACCCCGTGTCCCGGACGACCCAGTAGTTGATCACGAACCCGGGGGGCTGCTCCCGGTAGGCGCCGCCGGGCACGGTCAGCACGTCCTGCTCGGCGAGCAGCTCACCGGTCGCCTTGTCGAAGACGAGCTCCGACCGCGACCGGTACTCCCCCCGCTCCTGCGGAGGCGCGCCGAACTCCCCGTCCACCTTCGCCACCGGGTTGTCGACGGCCAGCGCGACGCCGGTCCGCCCGAGCGGGTCGGTCGCGGCGCCGAGCGACCGGACGCCGGGCTGCGCGGCCAGCGCCCGCATCAGCCCCGCGCGGACCCGGGGCGGCAGCGGGACGTCCTCCAGCAGCGACGCGGTCACTCCGAGCCAGCGCGACGCGGGCAACGCGGGCGAGGCCCCCTTGGCCCGCCTGGCGATCAACCGGTCCCTCGGCGTGTCCAGCGTGAAGAACATCCTGGCCAGCGCGTCAGGATCGTCCGGCAGGTTCTGGATCTCCTCGACGGTCAGCTCCTTGCCGCCGGTCCCCTGGACGTAGAACCTCCCGCCGCCCTCGCCGTCGGGATCGTCCGTCTCCCACTTCGTCGCCTTCTGGGCGTAGGTCCAGTAGTGGTCGTTCGACCAGACCCTGAACTCCTTCGGCGAGCCGGCGCGCCGCCACGCCGCCGCGTCCCGCTCCGTGAGCGGCCTGGCGGGCAGGTCCCGGCCGTAGCCCACGTTCCCGCCGCCCCGTTCGGCCGCCGACCAGAAGAACGTCTCGCTGTGCGCGCCGACGATCGCGTACGCGCCGGTCTTCGGCCGCATGATGTACGACTGGCCCTGGATCTGGTCGGAGAACCAGTACTTGCCGGTCGGCTGCGCGGCGGCCTTCTCCGCCGCCGCGAGCACGGCCTGCCGGCCGAGGTCGACGGCGGGCGCGGGCGGCGCGGGCGACCCGGATCCGGTCACCGTCACCGCGACGGCCACGGCCGCGCCGGAGGCGACCACGCCGAGCCCCGCCTTGAACCGCCATCCGAGACGGACGCGGCGGCGGGACGCCGGCTCCTGGAACATCCGGGCGCGGGCCTCGGTCATCTCCCGCAGCGTCGGCGGGGCGGGCTCCCCGTACGCCTCGCTGATCGCGCGCAGCTCATCCATGGTCGTCCTCCAGATCACGCGTCGGGTCGGTGCCGCCGAGCGCCTCGCGCACCTTCTTCCTGGCCCTGCTGAGCCGCGACCCGACCGTCCCGTACGGGACGTCCAGGGCGGCGGCGACCTCCTCGTGGGTGAGGTCGGCGAGCGCGACGAGCAGCAGCACGTCCCGTTCGCCCGCGGAGAGCCCGGCGATCGCCCCGGCCAGCCGGCCGCGCAGGCCCTGCGCGCTGACCCGGGCGTCCACCCGGTCGGCGTGCCCGGCCTCGTCCTGGACGGGGCCGAGCCGCGCCCGCGCCCGCAGGCCGCGCACCTCGCCGCGCCGGTGCTTGCTGATCACGTTGGTCGCGATGCCGTAGAGCCAGGTCCGGACGGCGGCGCGGGACGCGTCGTAGCGCCCCCGCACGCGGAACGCCTCCAGGAAGGTCTGCGCGGCGATGTCGGACGCGGCGTCCGGCCCGAGCCGCTTGGCCGCGTACCCGTGGATCTCGGTGAAGTAGGCGTCGAAGATCTCGCCGAACCGTTCGGGGTCGCGCAGGGACATCCGCATGACGCCGGAGTGGTCGGCCCGCCCCGGACCCCCGTCCCGGGGCGGGTCTGCGGTGAGGGGTTCCCCTGTCATGTGCTGCCTTTCCGTGGCGCGGGCGGCGGTCACTGACGTATCACCCGGAGCCCCTCACCGCTTTCACGACACGGCTACCGGACGCGGTAGGCGCGGATGACCCGCTGGTCGACGCCGCTGCCGCCCGCGTCCTTCGCGCTGACGCGCAGCGAGACCGCCTGCCCCTCGACCGGCGCCGGGAGCGGGGCGCTGAACCGCCCGCCGCCGAGGGCCTTCACCCGGGCCTCCTGCCAGGTCGCGCCGTCGTCCACCGACGTCCAGAACCGCAGCCCGGTGATCGCGGCCTTGCCGGAGCCCGCCATCCGCGCGGCGGTGAGCACGGCGGGCCTCCCGGACGGCTGGTTGCGCAGGTCGAGGTTCAGGTCGTAGTCGACGAGGAGGAGCGGCAGGTTGGCGCTCTCGTGGCCGCCCGGCGCGCCGGAGCGGAACGTCCAGGACGTCGAGGTGCGGATCGACACCGGGACGACGGCCGACGCGTCGTTCTCGTACGTCAGCCGGTACCCCGCCTCTTCGGCCGGGACGGTGAACTCGCCGAACGGCCCGTTCCTCTCGCCGATCTTCTTGGCCCCCGCGAACAGCGCCATGCGCCCCTTCACCTCGTGCATGGCGCAGTCGAAGCCGTCCGAACGGGTCTGGAGGTCGACGAGCGCGACGCGCATGCTCTGCCCGGTGCGGGCCGCGGGGTAGCGGGCGCAGCCGCTGGGCGTGACGCCGGTCCCCGAGTACGGGCCGGGGCGCAGCGGCTGGCGGCCCCAGCGCTCGGAGACCCGCCCGCCCGGCTTCAGTTCGCCGAACGGCCCCTGGTCCACCCAGAAGTCCTCACCGAACTTGACGAACCCCTCGTCCCCCCACAGCAGGCCGGAGCCGGTCGAGACGTAGTCGGTCCGGGACGTTCCGGGCTTGACGTCCCCGTTCGCCTCGAACATCAGCAGGCCCTCCGGGCTGATGCCGTAGCGCTTCTCGCCCATGGGGATGCCCGCGTCCCCGTCGAACGCGGCGAACCGCTGGTCGACGCGGGCCATCCGCTTGACCTCGGCGGGGGTGACGACGTGCGTCAGGTCGGCGGGGACTCCGTTGCCCAGGGGGTGCAGGACGTCGTAGACCGTGCCGGGCGCGCTCAGCCGGTGGTTGGTGTACGCGCGGAACGTCCCGGTCTCCACGCCGTCCATCCGCTGGGCGTACACGGGCGCCTTCGCGGGATCGAAGGAGTAGGCGCTGAACCACCACAGCCCCTGCCCTGCGTCGCGGACCATGTCCGCCGACAGCATCGACTGCTGGGTCTCGACGCCTTCCACGCGCGCGCCGACCTTGACGGCGGCGGCGCCGTCGAGCGTGACGGTCGTGGGCCCGTCGACCGCCACCTCTGGGTCTCCGGCCAGCGCCGAACGCCAGTCGCCGGTGTCGTCCACGTTGCCGAGGACCGCGTAGCGGCCGTCGGGGACGCGGACCTTCGCCGTCCCGGTGGCGTCGACCCACTGGGAGAACAGCGCCATGTCGGCCAGGTTGACCACGGTGGCGGAGGCGGAGAAGTCCGCCGGGTCGGTGCCCGGCAAGGGGGTGGCCTTGATCGTGAGGTCGTGCGACGAAGGCTCGACGTAGAACGTGACGGGCGTTTCGAGGGTTGCGCCGCCGCCCGTCGCCGTCACCACGGCCGTGTACAGGCCGGGACGGCCGGCGAGCTTGGCCGCGTCCACGGTCAGGGCCGCCTGGCCGGTGCCGCCCGCCGGGACGTCCACGCCGGACGGGACGCTCGCCGCGCCGCCCGCCGCGCGCCCGCGACGGTCGACGACCTTCACGCTCAACCGCATGCGGACGGGACGGGGGGCCTGGGACGTCCAGCCGAGCTTCGCGGACAGCGCCTTGTGCTCGGGGAACCGCGACGTGCCGAGATCGACGATGCTCTGCGCGGCGAGGACGGGGCTCTTCGCGGCCTCGCCCGCGTCGAGGCGTCCGGCCCCGCGCTCGAAGGCGTCACCGCCGGTCGCCGGGTCGGCCGTCCCGACGAGGGCGGCCTTGAGGCGGGAGGGGCCCCAGTCCGGGTGCTTCGCGGCGAGCAGCGCGGCGGCGCCGGCGACATGCGGCGTGGCCATCGACGTCCCGGACGCCTTGGTGTAGCGGGCACCGGTCGGGGTGCCCATGGCCGTTCCCTCGGCACGGGCCGCGATGATGTCGACGCCCGGCGCGACGATCTCCGGCTTGGCGACGTGCCCGCGCGGTCCCCGGCTGGAGAACTCGGCGAGGCGGTCGCGGGCGTCGACGGCACCGACGGTCAGCGCGGCGTCGGCCGTACCGGGCGTGCCGACCGACCCGACCAGGCCTTCGTTGCCCGCCGCGACGACGAACAGCGTCCCGTGCCGCTTCGTGAGGTCGTTCAGGGCCAGCGAGAGGGGATCGGCGCCGTCGGTGGGGACGCCGCCGAGGCTCATGTTGACGACGTCGGCGCGCGGCGCGGCCCACTCCATCCCGGCGATCACGCTGGAGTCGGTGCCGGAGCCCTCGTCGTCCAGGACCTTGCCGATCAGCAGGTCCGCCTGCGGGGCGACGCCCCGGCGCTCCCCGTGGGAGGCGGCGCCCGTTCCGGCGACGGTCGAGGCGACGTGCGTGCCGTGTCCGACCCGGTCGGCGGTGTCGGGCGACTCGGAGAAGTTCTTCGTCTGGGTGATGCGCCCCTTGAGGTCGGGGTGCCCGGCGTCCACACCCGTGTCGAGGACGGCGACCTTCGCGCCCTCGCCGGTGTACCCGGCGCTCCAGGCCGCGGGCGCGCCGATCTGCCGCAGGTTGGAGTCCAGCCGGTGGGCGGCGGGGGCCCGGGGCGCGGCGAGCGCACCGGGCGCCGTGGTGAAGCGCGCCTTGACCTTGCCGTCCAGCCAGATGTGCCGGATCCCGCCGGTGGCCTTGACCGACGGCATCCCGGCCAGCGCGCCGCCGAGCCGCGGCGCGTCGCCCTTGGGCTGCCGGACGGCGGTGGCGCCGATGCTCGGGAGCTCCCGCGTCGTGCTGAGCGTCCCACCGAGCGCCTTGCGGGGGCTCGTCCCCGCGGACCGCTGCACGATCAGCGGCAGGTCGCCGCTGCGGGCGTCGTCGTAGCCCTGCGCGATCAGCGCGGTGACGTCGAACAGCTCGGGGTCGATCACCCGGCCGACCAGCCCGGCGACGTCGACCGGGGTGACGACGACGTGCCCGTCCGGGCGGACCTCCTTGCGGAAGGAGTGCTCCTCCCGGCCGGGCGCCGGCGTCACCGACACCAGCGGGGGCCTGCCCTTGATCGTCCGGACGGCGACCACGTCCCCGGTGAGCAAGGTCACCTTCCATGAGCCGCCGGGGTCCAGGCCGCCCGCCGGCGGTGCCGCGTGGGCGGGCGGGGGGACCGCGGCCAGCGTCCCGGCCGCGAGCAGGATGCCGAGCAGGGCCCGGCTCCGGCGTCTGTGCGTCATCGAGTCTCCTCTGCCATGGCCGTCCCGGAACGGACGGTCTCCATTGATCAGCCGAAGCGACTGATCGACTTCACGGCAGAGCCCCCGATCGATCCGGCCTCGTCCCGATGCCGGGGACCGCACGCCTCATGGGCGGCGGACGGCCGCCCCCGCGAGACCGGCGCCGAACTGCCGATGGCCGCGGGGCGATGACCTGGTCAGGTGTCCCGATGTTCTGGTGCGGACCATTCCGCGGTGACCTGGAAATGGGCTTCGGACGCCGTTTTGGCGATCATCATGTCGGCCTCTCCGGACACCTTGATGCCAAAAGTGATCTCCAACCTGGCGGGCGGGTCCTCGACGGCGCGCAACTCCCGGGCGATGCCCTCCACCGCGGGAACGACGCCGGAGATGGCGTCCTGCAGTCTCGCCCCCGCGGTCTCCAGCACCCGGCCGGTCCGGCCGACCTGCCGGATCTCCTCACGCTCGGAGGGATCGACCTCGACGGCCAGGTGACCGCCGCCTTCCAATGGGATATCCAGATGGGTCACATTCGGCAGCGTACGCCATTCCAGGTCATGATGATTCATTTATCGTTGCTCCTGTGCGGACCACTGTGCCAAAACGATCAGTCGCCAGAATTCTCGATGCGGACGGGGTACCGGCGGGGGCCGCGTTCCCGGTCACCGGCCGGTACGTGATCACGGCCGCCCATGTCCTGAACGGCGCCGCCGGCGTTCCGTTCGATACGCAGACTCAGCCCGCGGGCCACTTCCAGGTGGAATTTCTCGGGCAGGGGCCGCTGGGGGCCGCGGTCTCCGCATGGAACCCGCTGTTCGACGTGGCGGTCCTTCGCCTCCTGCATGATGCGCCGCAGGACGTACGGCCGGTGCCGCTGGTCGACAAGGCTGCATTCGACGAGCGCGTGGCGATGCTCGGCTTCCCCAACGGGAAGGACCGGGGCGTCTGGAGTGTCGGGATTCTCCGCGGTCCGCAGGCCGACGGGTGGCTCCAGGTCGACGTCGAGGACGGCAGCCAGTTCACCATCGAGGGCGGTTTCTCCGGAACCCCGGTCTGGCACATCGGCCGGGGCGATGTGGTGGGCATGGTCGTGGCCGCCTGGTCCGGATCACGCGTCCGCAGCGGTTACGTCGTGCCCACCACGACCTTGCTGGAGGCGTGGCCCGAGCTTCGCGAGGCGGTCCGGCCGCCATCGCCGTTCCGCGGCCTGCTGCCGTTCGACGAGGAGCACGCCGACTCGTTCTTCGGCCGGGCCGACGACATCGAGCGGATCACCCGCCTCATCACCGAGCGGCCGGTGGTGACGGTCACCGGTCCGTCCGGCGTCGGGAAGTCCTCGATCCTCCAGGCGGGCGTGGTGCCGCGGGTGCGCGAGGACGGCGGCACCGCGGTCGTGCTCTTCCGACCAGGTCAGGGCCGAACAGCGCTGCACGCGCTCGCGCAGTCGCTCATTCCGGGACGGCATCGGCCGGCCGAACGGCTCGACCAGGTCGACGCCATGGCCGCGCACCTGGAACGCGGTGGAATGCCGGATCTTTTGACGGTCTTCTTGCAGCACCTGAACGCGGACCGCCTGGTGCTGGTCGTGGACCAGTTCGAGGAGATCCTGAACGCGCCCAAGGAGGAGCGCACCGCCTTCGCCAAGGCGCTCGCGCACGCCGAGCAGCCCAGGTCCCCACTGGCCGTGCTGTTCGCGTTACGGGCCGACTACCTCGCGCCGATGCTGAGCGACCCGCGTCTGGCCGCCTTCGTCGCCGGGGACCGCACGATCACCATGGGTGAGATGTCGCCCGAGGGTCTGCGCGCCGCGATCATCGAACCGGTCCGGCGCACGCCGCTCGTCGAGTACGAACCCGGGCTTGTCGAGACCCTGCTGCGCGACCTCGGCGTGGGTCCGGGGCGCCTTCCCCTGTTGCAGTTCACCCTCAAGGAGCTGTGGGACCTCCAGTCCGACGGCCTGCTCACGCACGAGGCGTATGCGGGGATCGGCGGGATCAGCCACGGCCTGGACCGTTTCGCCGAACGTCTGTGGGGAGAACTCGGCCCCCACGAGCAGCGATCCGCCGAGCGCCTCCTCACCCAGTTGATCCGGCCCGATCCGGACCGGCCGGAGATCACCCGGAGGATCGCGCCGCGCGACCAGCTCACCGGCGAGCAGTGGCGCCTCGCGCAGCGGCTGGCGGTGTCACGGCTGGTCGTGCTGCCCGAGGACGGGCAGAGCGTGGAACTGGCCCACGAAGCCCTGGTGGCCCACTGGAAGCGGCTGAGGGAGATCGGCGACAGCACGCGCGATTTCCGGCTGTGGCAGGAAGGGCTCCGCCAGCGCATCGCCCTGTGGCAGCGGCACGGGAGGGCCCCGTCCCGGCTGCTCTCGCGAGCCGACCTCACCGACGCGCTGCGCCAGTCACGGCAGCACCCCGACGATCTCAGCCCGGACGAGCACGCCTACATCAGGGCGGGCGCGCGGCGCCGCTGGTCCGTGCGCAGACGGTGGGCCATCGCAGCGGCGGCCGTGACGGCGGCGGCCCTGTTCGTCTGGGTCCCGCTCAGCCGGGGCCTCAGCGACAACGCCGCGCAGACGCTTCTCGAACGCGCCCGGCAGCAGCAGGCCTCCGACCCGTACGGCGCCGCCCAGCTCACACTCCGCGCCTTCCGGACCCGCGACAACGAGGACACCCGCAGGAGGATCCACGACCTCTACCGCGACACCGGCCGGCTCACCCAGGTGATCCCCGACACCTCTACCGGCCTGGTCAATCTGGAGGGCCGAGCCGAAACCGGGGGAGACCTCTCCGGAAAGATCAGTACCGACGGGCGGACCCTGGTGACCCGTGCTCCCGACGACACGGCCGTCGCCTGGCGCCTCGCCGGCGGGCGCGCGACCCCGGTGACGCTGCCCGCCGAGGGCGGCCTGTCGACCGGCGCGGTCGCGGTCAGCGCGGACGGCCGCTACGCCGCGGCGGGCCACCTCGCCTCGATCAGGAACCTGACCTCGAGCGGGTCTCAGAACGGCCGGTGCACGGCCGGGAACACCCCGGAGGCGTTGACAGCGCAACGATTCTGCCTGGTCGTCACCGACCTGGCACGCAAGCGGACCGCCATGGCCGTCATCCTGCCCAAGGGCAGTCAGATCAGGGGCGTCTCGCTGGACCGAACCGGGCGGACCCTCGCAGCAGCCGTGGCGAACAGGGGTCGGATCACCCTGCGGCGCTGGAGTGTCGACGGGGGGAAGGCCCAGCCGTCCGTTCCGCTGCCGATCAGCTCCCGCGAGGCGATCTCACTGTTCCGCCTCACCCCCGCCGGAGCCGTCCTCAACTATCTGAAGTTCCCGAAGGGAGCGGGCGGCGGTGAGCAGAGGGCCATCGGGAACAGACTGCTGCTCGTGTCCCCGGACGGCTCACCGCAGGTGCGCGTCCTGGAAGAGTCCTTGGCGGGCGCGGTGGTGGCGACCAGCGCGGACGGCCGCCGGCTGGCCGCGGCCGTGGAGATCGACAAGGTGACGCAGTTCGACATCTGGGACATGAGCGCCGGCCGCATGATCACTCGGATCAAGGACCCGGGTCTCGCCGAGGCCGTCGGTGCTCTGACGTTCGACCCCACAGGCTCCGTCCTGTACGACACGTGGTGGAAAGTCGACCTGCCCGATGCCTCGACCCTCGAGGAAATGCAGAAGTTCGCGCAGGAAGTGAGCGCACTGCCCGTCACCCGCTGGTCGCTCCCGGGCGGCCGGCGCCTCGGCGCCCTCCGCGTCCCCGCGGCCTGGCCGGCCCTGCTCCCCCTTGGCCGTGACGCGTTCGCCCTTGTCAAGGGCAACCAGATCGGCCTGCTGCTCCCCACACCTGGACGCACCGCGTCCGGCCTGCTCGACGCGATGACCGAACAGGCCAGGGACCTGGCCGTGTCGGGATCCGGCGGCGTCACCAAGCGGGAGCTGGCGCACCTCTGCAGGCTCTACGGGAACATGCCCGAGTCGTCCGAGATCACCAAGCTGATCCCGGCCGGCGCCCACAAGGGCGAGGTCTGTTAGACCCGCCGACGGCCGATCCAGGGTGGAACGCGGCGGTCGAACCAGCGGTCGGGCGCGACGTCGGCGGCGTCCTACGAACGAGGCGCTCCTCCTGGCGAGGGAGGGCGCTCTCCTCCCTCCAGGCGAACTCCGAGCCGACGGGACCGCTCCGGGAACCGGAATAGGCCGCTCACTCGTCCTGTTGTAGAGGTCGTCAGCAAAGTTGAGTCCGACCGACTCAAGTCATTTGACAGGAACGAGGATGCCGGGCAACCTTGCGGACAGAAGACTCAACCGGCCGCGCCTCGGGGGCGACCGGGGCTGCGATATCACCGGATACGACGGAGGACGAGAAACATGGCACGTGCGGTCGGCATCGACCTCGGGACGACCAACTCGGTCGTCGCGATCCTGGAGGGCGGCGAGCCCACCGTCATCGCGAACGCGGAGGGGTCGCGGACCACGCCGTCCGTCGTCGCCTTCGCCAAGAACGGCGAGGTCCTGGTCGGCGAGGTCGCCAAGCGCCAGGCGGTGACCAACGTCGACCGAACGATCCGGTCGGTCAAGCGCGAGATGGGCACCGACTGGAAGACCAAGATCGACGACAAGGACTTCAACCCGCAGCAGGTCAGCGCGTTCGTGCTGCAGAAGCTGAAGCGGGACGCCGAGTCCTACCTGGGCGAGACGGTCACCGACGCGGTCATCACCGTCCCCGCCTACTTCTCCGACCACCAGCGGCAGGCCACCAAGGAGGCCGGCCAGATCGCGGGCCTGAACGTCCTGCGCATCATCAACGAGCCGACCTCGGCGGCCCTCGCATACCACCTGGAGAAGGAGAACGAGGCCACCATCCTGGTCTTCGACCTCGGCGGCGGCACGTTCGACGTGTCCCTGCTGGAGGTCGGCGACGGCGTGGTCGAGGTGAAGGCCACCAGCGGTGACAACCACCTCGGCGGCGACGACTGGGACAACAAGGTCGTCGACTGGCTGGTCGAGCGGTTCAAGAACGCCAACGGCGTCGACCTGTCCAAGGACAAGATGGCGCTGCAGCGGCTCCGCGAGGCCGCGGAGAAGGCCAAGATCGAGCTGTCCAGCTCGTCCGAGACGCAGATCAACCTGCCCTACATCACGGCGTCCTCCGAGGGCCCGCTGCACCTCGACGAGAAGCTCACCCGGGGCGAGTTCCAGCGGATGACCGCCGACCTGCTCGAGCGCACCAAGGCGCCGTTCCAGTCGGTGCTGAAGGACGCGAACATCACCGTCGACAAGATCGACCAGGTCGTGCTGGTCGGCGGCTCCACCCGGATGCCCGCGGTCTCCGAGCTGGTCAAGGAGCTGACCGGCGGCAAGGAGCCGAACAAGGGCGTCAACCCGGACGAGGTCGTCGCGATCGGCGCCAGCCTCCAGGCCGGCGTGCTCAAGGGCGAGGTCAAGGACGTCCTGCTGCTGGACGTGACCCCGCTGAGCCTCGGCATCGAGACCAAGGGCGGCATTTTCACCAAGATCATCGAGCGGAACACCACGATCCCGACCAAGCGGTCGGAGACGTTCACCACCGCCGACGACAACCAGCCGTCCGTGGAGATCCAGGTCTACCAGGGCGAGCGCGAGATCGCCGCGTACAACAAGAAGCTCGGCACCTTCCAGCTCACCGGTCTGCCGCCGGCGCCGCGCGGCGTCCCGCAGATCGAGGTCACCTTCGACATCGACGCCAACGGCATCGTGAACGTCAGCGCGAAGGACCAGGGCACCGGCCGCGAGCAGTCGATGGTCATCACGGGCGGCAGCGCGCTGCCCAAGGACGACATCGAGAAGATGATGCGCGACGCCGAGCAGTACGCCGAGGAGGACCGCAAGCGCAAGGAGGAGGCCGAGGTCCGCAACCAGGCCGACACCCTCGCGTACTCGACCGAGAAGTTCCTGCGGGAGAACGACGAGAAGGTCCCCGCGGAGCTGAAGACCGAGGTGGGCGACGCGGTCGCCGAGGTCAAGAAGGCCCTGGAGGGCACCGACGTCGAGGCGATCAAGGGCAGCGCCGAGAAGCTCGCGCAGGTGAGCCAGAAGATGGGCGCCGCCATGTACGCGCAGAACCCCGAGGGCGCCCAGGCCGGCGCCGAGGACCACGGGCCGACGGCCGGCGCCCAGGGCGGCGAGCCGCAGGACGACGAGGTCGTCGACGCCGAGATCGTGGACGAGGACAAGCCGAAGGGTGATGCATCGTGACGTCCTCTCCCAACGAGGGCGAGGAGAAGGAGGGCCCGGTGATCCGCGACAAGCGGCGCATCGATCCCGAGACGGGGGAGGTCCGGGAGCGGGCGGGGGAGTCCTCGCCGGCCCCGGAGGCCCCGGCGGACGGGGGCGCCAAGGCCACCGATGAGGAGGTCTCCTCTCTGAAGACGCAACTGGCGGAACGGCTCGCCGACCTCCAGCGCCTGAAGGCGGAGTACGACAACTACCGCAAGCGCGTCGAGCGCGACCGGGTCGCGGTCCGCGAGCAGGCCCTCGGGCAGGTGCTGTCCGAGCTGCTCCCGGTGCTGGACGACATCGGCCGCGCCCGTGACCACGAGGAGCTCACCGGCGGGTTCAAGTCCGTCGCGGAGAGCCTGGAGGCGGTCACCGGCAAGCTCGGCCTGGAGCGGTTCGGGGAGAAGGGCGAGCCCTTCGACCCGGTCGTGCACGAGGCGCTGATGCACTCGCACTCGACCGAGGTGACCGAGACGTGCGTCACCGACGTCCTCCAGCCCGGGTACCGGATCGGCGAGCGGGTCCTGCGGCCCGCCCGCGTGGCGGTGGCCGACCCCGCTCCGGACTCCGGAGCCGACGAGTCCGGCGGCGAGCCGGGCGAATCGAACGACGAACCGGGCGAATGATCCTCAGGGGGCCCGCCCGGACGGGCGGGCCCCGCAGGGGCCTGAAGACATGTGGCAAGTGGCGATAGCAGAAGGCGGGGCGCCGTGAGCACCAAGGACTACCTGGAGAAGGACTACTACAAGGTCCTCGGTGTCGCGAAGACGGCCTCCCAGGAGGAGATCAAGAAGTCCTACCGGAAGCTGGCGCGCAAGTACCACCCGGACGCCAACAAGGGCGACACCGAGGCCGAGGACCGCTTCAAGGAGGTCTCGGAGGCCTACGACGTGCTGTCCGACGAGAAGCGCCGCAAGGAGTACGACGCGGTGCGCTCGATGCCGGGCGGCTTCCGCGGCCAGCAGGGCGGCGGCTTCCCGTTCGACCTCGGCGACATCTTCGGCCAGTCGGGCGGGACGCAGACGGGCGGCGCCGGGGAGCGCATCGGCGACCTGTTCGGCGGCCTGTTCGGCGGGCGCGCCGGCGGCGGCGCCCGCACGGCGGGGACGCGGCGCGCGCGGCGCGGCGCGGACGTCGAGACCGAGGTGACCCTGTCGTTCGGCCGCGCGATGAACGGCGTCACCGTCCCGATCAAACTGACCAGCGAGGCGGCCTGCAACAGCTGCCGCGGGACGGGGGCCAAGGCCGGCACCGTGCCGCGGGTGTGCCCGAACTGCGAGGGCACCGGGCACGAGACCCGCAACCTCGGCAACTTCGGCTTCCAGGAGCCGTGCAAGGAGTGCCGCGGCCGGGGACTCGTCGTCGACGACCCGTGCCCGACCTGCCACGGCAGCGGCCGCGCAACCGGCACCCGGACCATCCAGGCCCGCATCCCGGCGGGCGTGGCGGACGGGCAGAAGATCCGGCTGAAGGGCAAGGGCGCGCCCGGCGAGAACGGCGGCCCGGCCGGCGACCTGTACGTGAACATCAAGGTGCTGCCGCACAAGGTGTTCGGCCGCAGCGGCGACAACCTGACGCTGACCGTCCCGGTGACCTTCCCCGAGGCGGCGCTCGGCGGCGAGATCAGGGTGCCGACCTTCCAGGGGCAGCCCGTCACGCTGAAGCTGCCCGAGGGCACGCCGAACGGCCGCAAGTTCCGCGTGAAGGGGCGCGGCGCACCGCGGCGCGACGGCACGAAGGGCGACCTGCTCGTCACCGTCGACGTGCACGTCCCGCAGAAGCTCGACGAGCAGTCGCGCGAGGCGCTCGCCAAGCTCCGGACGGCGGGCGCGGGCGACGACCTGCGCGCCGACCTCCTCCAGCAGGCCAGACAGGAGTGATCTTCATGGATCCCTTCGGCGACGACACTCCGGTCTACGTGATCTCCGTGGCGGCGCAGCTGTCCGGGCTGCACCCGCAGACGCTGCGCACCTACGACCGGATGGGCCTGGTGTCCCCCGGCCGTACGGCGGGCCGGGGACGCCGCTACTCCATGCGGGACATCGTGATGCTCCGCGAGATCCAGCGGCTCTCCCAGGAGGAGGGCATCAACCTGTCCGGCATCAAGCACATCCTGGAGCTGCAGCGCGACAACGCCCGGCTCCGCGAGGAGCTCGCCAAGGCGCACGCCGCGCTGGAGGAGCTCGCGAACGAACTCGAATCGACCCGTGCGGTCGCGGCGCGGCTGGCGCAGCAGCGGCGGCACGGGGAACCGAGCGGCACTCCCGGCGCCGACCTCGTGCCCATCAGGCGGACGAGCGTCGTGGTCTGGCACGAGCGCAACTCGGACTGAATAAGGCAGTTGTCGGGGGTCTGGGGGTTGTCCCCCAGAAGGACAGAGCAGTTGTCGGGGGTCTGGGGGTTGCCCCCCAGAAGGACAGAGCAGTTGTCGGGGGTCTGGGGGTTGCCCCCCAGAAGGAACACGGCTTACGGGGTGGGGCGATGGACTACAAGCTGACGCAGAAGAGCCAGGAGGCGCTGTCGATCGCCGTCCGCAGGGCGGCGGCCGAGGGGCATCCCGAGGTCGAGCCGCAGCACCTGCTGGTGGCGCTGATCGGGCTGCCGGACGGGACGGCCGTGCCGCTGCTGGAGGCGGTCGGCGCCGACTGGCAGGTGATCCGCAGGCGGGCGGAGGAGCAGCTCGCGGCGATGCCGAAGGCGCAGGGGTCGACGGTGGCGACGCCGCGGCTGTCCGGCCAGCTCCAGCGGTCGGTCAACACGGCGGCCAACCGCGCGCAGCAGCTGGAGGACGAGTACGTCTCGACCGAGCACCTGCTCGTCGGGCTGGCGGCCGACGGCGGCCCGGCGGCGGGCCTGCTGAAGGAGTTCGGCGCGACGCCGCAGGCGCTGCTGGACGCGTTCGAGAAGGTGCGCGGGCACGCCCGCGTCACCAGCGAGAACCCCGAGGGCACCTACCAGTCGCTGGAGAAGTACGGCGTCGACCTGACGGCGGCGGCCCGCGACGGCCGGCTCGACCCGGTGATCGGCCGCGACTCGGAGATCCGCCGGGTGATCCAGGTGCTGTCGCGCCGGACGAAGAACAACCCGGTGCTGATCGGCGAGCCCGGCGTCGGCAAGACGGCCGTGGTCGAGGGGCTGGCGCAGCGGATCATCGCGGGCGACGTCCCCGAGTCGCTGCGTGGCAAGAGCCTCATCTCGCTCGACCTCGGCGCGATGGTCGCGGGCGCGAAGTACCGCGGCGAGTTCGAGGAGCGGCTCAAGGCCGTCCTGAACGAGATCAAGGAGAGCGAGGGGCAGGTCGTCACGTTCATCGACGAGCTGCACACCGTCGTCGGGGCGGGCGCGGCCGAGGGCGCGATGGACGCCGGCAACATGCTGAAGCCGATGCTGGCCCGCGGCGAGCTGCGGATGATCGGCGCGACGACGCTGGACGAGTACCGGGAGCGGATCGAGAAGGACGCGGCCCTGGAGCGCCGGTTCCAGCAGGTGTTCGTCGGCGAGCCGTCCGTCGAGGACACGATCGCGATCCTGCGCGGGCTGAAGGGCCGGTACGAGGCGCACCACAAGGTGCAGATCAACGACTCGGCGATGGTGGCGGCGGCGACGCTGTCCGACCGCTACATCACCTCCCGGTACCTGCCGGACAAGGCGATCGACCTGGTGGACGAGGCCGCGTCCCGGCTGCGCATGGAGATCGACTCCCGGCCGGTCGAGATCGACGAGCTGCAGCGCGCCGTCGACCGGCTGAAGATGGAGCAGATGAACCTGGAGAAGGAGACCGACGAGGCGTCCCGGCAGCGCCTCGAACGGCTCCGCGCCGACCTCGCCGACAGGCAGGAGCAGCTGAGCGGCCTGAACGCCCGCTGGGAGCGGGAGAAGGCCGAGCTGAACCGGGTCGGCGAGATCAAGGAGCGGATCGACCAGCTGCGCGGCGAGGCGGAGCGGGCCGAGCGCGACGGCGACCTGGAGACGTCCTCGCGGCTCGTCTACGGCGAGATCCCGGCGCTGGAGAAGCAGCTGGAGGAGGAGGCCGAGGCGACCGAGAACCGCGACACGATGGTCAAGGAGGAGGTCGGCCCCGACGACGTCGCCGACGTGGTCGCGTCCTGGACGGGCATCCCGGCGGGCCGGCTGCTGGAGGGCGAGACCGCCAAGCTGCTGCGCATGGAGGACGAGCTCGGCAGGCGGCTGATCGGCCAGGAGGCCGCGGTCCGCACGGTGTCGGACGCGGTGCGCCGCGCCCGCGCGGGCATCTCCGACCCGGACCGCCCGACCGGCTCGTTCCTGTTCCTCGGCCCGACGGGCGTCGGCAAGACCGAGCTGGCGAAGGCGCTCGCGGAGTTCCTGTTCGACGACGAGCGGGCGATGACCCGCATCGACATGAGCGAGTACTCCGAGAAGCACAGCGTCGCCCGCCTGGTCGGCGCGCCGCCCGGATACGTCGGCTACGAGGAGGGCGGCCAGCTCACCGAGGCCGTCCGGCGCCGCCCCTACTCGGCGGTCCTGCTGGACGAGGTGGAGAAGGCGCACCCCGAGGTCTTCGACATCCTCCTGCAGGTGCTGGACGACGGCCGCCTCACCGACGGCCAGGGCCGCACGGTCGACTTCCGCAACACGATCCTGATCCTGACCTCCAACATCGGGTCGCAGTTCCTGGTCGACCCGACGCTGGAGAACGGGGCCAAGCGGGAGGCGGTGTGGAACGCCGTCCGGAACTCGTTCAAGCCGGAGTTCCTCAACCGCCTGGACGATGTGATCCTGTTCGACGCGCTGTCGACCGACGAGCTGACCCGCATCGTCGACCTCCAGGTGGACCGGCTGGCCGGCCGCCTCGCCGACCGGCAGCTCACGCTGCGGGTCACGCCCGCGGCCCGCGAGTGGCTGGCGCTGACCGGCTACGACCCGCTGTACGGGGCGCGCCCGCTGCGCCGCCTCGTGCAGACGGCGATCGGCGACCAGCTCGCCCGCGAGCTGCTGTCCGGGGAGGTCCGCGACGGCGACGAGGTGGTCGTCGACCTCGACGAGGCCGCCGACAGCCTGACCGTCAAGCCGTCCGGCGGGCTGACGCTGACGAATTAGCGGAGAGGGGGCGGCCCCGGGGACGAGGTCCCCGGGGCCGCCTTCGCGGGCCGTTCCGCCGGCGTGGGGTGTGGGCGGCGGAACGGCGGGTCAGATCTCCAGGTTCTCCTCGATGTCGCGGAGGCGGTGGCGGGCCAGGGCCAGGTTGCCGCGGTTCCGGTCGAGGGCCATGTAGAGGAAGAGGCCCTTGCCCTTGCGGCCCGTGACCGGCCGGATGACGTGGTACTGGCTGGAGATGCTGATCAGGATGTCCTCGATCTCCTCCTGGATGCCGAGCTGGTCCATCGTGCGGAGCTTGGCGCGCACCACCTCGGTGTTCCCGGCGGCCGCGACCTGGAGGTCGAGGGCCTTGGAACTGCCGAGGTGGCCGAGCGCCATCCCGCTGTTGTAGTCGACGACGGCGACGCCGATGGCCCCGTCGATCGACATCATGTCCTTGAGGGCGAGGTCGAGGTTGGACATGGTGCTCCCCTTTCGTTCGTTGTCATGAGCGGCGCGTGCCCGTGAGGTGGGCGGCGATGGCTCGGGCGGCGGGGCGCGACTCCAGGTGGAGGCGCCCCACGTTGACGTCCGGGTCCGCGAGGACGGTGAGGGACGCGGTGGGGCCGGCGGCGTAGCTGACCACGTAGCCGTCCACACCGCGGATCACGACCTCGTGGAAGGCCCCGCCGTGCGCGGTCTCCGCGATCCGGTGCGCGAGGGACAGGCCCGTCGCCGTCACGGCCGCCATGCCGGAGGGTTCGACGGAGTCGGGCAGGTCGTGCGCGATGAGCAGCCCGTCCACCGAGGCGACCAGGCCCCCGTTGAGCTGCGGGACGCGGGCCCGCAGCGCCCTCAGTTCGGCCACCACCGCCTGTTCGGTCGCCCGCGCCGCCTGCTCGGCCGCGCGGGCCGCCGCGGCCGTCGTGCCCGCCGTGACCGCCCCCGCTCGTTTCGCCACCTTCGTCAGCCTTTCGATCAAGTGAGCCACTCGGTCCCCAGCACGGTCAGCGGAGCTCCACCAGCGCCGCGTGGAGCCGGACGAGCAGGTCGTGGTCCGCCGGCGCCCAGTCGGCGGGGATCTCCTCGCGGATCGGCGGGGCGGCCGCTCCGTCCGGCCGGGCGGGCGGTCTGTCCGGCGGGCCGGTCCGCACCAGCGACGCGGCGGCGAGCCCGCGCACGGCGAGCAGGCAGCCGAACACCGTCCGCCCGAGGTCGCGCGCCAGTTCCCCCGGGGTGCGCAGGCCGTCGGCGTTGATCAGGATCTCCGCCTGGACGCCGGTCAGGATGACGCGCTGCCGGCCGACGCGCCGGACCGGCACGACCGGCGCGGTGTCCACGCCCGCGTCGGGCCAGGCGGCGTCGAGGACGGCGCGGCGGCGGCGCCGCTCGTGGACCAGCGTCGCCACGGTGATCCGCCTGGAGCCGCCGCTCGGCGGCCCCTCGGTGAACACCGGCTCGGCCTCCGAGGCGAGCAGGAGGCAGGCGGCGTCGAACGTCGCGAGCAGCGCCGGCAGCTCCGGGTCGGGGCCGTCCGGCCGGGCGGCGGGTTCCGGCGCGTGCCGGCTCTCCGCGCGGGTGACGGCCCCGCGTTCGACGTGGAACGCTCCGTCACCGCCCACCCGCAGCACGCCGGTGGCCTTCTCCCGCTCCAGGGCCGCCAGTGCTCCGCCGACCCGTCCCGCGCTCACGTGCGCCCGGTCATTCGCGTGCGCCCGGTCATTCGTGTGCGCCACGCCGTCCACGTGCGCCATGTCATCCGCCCGTGATCTCGCCGAGGAGGTCGCGCATGCGCAGCCGGGCCAGCGCGATGTTTCCCCTTTCCCGATCGAGCAGCAAATGGACGAATAGATGCCCGTCGAGATTGGCGCCCGCGAGGGCCAATAAGTGATATCCACCCGTACCGCAAACGATGATCTCCTCGACGTCGTCTCCCGCCGCGGTGGCGCTGAGCGCCGGCGACGCCAGCACCGCCCGCACCACGTCGGTCGCCCCGGCCGCGTCCTCGTGCTGGTCGACGACGTCCTCCCGGCCGGCCGCCGCCACGGCGAGCCCGCTGGCGCAGTCGACGAGCGTGACCCGCCGCGCCCCCGGAATGGTCATCATCGACGCGAGGCAGCCGTCAATGCCCAAGCCCATTTCCCCACCGAATGAGAGTTGCAAGGACTCGACCATAGCCAGAACATTGCCGCCAGCAACACTAATCAGTAAATTTCCCGCGACGGCCAAGAATGGGGTATAAATACCGCCCGGTATGACCACCGGTCAGGCTCGTGTGAGGCGCCGCGCCCGGAATCGGCTCCCTCCCCGCCGCCGGTTCGGGGTCGTCCGCAACCGTCAGTCCGCGCGCCGGACCTCGGCGAGGCGGCGGGCCAGGTAGCGGCGGTCGGCCTCGGTGCGGGCCAGCGCGAGGGCCTCCCGGTAGGCCGCGGCGGCCTCGTCCGGACGGCCGAGGCGGCGCAGGAGGTCCGCCCGCGTGGCGTGGAGCAGGTGATAGCCGTCCAGGCCCTCGATGCGGTCGACCAGGGCCAGACCCGCCGAGGGGCCGTCCGCCATCGCCACCGCGACGGCGCGGTTGAGCCGGACGACCGGCCCCGGGCTCATCGCTTCGAGCCGTCCGTACAGGGCGGCGATCTGCGGCCAGTCGGTCTCGGCCGCCGTGCGTGCGGTGGCGTGGCACGCGGCGATGGCCGCCTGCACCTGGTACGGGCCCGGTTCACCGCGGCGCAGCGCCTCGTCGACGAGCGCGGCGCCCTCGGCGATCGCCGCGTGGTCCCAGCGACGCCGGTCCTGGTCCTCCAGCGCGACCAGGTCGCCCGACCCGTCCGTCCGGGTGGCGTGCCGGGAGTGCTGGAGCAGCAGGAGCGCGAGGAGCCCGGCGACCTCCGGGTCCCCTGGCGCGAGGCCGTGCAGGAGCCGGGCGAGGCGGATCGCCTCCGCGCAGAGGCCGGCGCGCACCGGGTCCGCGCCCCCGCTCGCCGCGTAGCCCTCGTTGAACAGCAGGTACACCACGCCGAGGACGGACGCGGTGCGCTCGGGCAGCAGGTGCGCGGGCGGCACCCGGTACGGGATGCCCGCCTGGCGGATCTTCCGCTTGGCCCGGACGAGCCGCTGCGCCATCGCGGGCTCGGCGACCAGGAACGCCCGCGCGATCTCCCCCGTGGTCAGGCCGAGGACGGTGCGCAGCGTGAGCGCCACCCTGGCCTCGACCGGCAGCGCCGGATGGCAGCAGGTGTAGATCAGCCGGAGCCGGTCGTCGGGCAGGCCGCCCGCCTCGGCCGGCTCCTCCGCGCCCGCCGTCGCCCCCAGCTCCCTGAGCTTCGCGTCCTCCGTGGCGCCGCGCCGGATCCGGTTCAGCGCATGGTTGCGGGCCGTCGTGGTCAGCCACGCGCCCGGCCGGCGCGGCACCCCGTCCCGCGGCCAGCGTTCGAGGGCGCGCGCGAACGCCTCCTGGGCGCACTCCTCGGCGAGGTCCCAGTCGCCCGTCATGCGGATGAGGGTCGCGACGACCCGGCCCCACTCATCGCGGAAGGCCGCCGCGACCGCGTCTCCGGCCTCCGTCAGTCCTCCCCGAACGGCCACAGCGGCCGCACCTCGATCGACCCGTACCGCGCCGACGGGTGCTTGGAGGCGATCTCGACGGCCTCCTCCAGGTCGGCGCAGTCGATCAGGTCGAAGCCGAGGATCTGCTCCTTGGTCTCGGTGAACGGACCGTCCGACAGCAGCGTCTCGCCTTCGCGCACGCGGACGGTCGTCGCGGTGTCGGTGGGGCGCAGCCGGTCGCCGAGCTTCCGGACGCCGCGGCCCTCCATCTCCTTCACCCAGGCCTCCGTGTCGGCGATCATCGCCGTCAGCTCGTCCGGGGACAGCTCGTCCTTCTCGACTCCGCAGATCATCATCAGGTACCGCATGGTTCCTCCTCGTATCAGGTTGTGACCTTCACCGGCTCCGGAACTCGTCGCCGGGCCGGCGTCTTGAGCAGCGCGACCGCGACCACGGCCCCCGCGAGGGCGATCCCGGCCGAGGCGGCGAAGGCCGCGCGGAACCCGGCGGCGGGCTCGGCGACGTCCGCCCAGGACAGGACGGCGGTGGACGCGACCGCCACACCGAACGCGCCGCCGAACTGGAACGCGGCCGTGTTGATCCCGGACGCCAGGCCCGCGTCGCCCTCGGTGGCCCCGGCGAGGGCGGCGACCGACCCGGCGACCCCGGACGCTCCGAGCCCGAACCCGAGCAGCACCAGCCCGGGCAGCAGGACGCTCGCATAGCCGCCCGCCGGCACGCGTGCCAGTGCGAGGCAGCCCGCGGCCATGAACGCCAGCCCGGCCGGCGCGACCGCCCGAACGGTGACCCGCCGGAGTGCCGCCTGCGCGGTGAACGACCCGGCGACCGCCGCCACCGGCAGCACCGCCGTGGCGAAACCGAACACGAGCGGCGAGTAGCCGAGGACGCCCTGCGCGTACAGCGACAGCGCGAGCGACGTCCCGAACACCGTCATCGCGGCCGCCAGCGCGACCGCGTTCCCGCCGGTGAGGCGGCGCGACCGGAACGTGCGCAGCGGGATGAGGGGCGCCGCCGACCGCGATTCGGCGAGCACGAACGCCAGCCCGGCGGCGACCGCGACCGCGAACGACCCGGCCGTCCACGCGCTCGCCCAGCCCTTCTCGGGAATCCGGACGACCCCGTGCACCGCGGCCGACGCCGCCAGCGTCACGGTCAGCGCGCCCACCGGATCGTAGCCGCGGCGCGTCCCGCCGCGGCTCTCGTCGAGCAGCGACGGCCCGAGAGCGAGCAGCACCAGCGCGACCGGCACGTTCAGGAAGAAGATCGACCGCCAGCCCGGCCCGCCGGTGAGCGGGCCGCCGGCCAGCAGCGCCGCCGTCGCGCCGAACCCGCCCACGCCCGCCCACACGGCGATCGCCCGGTTCCGCTCCGGCCCCTCCGCGAACGCCGCCGTCACGATCGACAGCGCGCTCGGCGCCATCAGCGCCGCCGACACCCCCTGCGCCACGCGGGCGCCGATCAGCACCCCGCCGCTCCAGGCGGATCCGCACAGCAGCGACGCCGCGAGGAACAGGCCCGTCCCGGCGAGGAAGGTCCGGCGCCGTCCGGCCAGGTCGGCCATCCGGCCGCCGAGCAGCAGCAGGCCCCCGAACCCGAGCAGGTAGGCGCTCAGCACCCACTGCGCCCCGCCGCCGGTGAACCCGAGGTCGCGCTCGACCGACGGCAGCGCCAGCAGCACGATCTGCGAGTCGAGGATCACCATGAAGTTCGCCGCGCACAGCAGCCCGAGCGCCGCCCACCGGCGCGTGTTCCCATCCATGTCTCCCCCTCCGCCGGATTGCCTCTCCCCCTGTCGACACTCGGCACCGGCCGATTTCGACACCCTGGAGGAGATTTCGCGAGGAAGACCGAACGGCGGCTCTTTACGCTGTGAGCGTGCAGCCGTTCCGTACAGAACGTACAGAAGGCAGAGTGCTCCCCATGAGGCTTCTGATGCTGGGCGGGACGGAGTTCGTCGGACGGGCCGTCACCGAAGAGGCACTCGGCCGCGGCTGGGATGTCACGGTCTTCCACAGAGGGCGCCACGAGCCGCCCCAAGGGGTCGCGTCGCTGCACGGCGACCGCACGGCCGAGGGCGGCCTCAAGGCCCTGGAGGACGGGGAGTGGGACGCCGTCGTCGACACCTGGTCCGGGGCGCCGCTCGCCGTCCGCGGCACCGCGCGCCTGCTCGCCGGCCGGGTCGCACGGTACGTCTACATCTCCAGCCGCTCGGTGTACCGGTTCCCTGAGCCGGCCGGGCTCGGCGAAGAAGCCGAGGTGGTGGACGGCTCCCCGGACGACGGCGATGTCGAGGACTACGCGGCGTTGAAGCGCGGCGGGGAACTCGCGGCGCTCGACGCGTTCGGGGACGACGCGCTCCTGGTGCGGGCGGGTCTCATCCTCGGCCCCTACGAGAACATCGGGCGGCTGCCCTGGTGGCTCACGCGCATGGCGCGCGGCGGCGACGTCCTGGCTCCCGGCCCCCGCGACGCCGGCTTGCAGTACATCGACGTCAGGGACCTCGCCATATGGACGCTCAATGCCGTCGAACAAGGGCTCGGCGGGCCCTACGACCTGGTCAGCCCGCCCGGCCACACGACGATGGACGAGTTGCTCCAAGCCTGCGTCGACGTGACGGGCTCGGACGCGAACCTCGTCTGGACGGCCCCCGAAACGATCCTGGAGGCGGGCATCCGGCCGTGGATGGACCTCCCCGTCTGGCTTCCGCCTGGGGAGGACTACGACACCCTCCACAAAGGCAACGTCACCAAGGCCCTTTCGGCAGGGTTGCGTTGCCGGCCCGTCCAGGAGACGGTCGCGGACACCTGGGAGTGGCTCCGGTCGATAGGCGGCACGGCCCCGCAGCGCCCTGACCGTCCAGTGCTCGGCCTGGATCCCGAGAAGGAGAACGAGGTCCTGGGATCGCGCTGACCCCTACCCGTGCGCGAGATCGTCCCTCACGGCCCGGCGTCGTGCGCGGCTTGTCTCAGGGCCGGGCTGTGGACACATGGGCGCCCGTCCGCTAGAGAGGCGTTCTATGACCGCTTTGGTACTCGGCCCCCACCTCCGGCACGTGAGTCACCACACCGCGACGATCTGGGTGGAGACCGACCGTCCGTGCGAGGTCAGGGTCGTCAACCGGGAGCAGGGGGTGGACGCGTCCGCCCGCACGTTCACGGCGCACGGCCACCACTACGCCGTCGTCGAGATCGACGGGCTCGCGCCGGGGGCCCGGATCCCGTACGAGGTGGTGGCGGACGGCGAGACCGTCTGGCCCGAGGCAGGCGGCGGGCTTCCCCCGTCCCTCATCAGGACGCTGCGCGAGCACGGCGAGCTGCGCATCTCCTTCGGCTCCTGCCGCCGCTCCCCCGGCACCGTGGAGGAGTACGGGCACGACGCCCTCACCGCGTTCGCGGACAGGCTCCGCACGGGCGGGGACGACGTCGCCTGGCCGGACGTCCTGCTCATGGTCGGCGACCAGGTGTACGCCGACGAGCTGACCCCGCAGATGCGCGAGTTCATCAGCGGCCGCCGCGCCCCGGGCTCGCCCCCGGACGGCGAGGTCGCCGACTTCGAGGACTACACGCAGCTCTACAAGCTCGCCTGGCACGACGACCCGGCCGTGCGGTGGCTGCTGTCCACCGTCCCCACCTTCACGATCTTCGACGACCACGACATCCGGGACGACTGGAACACCTCGTACACGTGGCGCCAGGAGATGTGGTCTCAGCCCTGGTGGAAGGCCCGCATCACGGGCGGCATCGGGTCGTACTGGATCTACCAGCACCTCGGGAACATGGCGCCGCAGGACCGGGCGTCCGACCCCGTCCTCGCGGCCGTCCGGGCGGCCTCGGACGAGACCGGCGACGCGGGCGCCGTCCTGGACGAGTTCGCCGAGAAGGCCGACAAGCGCCCCGACAGCACGCGCTGGAGCTACGCCCACGACTGGGGCGGCACGCGCCTGATCGTCGTCGACAGCCGCTGCTCCCGACTGCTCACGGCCGACCGGCGCGGCATGCTCGACGACGACGAGTTCGACTGGCTGGACGGCCAGTGCCAGGGCGGCATGGACCACCTGCTCATCGCCAGCTCGCTCCCCTATCTGCTGCCCATGGCGATCCACCACGCCGAGTCGTGGAACGAGGCCGTCGCGGGCGGGGCGTGGGGGAAGCGGGTCGCGGCGCTCGGCGAGAAGGTCCGCCAGGCCGCCGACCTGGAGCACTGGGCCGCGTTCGAGCGGTCGTTCCGCGCCGTCGCCGCCGACGTGGTCGCCGTCGGGCGCGGGGAACGCGGCCCGGCGCCGGCGAGCATCTCGTTCCTGTCCGGCGACATCCACTACTCCTACCTGGCGCGGATCACCAAGCCCGCCACGCAGTCGAAGATCAGCCAGGTCGTCTGCTCTCCCCTGCGCAACCCGCTGGAGGGCAAGTTCCGGTGGGCGAACCGCCTCGCCTACTCCCGGACCGCCGGGGGACCGTTCCGCGCACTGGCGAAGATGGCGAAGGTCCCCGTCCCGCCGATCCGGTGGCGGATGACGAACGGCCCCTGGTTCGACAACGCCATCGCCACCGTCGAACTGTCCGGACGCGACTGCCGCGTGCGCTGGGAGACGCCGGGGGACACCGGCACGCTGTCCGAGATGGGGCGCGCCGGCATCACGTGACGCACGGGGTGCGTTCGCTCCGCCCCCTCGACAGAGCGAACGCACCCGCCCGCGTGGAACGGCCCGCCCCTGACGCCTTCCACACACCTCCAACGGCGCGGCGCCCCGGCTATGACGCGACCCGCCGATACATGTGCGACCAAATTGAGCGACAACAAGTGGTCAATCAGTCACAATGAGCAAGCATGGAGCGAGGGGACGACGCGACGGGGCCCGGCGGCGCCGAGGCCGGCGACGCCGTGCTCATCTACCGGGTCCGCCAGGGCGAGGACGCCGCCTTCGGCATCCTGTACGAACGGCACCTGCCGGCCGCGCGCAGGCTCGCGGGGCAGCTGACCGAGCGCGACGCCGCCGAGGACGCCGTCCAGGAGGCCTTCACGAAGGTCCTCGCCGTCCTGAAGCGCGGGGGCGGGCCCGATTCCGGGTTTCGGCCCTACCTGCTCACGGTGGTGCGGAGGACGGTCTACGACCGGCAGCGCGCCGACCAGCGCCTCCACCGCACCGGCGACATCGAGGCGTACGACGTCGAGGAGCCCTTCGACGACCCGGCGGTCGAGGAGCTGGAGCGTTCGCTGATCGCGCGCGCGTTCCTCTCGCTGCCCGACCGCTGGCAGACCGTCCTCTGGTACACCGAGGTCGAGGACGGGAGGCCGGCCGACGTCGCCCCGATCCTCGGCCTGACCGCGAACGGCGCCGCCGCCCTCGCCTACCGGGCCCGCGAAGGGCTGCGGCAGGCCTATCTGCAGATGCACCTGGAAGACCTCGAAGCCGACGACGCGTGCCGTCCCGTCCTGGCCAAGCTCGGCGCCTACGTGCGGGACGCGCTCCCCTACCGCGACTCCCGCAGGGTCAAGCGGCATCTCGACCGCTGCAAGCGCTGCAAGGGCCTGCACGGGGAGCTGGCGCAGGTGAACACGGCCCTGCGCGACATCATCGGCCCGCTCATCCTCGGCTCGGCGAGCGCCGCCTACCTGGCGTCCAGAGGCGGCCTCCTCCTGTGGCTGCGCGACCTGCCCCGGCGCCGGCAGATGATCGCCGCGGCCGTGGCGGTCCTCGCCGGGGCGGTGGCGCTGGGCCTGACGCTCGCGTCGGACGAGCAGGCGGCGCCCGTCCCGGACGGGCCGCCGCCCGCCGTCGCCGAGCCGGCCGTCCCACCCGCTCCCAGGCCGCCCGCCTCCAAACCGCCCGCCTCCAAACCGCCCGCCTCCAAACCGCACGCCTCGAAGCCGCCGGTCACCAGACCGCACGCGAAGCGTCCCGCGTTCGTCCGTCCGATGGCGGACACTCCCCGCGGCCGGCCGTCCCGCCCCGCGCCGAAGCCACGACCGCATACCGGCCCGCCGCACGCCGCACCACCCGCGCAGAAGCCCTCCACGCCCCGCCCGACTTCGCCCGTTCCTCCGACCGCACCCCCGGGAGGCCTGCTGGTCGACATCGAACTGCGGGTGCCGCTGCTGTCCGCCGAGGTACGCGTCCGCCTCGGCGTCGACACGCCATGCGGCCAGGCCCGCTTCATATGGCACCGCACCGCGCCTACGGCACCGCGCCCGGCCGCGCCCGCCACGAGGAGATGAAGCGGGGGTCGCGGGCACGTCCGGACTGAACCCGCGACCTGATTCTTCCCGTAAAGATCCTCCGGAAGGGCCGGACGGAGCCTAAAGGGCTGGTAGCGTCCGCCGCGGCTCCCGATTCCTTGTTACCGGGGAGTCGCCAACCGGCGGCTTGCCATGAAAGAGTGGCGAATCGCCGTAACGGCCTACCGGGCAGACGGGCTTCACTACGCTATAAGCGCCCGGGGTCGCTTACGCCGAAGTGGGCACGCTGTGAACTCCCGTGTTGAGGAAGGACGGTGCCGCATGGATCGCTGCGCGCTGTTCGTGGACGCCGGCTACCTGCTGGCTGACGGTGCCATGGCGGTACACGGCACGCGCCATCGCGAGACCGTCTCATGGGATTTCGGCGGCCTCCTGCAGCTGCTCGGCAACCTCGCCAGGGAGCGCACCGGCATGCCGCTGCTGCGCTGCTACTGGTACGAGGCGACGGTCGAGGGGCGCCGCACCCCCGAGCACGACGCGCTGGCAGACCTGCCCGGCCTCAAGCTGCGGCTCGGCCGGATCCGCCCCGGCCGCCGCGAGGGCGTCGACGCCGAGATCCACCGCGACCTGATGGCCCTGGCCCGCAACTCCGCGCTGGCCGACGCCGTCGTGGTGAGCGGCGACGAGGACCTCGCGCAGGTCGTCGCCGACGCCCAGGACCTCGGCGTCCGCGTGACGATCGTGCACGTCGCCGTCGACGGCAACTGGACGATCTCCCGGGTGCTGCGCCAGGAGTGCGACGACCTCATCGAGATCGGCTCCGGCCACCTGCGCCCCTACGTGAACCTGCTCGCCGGCGCGGACAGCGGCTCCTCCTCGCTCGGGACGAGCCCGCTGTCCAACGGGCACGGCGCGACGAACGGGCACGCGAGCTCGCTCGGCCCGCTCCAGACCACCTCGAACAACGGGCCGCCCCCCGCGTCCCCGCTGAGCGTCCCGCCCCCGCCCCCGGCCTCCACCCCGGCCCCGCCCGTCCGCGACCTCGGCCCGGCCATGACCGGCGGGTTCGGCAGCGGATCCGCGGCGACCGGCGGCTCGGGCACCGGGACCGGCCCCATGCCGCTGCCGGGCGGCTCGGGCGGCGGGTACGGCGGATCGCCCTACAGCTCCGGCGGGCAGCCGCTCCCTTCGCAGCCCGCCCCGGCCCCGGCGGCCGGGCCGTCCTCGACGCAGGCCCCGGCTCCGGCCCCCTCCGCCCCGCCGCGGAGCCTCGGCCCGCAGTACACCTCCTCCCCCGTCCCGGCGCCGTCCCCGCCGCCGCCCCCGCAGACCCTCCAGCCGCAGACGATGCAGTCCGGCGGCCAGCAGCACGGCCCCTACACCGGCCCTCAGCAGATGCCCGTCCCGGCACAGCAGACGCCCACGCTCTCGGACGCCGTCAAGGCCGCCCACCAGGAGGGCCAGGACTTCGGCGAGTCCGTCGCCCGGGACGCCCCCGCCCTGTGGCTGGAGGCCGTCCTCGCCCGCAAGCCGCGCATGCCCTCCGACCTGGAGGCCAGGCTGCTGCAGGGCTCCTCCCTGCCCATCGACTTCCTCCTGCACGACGAGGTGCGCCACGCCCTGCGCCGGGGCTTCTGGGACGCGCTCGAACGTTCACGCAGGTGACCTGACGTCCGCTCATTAGCACCGGTATTCCACGATCATCATCGATTCGCCCGCTTCGGCCGGGCGGTGCCGGGTAGCGTTGAACCGTGACGCATGTGACGGAAGACGATCTCGACGATCTGGAGTTCGACACCCTGCGCACCGGCGATCACATCTCGGCGGCCCGCCGGCTGGCCGAGCTGGCCGAGTCGGTGTCCGGCGGAGTGTCCCGCGCCAACGTCCTCCTGCGCGCGGGCGAGCAGTGGCAGCACGCCGGCGACCACGCCAGGGCGGCCGAGCTGTACCGCCGGGCCATGGAGGACGGCGGCGAGACCTACGGCGACGCGCGCGCCTACCTCGCCGACGCGCTCTTCGAACTCGGCCAGGCCGACGAGGCCCGCGCCCTCGTCGAGCAGATCCGCGACGACAAGCCGCGCGACCCCGAGGTGTACCGCGCCGTGGCCGAGGTGCTCTACGCCCAGGGCGACGCGACCGGCGCCCACGAATGGGCCACCAGCGGCGCCGACGTCGTCCTAGCCCTCCGCGACCGCGCGGTAGGCACCGGCATAGGCGGCGGCCCCGACGAGGGCCCGTCCCCGGAAGCCGACACCCTCACCCCGGGCCTGGACGACGTAGCCCTGGCCGAGGACAGCCTGGAAGCCCTCCTCCGCCTCCGCTACCGCGCCCGCATAGACCTGGGCCGCAGCGAAGACGACTACGACGCACTGTTGGACGACCTCCTAAAGAACTCTTAGTTACCCAGGGGGAGCGACCCCCCTGGAACCCCCCGTTGCGACGCGGGCGATCCTCACGCCGCCGTTGCGGCTCTTGTGCCCGTGACGGCGTGTGCGGCGTCGCTGCGGTCGCCCGCGTCGGCGGGCATGCGCGTTGCGCTCGCTGCACTCGCTCCACGCACCTGCCCGCGCCCCGGCTGAGCACCCACTCCAAGAGGGCGTGAACCGCCCACGCCCAACGCTCTTGGACGTGCCACGCCGAACGCTCTTGGAGTGGACCTGAGCGACGGCGCGGGTCGGGCGGCCGGAAGGCGCTCTAAGCGCCTGGAGGCCGCACGAACCGCCGAGCCGGGCGACCGCAGCGCCACGCACAAACCCGCACGGGCACAACCCACCAGCACCGTGGCGTGAGGATCGCCCGGCTCGCAACGGGGGTTCCAGGGGGTCGCCCCCCTGGGAAGACACAGTCACAACCTGGCTATTAGTTCGCTCAGGGACTGGGCTACTGCGGTGGGGGGGTCGTGCTCGGTTGTCGGCCAGCCTCGTAGGTGGGCCTCTCTGATGGCCTGGTCGTGCTCGGGGGAGGCGGAGCGGTCCGAATGGGTGCGGAGGTAGCCGCAGGGCGCCTCGGGCCAATCTGGGGCCGTGGGGAGGGTGTCCTGCGGGGCGCCGTGGTCGTGGCGAGCGGGGCGGGGTAGGTCGGCGTCGACGAAGACGTAGCCGCCTACCGGGCGGTGGGCGGCGCGCTGGGCCAGGGCGATGCCCGGCAGCAGGGGGCCCGCGGCACCGTGGGCCACGAGGACGAGCGGGGCCACCGGGTCGGTGGCGGTGATGGTCAGCGAGACGCGGGCGATGTAGCGGGGGCCGTCGTCGCCCGGGACGTCCGGGGCCACCACGTCCAGGCCGTAGGAGCGGAGCATCTCGGGGAGGTCGCCCCAGGAGGCCGCGGTGGCGCCGGGGGCGTGCAGCAGGACGACGGTTCCGGGTGTCACCCCGCGAACCGTACACGCCGGGGCCGGGGCGCGTACGCAGGGTGAATAGGGTTCTGCACGTGAGCGATCGAGATGAGCTGCTGCAGAAGATCAAGGACAAGGCCGTGGTGCACGGGGACTTCGTGCTGTCCTCCGGCAAGCGGGCGTCCTGGTACGTGGACCTGCGCCGGGTGACGCTGGACGGGGCCGCGGCCCCGCTGGTGGGCCGGGTCATGCTGGACGAGACCGCCGACCTGGACTACGAGGCCGTCGGCGGGCTCACGCTCGGGGCCGACCCGGTGGCCACCGCGATGCTGCACGCGGCGGCGGCGCGCGGCCGGGCGCTGGACGCGTTCGTCGTCCGCAAGGCGGGCAAGGCCCACGGGCTCCAGCGCCGGATCGAGGGGCCGGACGTGGCGGGCCGACGCGTCCTCGCGGTGGAGGACACCTCGACCACGGGCGGCTCGGTCCTCACCGCGGTGGAGGCGCTACGCGAGGCGGGAGCGGAAGTCGTCGCGGTCGCGACGATCCTGGAGCGCGGTGCGGCCGGCCGGATCGCCGAGGAGGGGCTGGAGTACCGGCACCCGTACGACGTCGCCGACCTGGGGCTCGGCTAGCGGGCCTTGATGAACCACTGGGCGCGCTGCCCGTTCGGCTGGCGCGGCTGGACCTCCCCGTAGATCACGACCTGCAGGGAGCCGCCGTTGGAGGCGGCGACCGCCAGGGGCGCCTCCTTGAACTGGAGGGTGTCGCCGGTGCTGAGGGGGCCGTTGGCGAGGACCTTGCCGCCGGCGTCGGCGACGCGGACGACGACTTTCGTGGGCTGGCCGGTCACGTGGATCACCAGGGGCAGCGCGGCCGTGGGCGACGTCGTGGCCTCGCTGCCGCTCGGGGTCTTGCGCCCGCCGTCGCTCGAAGCCGAGACCCCGGTGGCGGGGCCCTTCTTGTCGGGTTCGCTCATGATCGCGTTGACCAGGGCCATGCCGCCGACGATGAGCAGGGCCAAGGCTGCCATCACGGCCAAGGCCGCGATCAGTATGCGCGCGAGACCCCTAGGGTCCGACCGGTGACGTCCCACATGGGGAGGTTAGCGATAACTGTCACCGCTGAGCGACGGACGGGACTCTTCGGGACCATTCTTATTCGGACCGTGGTCCGTTTTGCGCCCCTTCAGGACCTCCCGAATGATCGGAATGACCGAAAGAACCAAGATGACCGCTACGCCCGGGAGGATGTACTTCTCAACGTCGGGCACTTCGGACCCGAGGAAGTGGCCGAGGAGGAACAGCGCGTCCGTCCAGACGATGCCGCCGATCGCGTTCCAGACGAAGAACTTCTTCGCGTCCATGCCGAGCATCCCGGCGAGCGGGTTCAGGAACGTCCGAACGATCGGGATGAACCGGGCGAGCACCACGGCCTTCGCGGGACCGAACCGGTTGAAGTAGTACTCGGCCTTCTCCACCCACTCGTGCTTGAAGATCCGGGAGTCGGGCCGGTCGAAGAGCTTGCGGCCGTAGCGGGCGCCGAGGAAGTGGCCGAGCTGGGCGCCGGCGATCGCCGCCACCGGGCCGCCGATGAGCAGCCAGGGCAGCGACAGCGGCTGGAACTCCTGCCCGTTGACGGTCGAGACCGCCGTGAGGATCCCCGCGGTGAACAGCAGCGAGTCGCCCGGGAGGATGCAGCCGACCAGAAGGCCGGTCTCCGCGAAGATGATGGCGAGCACGCCGATCGTCGCGAACGTGCCGAAGAGCTGCAGCCACGCGGTGGGGTGCAGCCACTCCATGATGTCAAGGGGAAGGGCAGTGAGATCCACACCGCGAGCGTACCTTTCCCCACGCTCCGATTAGGCGAGATACTGAGCGCGGACGGCATGCCCGAACCGGAAACCGCGTGACCTGGGCACTCACTGGGTACGCGGACGTCCGGGAGCTACCGCCCGGCCGGATGCCCGGCGGCACCCTGCGTATGAAAGGACGCTGACAATGCCCATCGCAACGCCCGAGGTCTACGCGGAGATGCTCGACCGTGCGAAGCGCGACGGCTTCGCCTTCCCCGCGATCAACGTGACGTCCAGCCAGACGCTGAACGCCGCGCTGCGCGGGTTCGCGGAGGCCGAGAGCGACGGAATCGTGCAGGTGTCCACCGGCGGGGCCGAGTACCTGTCCGGCTCCACGGTGAAGGACATGGTCACGGGCGCGACCGCGCTGGCCGAGTACGCCCGGGTCGTGGCGGCCAAGTACCCGGTGAACATCGCCCTGCACACCGACCACTGCCCGAAGGACAAGCTGGACGGCTTCATGCGGCCGCTGGTGAAGATCTCGCAGGAGCGGGTGGCGCGCGGCGAGGAGCCGCTGTTCCAGTCGCACATGTGGGACGGGTCCGCCGTCGAGCTGCACGAGAACCTGCAGATCGCCGCCGAGCTGCTGGAGGAGTGCGCCAAGGCCCGGATCATCATGGAGATGGAGATCGGGGTCGTCGGCGGCGAGGAGGACGGCGTCGCCAACGAGATCAACGAGAAGCTGTACACGACGCCGGGCGACGCGATCGCGACCGCCGAGGCCGTGGGCGTCGGCGAAAAGGGCCGCTACATCCTGGCCGCGACGTTCGGGAACGTGCACGGCGTCTACAAGCCGGGCTCGGTCAAGCTGCGTCCCGAGGTGCTCAAGGAGATCCAGGACGCGGTCGGCGCCAAGTACGGCAAGGACAAGCCGTTCGACCTCGTGTTCCACGGCGGCTCCGGCTCCACGCTGGAGGAGATCCGCGAGGCGGTGTCGTACGGCGTCGTCAAGATGAACATCGACACCGACACCCAGTACGCGTTCACCCGTCCGGTCGCCGAGCACATGTTCCGCAACTACGACGGCGTGCTGAAGGTCGACGGCGAGGTCGGCAACAAGAAGCAGTACGACCCGCGCTCGTGGGGCAAGGCGGCGGAGGCCGCGATGGCCGCCCGCATCGTCGAGGCCGCCGAGAACCTCCAGTCCGCCGGCAAGAAGCTGAAGTAGTGGAGCGGGCCGGGGGCCGCACGGCGGGCCCCCGGCCGAGCCCGTTGCCTGACGAAACGCGGGTAGGGTCGAAGGCGTGGCACTGCCCCGCACGTACGAGTCGCAGAACTGCTCGGTCGCCCGCTCGCTGGAGGTCGTGGGCGACCGCTGGACGATGCTGGTGATCCGCAGCGCCTTCCAGGGCGTGCGGCGCTTCGACGACTTCCAGGACGCCCTCGGCGTGGCCCGCAACGTCCTCACCGACCGGCTCAACCGGCTCTGCGACGAGGGCATCATGCGCCGCGTCAGGTACCAGGAGCGGCCGGACCGGTACGAGTACCGGCTGACCCGCAAGGGCGTGGAACTGTGGCCCGCGGTCATGACCCTGATGATGTGGGGCGACCGCCACTACGCGCCGGACGGCCCGCCCCTGGTCATCGGCCACCGGGGCTGCGACGGCACGCTGACCCCCCGTTTCACCTGCGATTCCTGCGGGGCGCAACTCGGCCCCGGCGACGTCGATCCCCGTCCCGGCCCGAGCGCCTGATCTGGCGGTACAGCGCACCTTCCCCGCGAAACGTGCGCCTTTCTCGATAAACGCCGACGTTTCATTTTTCTCGGCGGCCGCAGGATTGGCTCCGCCAGGGCCGCCGATGAATTCTCCGCGCGGCGGCGGTCTGCCCTGGTGACCGTCCTAGCGAGCGGAGGAGCCGAATGCGGGAATCGGCCGGCGCGTCAATGTCCCTCCCACCGAGTACGCCCCTCCCTTCGAGCCCGTCCCCGCCATCGAGCGCGGGCATCCTGGAGTGCTCGATCGGTTTCCTCCTGACCGCCGTCCAGCCCGTCACTCGGCGAATGCTCACGCGCCCGACGCCGTGCGCCGAATGGGATCTCCACATGCTGCTGCTGCACATCGGCGACTCCCTCGCCGCGGTGCACGAGGGTTTGGCGGCGGGCCGGATCGGCCTCCGCCCCGTCGCTGTCGAACCGGCCGGCGACCCGGTGTCGGCACTGCGCGTGCAGGCCGTTCGCGTGCTCCGCCACGCCAGGGCCTCCGCCGCCTGCCCGGGCCGCGGCACGAGGGCGGCGATCGGCGACCTGCGGATCCCCGGCGAACTGGTGGCCGGCGCGGGTGCTCTCGAAGCGGTCGTGCACGGTTGGGACGTCGCGCAGGCGACCGGCGCAAGGCAGCCCGTCCCTCCAGGTCTGGCCGTGCACCTCCTCACGGTGGCGAGAACCCTGGCGCCGCCGGACGGGCGCTGTCCCCTCTTCCGCGAACCGGTCGAAGCGGGTCCGCACGCGTCGCCCGGCGAACGCCTCGTCGCCTTCCTCGGCCGCCGCCCGCCGCCCTGACGGGCCGGCCGCCGCCCGGATCGCGGCGCGATGCACCGGGCTCGTGGGTTGCTTCACACAACTTCATGCGGTCCAATAAGTTGTGTGAAGCAACTCGATGTGCGCAGCGCCGCTCGCATTGACGCCGCGCTGGCCGACGTCCGGATCCGCCCGTACGGGATCACCGACGGCCCCCGCGTCCGGCGGATGTCGGAGCGGCTCTCGGCCGCCAGCCTCTACACGCGCTTCTTCTCGGGGACGCCCCGCATCCCCGACCACTACATGGGCCTGCTCGACCGCCTCGACCACTGGGACCGCGACGCCCTCGTCGGCCTGGACGGCGACGAGATCGCCGGCATCGCCGAGTACGTCCGCGACCCCGCGCGGCCCTGGCGGGCGGACGTCGCCGTCCTCGTCACCGACCCGTGGCAGCAGCGGGGCCTGGGCACCACCCTCGTCGGCCACCTAGCGCGACTGGCCGCACGGCGCGGAATCAACGAGTTCGACGCGGACATCATCCTCACGAACCGGCAGGGGCTCCACTTCGTCCGGCACGGCTGGCCGTCCGCCCGCTCCACCCTGGACGGCGGCGCGGCCCACTTCACCCTGCCTCTCGCCGGCGCCACCATTCGCTGAGGCCGGTCAAGAAGGTTCGGCACGTCCGCTCATGGTTTGCGGGCCACGCCGCCGTAGAGGCCGACCTGTTCGGGCGGGACGACCGGGCCCTCGGGGCGCCAGGACGTGATGTAGCCGAGGCCGGGGTCGACCGGTTCCAGGCCCGTGAAGAACCCGTTGATGGCGTCGCGGTTCCGGGGAGTGATCTGGGCGCTGGGAGCCTGCCTGGTGTACTCCTCGGCGGCGTCGGACGCCCCTTGCGGGTTCTCCTCGGGCGTGCCGTGTGAGATCACGAGGTAGGAGCCGGGCGCCAGCCGGTCCACCAGCCTTGCCACGATGCCGTGCACGCCGTCCTCGTCCGGGAGGAAGTGCAGGATCGCGACCAGGAGGAGGGCCACGGGCTCGTCGAAGTCCAGCGTGGCCGCCGCGTGCTCCAGGATCGCGTCCGGCTCGCGCAGATCGGCCTCGACGTAGTCGGTGGCGCCCTCGGGGGTGCTGGTGAGCAGGGCGCGCGCGTGGACGAGGACGACGGGGTCGTTGTCGGCGTAGACGACGCGGGCCGCGGGCTCGATCCGCTGCGCCACGTCATGGACGTTGTCCTGCGTCGGCAAGCCCGTCCCGATGTCCAGGAACTGCCTGATGCCGGCCTCACCGGCCAGGTACCGGACGGCCCGTCCGAGGAACGCGCGGTTCTCCCGGGCGACCAGGCGCATGCTGGGAATGATCTTCAGCAGCCCGTCGGCGACCTTGCGGTCGACCTCGTAGTTGTCCTTGCCGCCCAGCAGGTGGTCGTAGACGCGGGCGGGGCTCGGGACGGACGTGTCGACGCCCTGCGGCCTGCTCATCGGTTGATCGTAGGCGGACGCGGCGGCGAGCTCCAGATGCGTTCCGCGGCTCCGGACGCGGCATCGCTCCGCCGTGCCGCCGGCGAACCGCCGCCCCTGGTGGGAGCGCGGGCGGCACGGCGATTACTGACCGGTAGCGGCCACGGGGACGGCACGGAGACGCTGCACGGGATCTTGAGATCGGGAGAAGTGGATCTTTACAGTGTGGACTGGTTGGAACGTTCTCAAGCGCTGCGATCGCGTGCGCCCGCCAGGAAGGCACCCCACCCCCATGAAGTTCTCCACTTCCCGTGCCCGGATGCGCGCCCTGCTCCGGTCCGCCCGGCTGCTGTCCGCTCTCGCGCTGACCGTGCCGGCCGCCGTCGTCGCCCTCGGCGCCGCGCCCGCGGCCGCCGACTTCGGCGAGAACGCGCCCGTCGAGTTCGACTTCGGCGACTGCCCCGACCAGCTGCCCGTCGGCGCCGACCCCGCCAACTGGCAGTGCGCGGTCATCGTCCTCAGCGGCGGCACGATGAAGCTCGGCTCGATGACGCAGCAGATCACCGAGCCGGTCACGATCACCATGCAGTCCAGCTTCGACCCCGAGACGTCCGAGCCCGTCAACATCTTCGTGAGCATGCGGTCGAAGGCGATGACCGTGCCGGACGGCGCGCTCGGCATCCCCGGGACGGGGTCCCTCCCGCTGCTCGGCCTCAAGGTCAAGACCCAGTACGTCGGCAGCTTCAGGCTCTACACCACCGACCAGGGCCAGTACGCCTCCACGATCGACATGAGGATCAAGCTCAAGAACGATCTGCTCGGTGACGGCTGCTACATCGGCTCCAAGAAGGCACCGATCTCGCTGAACCTCGTCGGCGACGACGGCTCGGTCGAGTGGTTCGACAACGCCATCGCCATGAAGATGAACGACACGACGTTCTCCGTCCCCGCGAGCAGCTGCGGGGCGCTCGGCTGGCTCGTCGACTTCCGCGCCGGACTGCCGTCGGCGTCCGGGAACAACGCCGCGAACTTCCAGATGTACCTGACGAGCAAGAGCTACACCGAGTTGTTCCCGGCCATGCGGACCCAGGTCAAGGGGGCCGGCTCGACGGCACCGAAGCTGACGGACCTGGTCGCCTCCCTCTTCGGATCCGGCAAGTAGCACGCGGCGGGTGCGGGCAGCCCCTGTCCCCTGGGCGCGTCCGCGCCCAGGCGGCGGGGGCCCGCGCCCCGGGTTGTCGGGCGCCCGCCGGGGCTGCTTACGATGGCCCGCATGACCCAGAACCTGCTCGGCGGCCCCGCTCCGACCGAACTTCCGGACAACGAAGAGGCCCGGACGGCCCTGGAGAACGGCATCGACCCGTTCGAGGTCGCCGCGCGCCACCCGGACTACCCGGGCGCCTGGGCCGAGCTGGCCGACCGCTCCTTCGCCAAGGGCAGCGTCATCGACTCCTACGCGTTCGCCCGCACCGGCTACCACCGCGGGCTGGACCAGCTGCGCAGGGCAGGCTGGAAGGGCCACGGCCCCATCCCCTGGGAGCACGAGCCGAACCGCGGCTTCCTGCGCGCCCTGCACGCCCTCGCCCGTGCCGCCGCCGCCATCGGCGAGGACTCCGAGGCCGAGCGCTGCCGGACCTTCCTCCGCGACAGCAGCGCCGCCGCGGCCGACGCCCTCAACGGCTCCTGACGCAGGCGGTCCGGCGGCCGGACGGGCCGTCCGCCGGACCCGCCGCCCAAGGCCCCGGCCGGGGGCGGATCCGCCTCCGGTTTCCTTGCAGCCCAGCTGAGGGTACGCTTTGATCGCAAGAGGCCCCTTCGCTTGCGGCGACCGGGGCCTTCGTCGTGGGAAGGAAAAGTGGCATGCCTGCCATCGTTCTTGTCGGTGCCCAGTGGGGAGATGAGGGCAAGGGCAAGGCGACAGACCTGCTCGGCGGGGACGTCGACTACGTCGTCCGCTACCAGGGTGGCAACAACGCGGGCCACACGGTGGTCATCGGCGACAAGAGCTACGCGCTGCACCTGCTGCCGTCCGGAGTGCTGTCGCCCGACGTCGTCCCGGTCATCGGCAACGGCGTGGTGATCGACCCGGCGGTGCTGCTGCAGGAGATCGACGGGCTGCGGGACCGCGGCATCAGCTGCGAGCGGCTGCTGATCTCGGCGAACGCGCACCTGATCATGCCCCACCACCGCGCCCTCGACAAGGTCACCGAGCGCTACCTCGGCAAGGCCCGGATCGGCACCACCGGCCGCGGCATCGGCCCCACCTACGCCGACAAGATCAACCGGATGGGCATCCGGGTCCAGGACCTGTTCGACCCGAACATCCTCACCCAGAAGCTCGACCTGGCCCTGCGCGAGAAGAACCAGGTCCTCACGAAGGTCTACAACCGCCGCCGCATCGAGACCGGGCCGATCGTCCAGGAGTACCTGGCCTACGGCGAGCGCCTCAAGCCGTTCGTCGCCGACACCACGCTCGTCCTGAACAAGGCGCTGGACGACGGCAAGGTCGTCCTGCTGGAGGGCGCGCAGGGCACGCTGCTGGACATCGACCACGGCACCTACCCGTTCGTGACGTCCTCCAGCCCCACGGCGGGCGGCGCGTGCGCGGGCTCCGGCGTCGGCCCCACCAAGATCACCCGCGTGATCGGCATCCTCAAGGCGTACACGACCCGCGTCGGGTCCGGGCCGTTCCCCACCGAGCTGCTGGACGAGCAGGGCGAGTACCTGCGCACGACCGGCGGCGAGTACGGCGTGACCACGGGCCGCGACCGCCGCTGCGGCTGGTTCGACGCCGTCATCGCCCGCTACGCCACCCGCGTCAACGGCATCACCGACTACTTCCTGACGAAGCTGGACGTCCTGTCCGGCCTCGAACGGGTCCCGGTGTGCGTCGCCTACGAGGTCGACGGCGTCCGGGTGGACGAGCTGCCCACCACGCAGACCGAGTTCCACCACGCCAAGCCGATCCTGGAGTACCTCGACGGCTGGCAGGAGGACATCACCGGCGCCGAGAAGTTCGAGGACCTGCCCGCGAACGCGCAGGCCTACGTCCGGGCACTGGAGGAGATGTCCGGCGCCCAGATCTCCGCAATCGGCGTAGGCCCGGGCCGCGACCAAACACTTTCCTTGCGACCTCTCGTTTAATGCGCTTTTCTCCTCCTTCGGGCCTAGCGGCCCTCCATCGTCGAAAAACGCGGGCGATCGCTGGCATCGCTCCGTCTCGCCTTGGCGGCTCGCTGCGCGATCAGGTTCTCGCTTCGCTCGAACCTGCCTTCGGACGCGATCGCAACCATTGAGGTCGTCGCGTGGTTGCTGTGGTGGCCGGGGTCTGCGCCCGCGCGTTCGGTCACGGACGGTAGCGTGCGTTCGGTGATCTCCATCATCGAGGTGCACGGACATCGTGGGGCGCGGGGCCTCCGTCCGGAGAACACCCTGCCCGGCTTCGCCCATGCTCTCGACCTCGGCGTCGACACCATCGAGCTGGACGTGGGCATGTCCTCGGACGGCGTCGTCGTCCTCGGCCACGACCAGGTGGTGTCCCCCGCCGTCCTCGCCGACACGGGCCCCGCCTGGCCGGGCGACCCCGCCTACCCCTACGTCGGCAAGCCCGTCCGCGAGCTGTCCCTAGCCCAGCTGCGGACGCTCGACGCGGGCCTGAGCTGCGACGCCGCCCCGATGCCCGGCACCCGCATCCCCACGCTCGCCGAGGCGTGCGCCCTCCTGGCCCCCGCGGACGTGGGGCTCTCCGTCGAACTCAAGACGGACCCGACCTGGACCGACGAGGAGGTGGAACTCCTCACCGCCGCCGTCGCGGCCGTCCTGAAGACCTTCGGCTGCACCGAGCGCTCCCGGCTCCTGGCCTTCGACTGGCGCGTCCTGGCCGAGGCCCGCCGCCACTACCCGGACCTGGGCCGCGTCGCCCTCATGGAACGCAAGACCCTCGCCCCCGGCACCGGCTGGCTGGCGGGCCACTCCCCGGCCGACCCGGTCGCCGCCGCCTTCGCCCTGGGCGCCACGGCCGTCTCCCCCGAACACGCGATGACGACACCGACCCTGATCGACCAGGCCCACGCCCTGGCCCTCCCCGTCATCGTCTGGACGGTCAACACCCCCGCAGACATGACCCGCTTCATAACCCAAGGCGCAGACGCAATAGTCACCGACTACCCCGACCGCCTGCACGCCCTCCTAGCGGCGACCCCAGTCCTCTGATCCGCAAAGCCCAGCCCTTCGCTCTGGGTCACGACGCTCAGCCACCGCCGCAACCCCGCAGCGACCTCAATGGCTGCGATCGCGTCCGAAGGCAGGTTCGAGCGAAGCGAGAACCTGATCGCGCAGCGAGCCGCCAGGCGAGCCGGAGCGATGCCAGCGATCGCCGCGTTTCTCGACGATGGAGGGCCGCCAGGCCCGAAGGAGGAGAGAAATGCAGTGTCAGAGCCAGCCGTTGCGGCGGAAGCCGCGGTAGAGGGCGAAGCAGGCGAGGGTGATGACGCTGAGGATCATGGGGTAGCCGTACTGCCAGCGGGTCTCGGGCATGTGGTCGAAGTTCATGCCGTAGACGCCGGCGATGGCGGTGGGGACCATGAAGATGGCGCCCCAGGCGGAGATCTTGCGCATGTCCTTGTTGTCGGCGACGGTGACCTGGGTCATGTGCGCGTGGAGGATGGGGTTGAGGAGCTCGTCGTAGGACTCGACCTGCTCGCGGACGCGGGTGAGGTGGTCCTCGACGTCGCGGAGGTACTCCCTGATCTCGGCCGGGACGAAGCGGCGGCCGGACAGGCTGCGCAGCGGGCCGGCGAGCGGGCCGACGGCGCGCTTGAGCTGGATGACCTCGCGCTTGAGCCGGTAGATGCGCCGGGACTCGTCGGTGCGCTCGGGCGAGAAGACGGCCTCCTCGACCTCGTCGATGTCCTCCATGACGGCGTTGGCGACGCCGACGTAGCCGTCCACGACGCGGTCGGTGACGGCGTGCAGGACGGCGGCGGGGCCGAGGGCGAGGCGGCCGGGGTCCTTCTCCAGCTGGCGGCGGACGGGGCCGAGCGCGCCGTGGGCGCCGTGCCGGACGGTGACGACGAAGTCGGGGCCGCAGAACAGCATGATCTCGCCGGTCTCGACGACCTCGGCTCCACCGGGGCCGCTGGAGACGTAGCCGACGGTCTTCATGACGACGAAGTGGACGCCGTCGTAGCGTTCGAGCTTGGGGCGCTGGTGGGCGTGGATCGCGTCCTCGACGGCGAGCGGGTGCAGGCCGAAGACCTCGGCGAGGTCGCTCAGCTCGGCGGCGGACGGCTCGTGGAGGCCGACCCAGACGAAGCCGGCGCTGTCGCCGTCGGGGACGAGCCGGCCGTCGCGCACCAGGCGGACGGCGTCGGCGACGGTTTCGGTGCTGACGCGGTGGCCGTCGATGTAGGCGGCCCAGTCGATGACCGCCGAGTCGCGGTTCGGAGCCTGCACGCCGCTCGGGCGGCCGCGCGTCTTGAAGAGCACGCGGCTGGGGCGGACTCGTGTCATGGCCATGAGGTGCTCCTAACCCGCCGGCCACGCACGCAGCGCGCGCTCAACCCCCGCTGGTCAGCGAAGGGAGCGCGCGAGGGCGAAGGCCGGGCGCCAGATGGAGGCGGACGGAGGGACAGCCCTGTCCGGACTGTGAGGGTTCTCTGGCGAACTGCAAGTATCACCAGGACTCATCCCGACCACCTCCTTTCACGCGCCTCGACGGCGGGCGGTCAAGCCCGTCGCAGCCTACCAGCCGATATGTAGGACGCCGCCCGTATCGGTGAGGTTCACACGCCCCCCGTGTGACGGCGGCCTCACCCCGCTCCATCCCCGTCCGCACGGGGGTTATGCGCCCCCGGCGCGGCAGCGCGGACCAGTAAGCTCACGACGTGCGAGTACTCGTCCTTGGATCGGGTGGCCGCGAGCATGCGCTCGCCCGCGCCCTGCACCGCGACCCTGCCGTCACCGCCCTCCACTGCGCCCCGGGCAATCCGGGCACGGCAGAGATCGCGGACAACCACCAGCTCGATCCGACGAACCGCACGGCGGTGGTGGAGCTGGCCACGCGGCTCCGGATCAGCCTGGTCGTCGTCGGGCCGGAGGCCGTGCTCGTGGCGGGCGTGGGTGACGCCCTGCGCAAGGCCGGCATCCCCTGCTTCGGGCCGGACCGGGCCGCCGCCAAGATCGAGGCGTCCAAGGCGTTCGCCAAGGAGGTCATGGCGGCGGCGGGGGTGCCGACCGCCGACTCGCGGGTCTGCGAGTCGACCGGGCAGGCGGAGGAGGCGCTCGACGCCTTCGGCCCGCCGTACGTGGTGAAGGACGACGGGCTGGCGGCCGGCAAGGGCGTCGTGGTCACCGAGGACCGCGACGAGGCGCTGCGGCACGCGGACGCCTGCGAGCGCGTCGTGGTCGAGGAGTACCTGGACGGCCCCGAGGTCTCCCTGTTCGCGCTGTGCGACGGGCAGCACGCCGTCCCGCTGCTGCCGGCGCAGGACTTCAAGCGCGCCTACGACGGCGACGAGGGCCCGAACACGGGCGGCATGGGCGCCTACACGCCGCTGCCCTGGGTGCCGCCGGGTCTGGTGGACGAGGTCATGGCCGCGGTCGTCCAGCCGACCGTCGACGAACTGCGCCGCCGCGAGACCCCGTACGTGGGCGTGCTGTACGCCGGGCTCGCCCTGACGTCCAGGGGCGTGCGGGTGGTGGAGTTCAACGCCCGCTTCGGCGACCCCGAGACCCAGGTCGTCCTGGACCGGCTGGCCACCCCCGTCGCCACGCTCCTCCAGGCGTGCGCGATCGGCGGGCTCGACCCGGCCCTACGGCTTGAATGGCATCCGGGCGCGGCCGTCACGGTGGTCGTGGCGGCCGAGGGCTACCCTGCCGCTCCGGTGAAGGGCGACGAGATCACCGGCCTGGACGAGGCCGCCGCGGTGGAGGGCGCCTACGTGCTGCACGCGGGCACCGGGCTCGGCGGCGAGGGGCAGCCGGTCGCGAGCGGCGGGCGCGTCCTGAACGTGGTCGGCACCGGACCCGATCTCGGCGCCGCCCGCGCCGCCGCGTACGAGGCCGTCTCCAAGATCGGTCTGCGCGGCTCCCACCACCGCACCGACATAGCGCTGAAGGCGATCTCCATGCCATGATTACTTGATTACAACTAATCAAGTGAGGTCAGGCATGGCTTCCTCCTCCGTGCCCGTACGCGAAGAGGTCTACCGCGTCACGACGCTGGAGCTCTTCTTCGACCTGGTGTTCGTCTTCGCGGTGACCCAGCTCAGCCACGTCCTGGTCAAGGAACTGAACGTGCTGGGCCTGCTCCAGATCGTGCTGATGTTCGGCGTCCTGTGGTGGATGTACGGCGGCTACGCCTGGCTGACGAACACGCTCACGCCAACGACGACGGGACGGCGGCTGCTGCTCCTGGTCGGGATGGCCGGGTTCTTCATGGTCGCCCTGGCCACCCCGACGGCGTTCAAGGGCGGCGGCGTGCTGTGGGGCCTCGGGTACCTGGTGCTGGTGCTCGCCCACGTGACGCTGTACGCGCAGGGCAATCCGCACATCCTGCGCGTCCTGCCGGCCAACCTCCTCGCGGCGGTGCTCATCATCGTCGCCGGGATCCTCGACCACGGGCCGGGGGTGTACGTGCTGTGGACGCTCGCGCTCGTCGTCCCGATCGTCCAGCCGTACATCGTGCCGCCGGGCGGGCTGTTCACCATCCAGCCCGCGCACATCGTGGAGCGGCACGGGCTGCTCGTCATGATCACGATCGGCGAGTCGGTGATCGCGGTCGGGGCGGGCGCCGAGCACGCGCACCTGGACCCGGGCCTGGTCGTCGCCGTGCTGCTCGGGCTGGCGCTCGCGGCCGCCGTCTGGTGGAGCTACTTCGCCAGGGACGACGAGCGCGCCGAGGAGTCGCTGACCGCGGCGGACGACCTGCGCCGCACCCAGATGACGATGTTCGGCTACTTCTACGCCCACATCCCGCTGGTCGTCGGGATCATCGTCGCGGCGGCCGGGATGGGACAGGCCGTCGGGCACGCCTGGGACGCCCTGCACCTCGGCCCCGCGCTCGCGCTGGCCGGCGGCGTCGCGCTCTACCTGGCGGGCGACGTCGCGTTCCGCCGGATCGTGCGCATCGGGCCGTCCCGGATCCGGCTCGGCGCCGCCGCGGTCGCGCTCGCGGCCACCCCGCTCGGCCTCTGGCTGGCCGCCGCGGAGATCGCCGCCCTCGTGCTGGTGATCGTCGCCGCGCTGGCACTCGAACACGCGGCGACCCGGCCGGACGCGGCGGTTCCCGGCCTGGGACAATCGTCGGGTGATTGAGCGCTACACCCTTCCGGAGATGGGACGCGTCTGGAGCGACGCGCACAAGTACGAGCTGTGGTGCCAGGTGGAGGTCCTCGTCGTCGAGGCCCACGCCGAGGCCGGCACGATCCCTCCGGAGGTGGTGGAGCCGGTGCGCAAGGCGCCGCCGCCGACGCCGGAGGCGGTGCACGCGATCGAGGCGGTGACGCAGCACGACGTGATCGCCTTCCTGTCGGCGTGGGCGGACAACACCGAGCCCCGGGAGGCGGCCCGGTACGTCCACTTCGGCATGACGTCGTCCGACCTGCTCGACACCGCGCTCGCGCTCCAACTGGTCGAGGCCACCGACATCCTGCTGGAGAAGGCGGACGCGCTCGTCGCGACGCTGCGCGACCACGCGCTGGCCCACCAGGCGACGCTGCGGGTCGGGCGGACGCACGGCATCCACGGCGAGCCGGACGTGTGGGGCCACCGCGTCGCCGACTTCGCGTTCGCCATGGCCCGGTCGCGCGACCGGCTGCGGCGCGCCCGCGAGGCCGTGGGCGTGATGGCGATCTCCGGCGCGGTCGGGACGTACTCCAACATCGACCCGGCGATCGAGCTGCACGTCGCGCGCAAGCTCGGCCTGAAGGCCGCCGACGTGTCGACGCAGGTCGTCATCCGCGACGGGATCAGCGAGTGGGTGTCCGCCCTGGCGATCATGGCGACGGTGTGCGAGGCGATCGCGCTGGAGGTGCGGCACGGGCAGCGCACCGAGGTCCGGGAGCTGTGGGAGCCGTTCGGCAAGGGCCAGAAGGGCTCCTCGGCGATGCCGCACAAGAAGAACCCGATCATCTCCGAGCGGCTGGCGGGGATGGCGCGGATCGTGCGGGCGCAGATCGTCCCGGTGCTGGAGGGCATCCCGCTGTGGCACGAGCGCGACATCTCGCACTCCTCCACCGAGCGGATCGCGCTGCCGGACGCCTCCATCGCGCTCGACTACATGCTGAACCTGACCAACCGCCTCATGTCCGGACTTGTCGTTGACGAGGCCCGCATGCGGGAGAACCTGGACTCGACCGGCGGGCTCATCTACACCTCGACCGTCCTGCTGGAGCTGGTCGAGGCGGGCATGTCGCGTGACGACGAGGCGTACCCCCTCGTCCAGAAGGCCGCCATGGAGACGTGGGAGACCGGGACGCCGTTCCGGGAGACGCTGCGCGCCCACGCGGCGGAGGCGGGCCTCACGCTGGACGAGAAGCGCCTGGACGAGGTGTGCCGCCCCGAGCGCTTCGTGGAGCGCCTGGCCCCGATGTTCGACCGCCTGACCGCTCTCAGTTAGGAGGGGCCGTGAGGGGGATCCTGACCGAGCTGAACGCCTACCCGCTCAAGAGCGGCGGCGGGACCGCGCTGCGCACCGCCGAACTGACCGCGCGCGGCCTGCCGTTCGACCGCGAGTTCATGCTGGTCACCCCCGAGGGCCGCTTCCTGTCCCAGCGCGACCACGCCCGGATGGCGCTGATGAGCCCGTCCTACGACGGGACGGTCCTCACGGTGGACGCGCCGGGCGCCTCGCGGCTCGTCCACAAGGCCGTGGACGCGGGCGAGGTGCGGGAGGTCTCCGTCCAGCGGTCGGAGTGCCAGGGCGTCGACCAGGGCGACGAGGCGGCGGCCTGGTTCGGCGACCTGCTCGGCGCCGACTGCCGCCTGGTGCGCTTCACCGGGCGGCGGCCCACGCGCCGCGGCGGCGGCGAGGTCATGTTCGCCGACGGCTACCCGCTGCTGGTCATCTCCGCCGAGTCGCTGGCCGACCTCAACACGCGGCTCGACGAGCCGCTCCCGATGAACCGGTTCCGCCCGAGCCTCGTCGTCGAGGGCCTCGGCCCCTACGGCGAGGACGAGGTGCGGCTGCTGCGCGTCGGCGAGACCGTGATCGAGATGGTCAAGCCGTGCTCCCGGTGCGTCATCACCACCACCGACCAGCGGACCGCCGAACGCGGCCGCGAGCCGCTGCGGACGCTCGCCTCCTACCGCACCCGGGAGCGCGGCATCCAGTTCGGCCAGAACTGCGTTCCGCGCGTCCTCGGCACGCTCACGGTGGGCGACCCGGTCGAGGTCGTCGAGGTCCGCACCCCTTGATGATCTTCAAAACACCGGCGGCGGGGGTTCGCCGCCCCTAGGCTCCTTCTGGGAATTTTCCCAGGGAACGCGAACCTTTGGCGTGTTCCGGAAGTCTCAACGAGCAGACTGACGCCCGCGGGACCAAGGCCGGACACCACACCTCCGGCCCGATGGTTTACTGGGGTCGCGTCGGCAACGGGGGGACACCGTCAGGCACGCTCGGCCCTCGTGCTCCCAACTGGATCGCACACGCAACCGCACCCGAGAGGAAGTTAGGCGGCATGAGCATGGGCCACGAGGTTCGCTACCGCATGCGCGGCGGCCGGCAGCTGCACGGCACGGTCTTCATCCAGGGCGCGAAGAACGCCGTCCTGCCGATGATCGGCGCCTCGCTGATGGCCTCCAGGGGACGCACCGTGCTGCGCAACGTCCCGATCATCGAGGACGTGCGGCGGGCGGTGGAGCTCGCGCGGGCCGTGGGCGCCAAGGCCGAGCTCCACGAGACCGAGCGCACGCTGGTGATCGACGCGTCGTCGCTGAACAGCCCGGTGCTGCCCGCCGAGATCGCGTCCCGGTTCCGCGGCTCGTTCCTGTTCGTCCCGGCGCTGCTGCACCGCCTCGGCGAGGCGGTCATCGAGGGCGTCGGCGGCTGCAACCTCGGCAGCCGCAACCTGGACTTCCACTACAACGGCTTCAAGCGGATGGGCGCCACGGTCACCGAGCACGTGGCCGACAACGGCGACGGCATCATCCACATCAAGGCCGGCGACCTGCGCGGCGGCACGCTCTACTGCGACACCCCCTCGCACACCGGCACCGAGAACCTGATCATGGCGGCGGCGCTGGCGCACGGCACCACGCTGATCAAGAACGCGGCGCTGGAGCCCGAGGTGCTGGACAACATCGCCATCCTCCAGGCGATGGGCGCCCGGATCAGCGGCGGCGGCACCGGGTTCATCACGGTCGAGGGCGTGGACGAGCTGACCGCCGTCGAGCACACCGTGATGCCCGACCGGATCGACGCAGGCGTCTTCGTGATGGCCGCCGCGATCACCGGCGGCGACCTCAGCCTCGTCGGCGCCTCGCTGGAGCACCTCGGCGTCGCGGCCGACAAGCTGGAGCAGATGGGCGTCGAGTTCCACCAGCAGGGCGCCGTCCTCCAGGTGCGCCGCGACCGGACGCTCCGCCCGATCAACGTCATCACCGACGAGTACCCGGGCTTCGCCACCGACCTGCAGTCGCCGATCATGGCGGTGTCCTGCCTCGCCGAGGGCCCGTCCTACATCTACGAGCGGATCTTCGACGGCCGGTTCAAGCTGGCCGGCGAGCTGGCCAAGATGGGCGCCGACATCGAGGTGGACGGCAACCGCGCGAAGGTCAACGGCCCGCGCGGCCTGCGCGGCGCCGAGGTCGCGGCGCACGACCTGCGCTGCGGCAGCGCCCTCGTGCTGGCCGGCCTCGCCGCGGAGGGCGAGACCACCATCACCTCGGCCTACTACCTCGACCGCGGCCACGCGCACACGGCCGAGCGGCTCTCCCAGCTCGGCGCCGAGATCGTCCGCGAGGTCGGCTAGCCCCGCCCGCCACGCCGCGCCGGACCCCGGCGCGGCGTTTTGGCGCGCCGTCAGGACCCGGCGTTCCGGCTCGGCGCCCCGGGGCGGGGATCGGCCGAATGTGGCCTCGGCCTGACCAACTCCCGGTTGATCCCTGACGGGCCGTGTAACGAACCACTGCAATTCGCCTGAGCTATGCGTTACCATCCGACTACGCACGGCACGGGCGAGGCGTCCTTACTGTCCGAAGCCCGACTCTCTGACCTGCGCAGTCATGCCTGGAACGGTCCCGATCGACCTGACCGTAACGCGGTAAAAAATCACCTGCCGGCGCGGACGGCCCGCTCCGGACGGATCCCTCGTCTTTCCGGAGCGGCCGAGATCGGGTCGCCGGATTTCGGCCATCGGGTAAACCAAACGGACGCCGCAGGGGTCCCTCCAGTACGTAGGTGCGTCAGGAAGGGGCCTCCGCGGTGATTTCGGGTCTTGTTTTTCTACTTCGGACATCCGAAGATGCAGGATCAAGGCTGGCCGAATGGTGACAAATTACTGACCAGGGGGTCCCGTAGGTTACTTTTTCGCCGCACTCTTGATTCGATTTCGCGTCTGGGTGTCACATCACGTCGCCCTGACCCGATCTGCCAGCTGGAAGGAGCTCGTGTCCGCTTCACCGGAACGGACGAGAGCTCGGGTAAGAGGACCCGCCCCGCTTCGCGGAGGCGGGCCCGCGGGAAGGCGAATCGCACGGGAACTGCGGTGCTGGGTCAGAAGGCAGGGGCGACAAGCCATGAGTCAACCGTTGGGCGGAACGTGCGCGAGCAGGTGGCCGGGGCGGCGACCCCGCCGAGAGGCCGGATCGGAAGCGAGCGATCATCGATGACGGCGGCACGAACGGGGTCGGTCACCCCCGACCTCACGATCGGTGTCGTGGGCCCTCATGACCTCGTGGAACGGGTCATGCTGATGGGCCACGGCCCCACACCCGTACCGAGCAGGCTGGTGGCCGCCGCGTACCGCGACGAGCAGGAGGCGGCCGACAAGGTCGTCCGCCTGGGCTCGGGCGTGGACGTGTGCCTGTTCGCCAGTCCCGTCCCGTACGACTTCGCGCGCAAGGCCGGCGTCCTCACGATGCCCGCCACCTACGTGCCGCTGAACGGCGCCGCCCTGCAGGGCGCGCTGCTGCGGGCGTCCCTCGACGAGCGCTTCGACCCCGCCCGGGTCAGCATCGACGTGCTCGGCCGCGCCGAGGTCGAGGAGGCCTACTCCGAGATCAGCCTCGGCACCGAGCAGGTGCACCTGCGCGAGGAGGCCGCGGGCCCCGGCACGCTCGCCGCCTTCCACGAGCGGCTCTGGCGGCGCGGCGCCACGACCGTCGCGATGACCTGCGTGCACGCGACCGCCGAGCGCATGGAGATGGCGGGCGTCCCGACCATCCGCGTCCGGCCGACCGGGGCCGCGATCCGCAGCTCCCTGCAGACCGCCGCGCTCCTCGGCGCCCACCACCGCCTCGAGGAGTCGCAGCTCGTCGTCGTGCTCGTGGACGTCCCGACCCTCCGCGAGACCCCGCGCCGCGTCACCCCCCGCTACTGGCGCGACGAGCTGAAGCTGGCCCTGCACCGGGTGCTCCTCCAGGAGGCGCACCGGATGAACGCCTCCGTCTGGCCCGTCGACGACCACAGCTACCTCGTCATCGCGACGCGCGGCTCCGTCACCGCGTCCACCGAGGGGTTCCGCACCCCGCCGTTCGTCGAGCGCGTCCGCGAGGAACTCGGCCTCGCCATCGAGGTCGGCATCGGCATGGGCCGCACGGCCCACGAGGCGGAGAACCACGCCCGCGCCGCCCTGGCGCGCTCCCAGAGCTCCCAGCGGGCGCAGGGCTTCGCGCTCGACCGCGACGGCCGCGCGCTCGTCCCCGCGCCCCGCACGCCGCCGCGCGCCCAGCCGCAGGCCAAGCCGAAGGGCCTGGAGATCCTGGCCCGGCTCGCCGACAAGCTCGGCGACCAGGAGCAGCCCCTCATAGTGGACGCGGAGAACGCCGGCAAGATGCTCGGCGTCACGCCCCGCACGGCCCGCCGCCTCCTGCGCACCCTGGTCGAAGAGGGCCTCGCCTGGCCGCTCCCCCCGAACCGCACCCCCCAGCCGGGCCGCCCCCGCCAGCTCTACCGCCTGATCGTCGAGAAGCTCGGCCCGGCCGCGAAGACCAGCTGAGGGATCGGTCGGCTACCGGGTTGCGGGACAGTGCTTGGGCTTTCAGGCCGGGGGTGAAGGCCCGAGCGGGAGGGCTTTCAGGCCCGAGCGTGCCTTGACCGGGCCGGCATTAGGGGGCGTCGTGGTCCGGGTCGGCGGCTTCGGCGATGGGGACGGGGACGATCGCGGCGATGCGGCGGCCCCGGTTCGTGATGTAGGTGATGCGTCCCCGGACGGCGGCGTCGTTGAGGACGTCGGCGAACTGGCGGCGTGCGTCGGCGACGCTCATCTCTTCCGACTTCATGAACGTCAGTGTACGACCAAGCTTCTTAAAGTGCATGGATGTACAATCCAAGCGTGCAGCTCAGGTACAACTTCCGGCTCTACCCGACCCCCGGCCAGCAGCAATCGCTGGCGCGGGCGTTCGGGTGCGCGCGGGTAGTGTTCAACGACGCCCTGCGTGCACGCCAGGAAGCGCATGCGGCGGGGCTGCCCTACCCCTTGGACGGGGAACTGTCCAAGCGGGTGATCACGGAGGCGAAGAAGACCGGCGAGCGGGCGTGGCTGGGCGAGGTGTCGGCCGTCGTCCTGCAGCAGGCCCTGGCCGACTTGAACACCGCCTACCGCAACTTCTTCGCCTCGGTGTCGGGCACGCGCAAGGGCCGCGGGGTCGCGCCGCCCCGGTTCCGGTCCCGCAAGGACCGGCGCCAAGCGATCCGGTTCACCCGCAACGCCCGCTGGAGGATCACGCCGGGCGGGAAACTGCGCCTGCCCAAGATCGGGGACGTACGGGTCCGGTGGTCACGGAACCTGCCGTCCGAGCCGTCAAGCGTGACAGTGATCAAGGACGCGGCCGGACGGTACTTCGCCTCGTTCGTGGTGGAAGTGCCGGACGAGCCCCTACCGCAGGCGGCAGCCGATGTCGGCATCGATCTGGGGCTCACGCATTTCGCGGTGCTGTCGGACGGCCGGAAGGTGTCCTCGCCGAGGTTCCTGCGCCGCGCCGAACGCCGTCTCCGCAAGGCCCGGCAAGCCCTGTCGCGCAAACAGAAGGGATCGGCGAACCGCAAGAAGGCCGCCGCGAGGGTCGCGCGGCTGCACGCCCGCGTCGCCGACGCGCGCCGGGACCATCACCACAAGCTCTCCACCCAGTTGATCCGTGACAACCAAGCGGTCTACGTGGAGGACCTGGCGGTGAACGGCCTTGCGCGTACGCGGCTGGCCAAGAGCGTGCACGACGCGGGCTGGTCCCGCTTCGTGGCGATGCTGGAATACAAGGCCGCCCGGCACGGCCGCTCCTTCGCGCGGGTGGACCGCTGGTTCCCCTCCTCCAAGCTGTGCTCGACCTGCGGGACCTTGGCCGAGTCGATGCCGCTGAACGTCCGGTCGTGGACCTGCCCGTGCGGGGCGGTCCACGACCGGGACGTCAACGCCGCCATCAACATCCTGGCCGCCGGGCAGGCGGACAGGCTAAACGACCGTCGAGCGCAGGTAGGACCGGGACACGTCCCGGCACCGCGCAGTGAAGCGGTAACCCACCCGGACGCAGCACGGTCAACGCGCAGCGTGGAGGGAATCTCCGTCCTTTAGGGCGGAGAGGATGTCAACGGTTGAAGGTCTTGGCGACGGCCAGGAAGGCGTCGTTCTCCTCCGGGGAGCCGATGGAGACGCGGGCGCCCTCGCCGTCGAAGGGGCGGACGCTCACGCCCTGGGCGTCGCAGGCTGCCGAGAACTCCATCGTGCGGTCGCCGAGGCGCAGCCAGACGAAGTTGGCCTCGGTGGGCGGGACCGTCCAGCCGTCGGCGAGGAGGGAGTCGCGGACGCGGACGCGTTCCTGCACCGTGCCCTCGACGCGCTGCATCAGCTCGTCGGTGGCCTCGAGGGACGCGATGCCGGCGGCCTGCGCGACGGAGTTCACGCTGAACGGCAGGAACGTCTTGCGGATGGATCCGGCCACGAGCGGGTGCGCGACGAGGTAGCCGATGCGCAGGCCCGCGAGGCCGTAGGCCTTGGAGAACGTGCGCAGGATCGCGAGGTTCGGGCGGTCGCCGTAGAGGGTGAGCCCGTCGGGCACCTCTTCGTCGCGGATGTACTCGCGGTACGCCTCGTCCAGCACGACCAGGCAGTCGGCGGGAACGCGGTCGAGGAACGCCTCGATCTCCGCGCGGCGCACGGCGGTCCCGGTCGGGTTGTTCGGGTTGCAGAGGAAGATCAGCCGCGTGTTCTCGGTGATCGCGTCCGCCATCGCGCTCAGGTCGTGGGTCTCGTCCCGCAGCGGCACCTGGACGCTCGTCGCGCCCGACAGCGACACCAGCAGCGGGTACGCCTCGAACGACCGCCACGCGTAGACGACCTCGGCCCCCGGCTCGGCGACGGCCTCCAGCAGCATCTGGGTCATCCCGACGGAGCCGCAGCCCACCGCGACGTGGTCGGCGGGGACGCCGCAGAAGGACGCGATCGCCTCGGTCAGCGCGGTCGCGTTGTTGTCCGGGTAGCGGTTGACGTTGCGCGCCGCCTCGCCGATCGCCTCCACGACCGAGGGGAGCGGCCCGTGCGGCGACTCGTTCGACGAGAGCTTGAACGAGCGCCCCTCGGGCGACACCACGACCTTGCCGGGCTTGTAGGCCACGAACCGGTCGAGGACGGAGCGGAAGCGGGGTGTGGTTGCCTCGGACACCGTTGTCCTCCAGATTGCACAGGGGTGATGATCCCCAGCCTACGCAGCGTCCCTCATCATCCAACAAACCGCCACGATTCGGACGAACTCCCAGTCCCGGGTGTCGGCGGGCCACCATCCCCGGTTGAAGGCGTCCTCCGCGAAACCGTGCAGGTACCCCATGAGCTCCTCCGCGCCGGGCGGTTCGCCCGGTGCGCCGAGCTCGTCGCGGAGGCTGGCCACGTGCTGGTCGACGGCCGCCGCGAGACCCGGGGAGCCGGCCATCTCCGCGACGCCCGCCTCACCGATGTCCCGGACGATCAGGCCGAGCGCTTCTGGCGAGTCACCGTTCATAGGGGGTGAAACTAGCAACGGTCCGGCGCTGCTCGGAACATCACCCCAGGTAAAAGCTCATCCGCGGGGCCGCAGCATGGGCGGCCGCAACTGCTCGGCGTCGCCCCTGCGGTACAGCCTGGCGGGGCGTCCGCCGTCGCGCGTCGTCGTCCGGTCGGTCGGGATGAGGAACCGGTCGGCGCCGGTCACCTTCCGGTGGAAGTTCCGCGGGTCGAGGGTCGTGCCCCACACGATCTCGTAGACGCGGCGGAGCTCGGCGACCGTGAACTCCGGCGGGCAGAACGCCGCCGCCAGCGAGGTGTACTCCAGCTTCGCCCGCGCCCGCTCCATCCCGTCGCACAGGATGCGCCGGTGGTCGAACGCGGCCCGGTCGTGGTGCAGGAGGTCGTCCACGGCCGTCCACAGCACCTGGGCCCGGCTGGACGCGGGCAGGTCGGGCGCGAGCCCCAGGTACGCGACGCTCACCACGCGCTGCCGGGGGTCGCGGTCCGGGTACCCGTAGGTCGCGAGCTGCTCCAGGTGGATCCGCACGTCCGCGAGCCCGGCCCGCTCCGCCATCAGCCGGGCCGCGGCGACCGGCAGGTCCTCGTCGAGCTGGATGAACCCGCCCGGCAGCGACCACGCCCCCTCGTAGGGCGCCCGGTCGCGCCGCCACCGCAGCGCGCACAGGCGCTGCTCCCGCACGGTGAGCACGACCAGGTCGACGGAAACGGCAAGCCGCGGCACGGACATGCAACGAACTTAGCGGGACCGGCCCACCTCCGAGGCCAGGAAGGCCCGGCGGGGCCGGGCCTTCCGCGCATCGGCGACTAGTCCTCCTTGGGGATCTCCACCGGGACGGTCGCCGCCGGGGCGCCGCCGTGGCCGTTGGCTCCGACCGGGGCGCTCTGGGCGTTCAGGTTGCCCAGGAGCTGGCGGGCGACGCCGAGGCCGGTGCCGCCGAGGGTGAGGGCCTTGGCGAGCATGTCCTCCACGCCCTGCGCGCCGTTCAGCACGACCATGTTGTCGACGTTGCCGAACACGCCCGCGCCCGCCTCGACGATCTGCGGCCACTTCTCGGCGAGCTGCTGGGCGATGACGGCGTCGGTGTTCTCCGCCAGCGCCTCCGCGCGGGCCTTGATCGCCTCGGCCTCGGCGAGGCCCCTGCGCCGGGTCGCGTCCGCCTCGGCCTCACCGATCAGCCGGATGGCCTCGGACTCGCGCTGCGCCTTGAGCTGGACCTCCGTCGCGGCGGCCTGGGCGTAGGAGATGCGCTCCTCGCGCTCGGCCTCCGCCAGCTTGACCTGCTCGTAGGCGCGGGCGTCGGCGGGCTTGCGGACCTCGCTCTCCAGCCGCTTCTCGGTGCGCTCGGCCTCCAGCTCGGCGTTGCGGGTCTCCTTGAGGATGACCTCCTGCCGGGCCTGCTGCGCGGCCTGCTGCACCTGGCCCTCGTACTCGGCCTTCTTCATCTCGGTGTCCCGGATGACGGCCGCGTTCTGCCGCTCGGTCTCCTGCTCGCGCGCGGTGGCCTCCTGGTTGCGCTCGGCCTCGGCGATGCGGGCGGCGGCGGCGACCCTGGCGGCGTGCGGGCGGCCGAGGTTGGTGATGTAGCCGGTCTCGTCGTCGATCTCCTGGATCTGCAGGGAGTCCACGACCAGGCCGAGCTTGCTCATCTCGTCGGCGGCCGAACCGCGGGTCTCGGAGGTGAGCCGCTCGCGGTTGAGGATGAGGTCCTCGACGGTGAGGTTGCCGATGATGGAGCGCAGGTGGCCGGTGAACAGCTCGTGGATCGCGCCGTCCATCGAGTTCTGCTGCTCCAGGAAGCGGCGCGCGGCGTTGGCGATCGAGACGAAGTCGTCCCCGACCTTGTAGATGACCACACCGCGGACCTTGACCGGGATGCCCTGCTGCGTCACGCAGTTGACCTCCAGGTTCGCGGCGCGGCTGTCGAGCCGCAGCCGGCGCGCCGTCTGGAAGCCGGGCAGGACGGACGTCCCCTTGCCCGTCACGATCTTGAATCCGAGGCTGTCCACCCCGTCGATCGGCTTGGACTTGGCGCCGAGCCCGGAGATGATCAGGGCCTCGTTCGGCTCGGCGACCCGCCAGACCATCTTGAACAGGATGATCAGCACGATGATGGCGACGACGACGCCGCCCGCCACGGCGAGCACGGGCATGGGGCCTCCTCCTCCGGGGGTTGGGCGGCCGGCCCCGGAATGTCAGGCCCGTCCGCGTTTCCCATCAGACGCGGCAGAGGAGCGTTCGGTTCGATCTCCGGCCTGGAAGTTCATGGCCTCATCGGGCCACCTTCTCGGGGACGCTCAACGGGCCAGCGCGGGCGCCACGTACACCGTCCGGGGCGGGTGGTACTCGACCACGACGACGATCGAGCCGACGCCGATCTCGTCGCGCGGGTCGACGGGATGGGCGTAGAACGCCTCCGCCCCGCCGCGGACCGCGATCATCACCTCGCCGACCAGCCCGGGTCCGATCCGGCCGGTCACCCGGCCCTCCTTACCGATCAAGGACACCCCCTGGACTGGTCCGCCGGAGCCGCTCTCCGCGCCGCGTAAGGCGAACGCTATCCGGTCCGGGGGACCGGCGGTGAGCCCGCGGACTCAGGGCAGGACGCGCTGGGCCTGGGCCAGTGCCTCGCGGGCCAGGCGCTCGGCCTCGGCGCGGGTGGCACCGGGCCCGAAGACGGTGATCGTGGCGAGGTAGTGGCGGCCCCGGAACACGACGTACCAGGTCCGGGTGCGGGCTCCGCCGCTCGCGGTACTGACCCCGACGGTGCGCGACCCCTCGCCGATGTCGCCCTTCGGGGCCTCGACCACCCTGTGCTCGGCCCAGGCGGAGCCGACCCTCGTGCGGAACTTCAGGCAGCCGGGGGTGACGCGGGCGTTGACCTGCTTCTCGGCGTCCCCGGCGGACATGCCCATGAGGGTCTCGGTCGCGGTCACGCCGCGGCTGCCGGTGAACGAGACGAGCGCGGCGGGCACGTCGCCGGCCACGCCGCCGCCCGGACGTCCCGTCCCGCAGCGGGGCTTGTCGAGGACGGCGTCCCGCTGGAGCCGGGAGGCGTTCTGGATGGCCTTCAGCGAGCCGTACTCGCCCCAGTCGGGCTCCCCGGCGCGCCGGTAGCCGGACGGCTGCTGGAGCAGCGCCTGCAGCAGCTGGGCGGAGGTGTAGCCGATGCCCGCCGCCTCGGCGCGGGCGGTGCCGCGGACCTGGCTCGCGCGCTCGGCGTCGCCGCCGCACGCGGTGGCCGCGACGGCCGTCGACAGCAGCAGCATGACCGGGAGGAGCCTGTGCGCCATGGCCGCGACCCTACGGCGCGGAAGGGGCCCGCCGCCCCCGGCGACACGCGGGTCAGCCCTTTTCGGCCCGCTCGTTGTACTCCCCGGCGTACTCCTGGCCGGACATCTTCTGGATCGTCTCGACGATCTCGTCGGTGATGGCGCGCCGGGCCTTGGCGGGCGGCAGGTCGCGGTAGCGGGAGAAGTCCATCGGCGGGCCGATCCGCACGGTGGGGCGCGGCCCGAACACGCGCGGGAACCCCGCGCCGATCGGCTGGATCTTCTCGGTGCCCTCCAGGGCGACCGGCAGGACGCGGGCACCGGACTCCAGGGCGAGCCAGCCGATGCCCGTCCGGCCGCGGTAGAGGCGCCCGTCCGGGGAGCGGGTGCCCTCCGGGTAGATCGCGAACGCGCCGGCGTTGTCGAGCACCTCCAGGGCCTGCTCGAGGGCGCCCATGGCGGCCCGCCGGGCGCCGCGCCGCACCGGGACGTGGCCGAGGTTGGTGAGGAACCAGCGGACGAAGCGGTTCTTGAGCCCGCCGCCCTCGAAGTAGGCCGCCTTGGCGATGTAGGTGACCGGACGCGGGACCGCCAGGGGGATGATGAAGCTGTCGATGAACGACAGGTGGTTGCTCGCCACGATGAGCGGCCCGTAGCTCGGCACGTTCTCCCCGCCCACGACCCGCGGACGGAAAAGCAGCCAGAGGATCGGACGCACCACGCGCGTCATGAACGTGTAGAACATCCAGCCTCCCGAATTTCGCCACCGCCACTGTAACCTCCACGCCGATCCGGGCCGCGGTCAGCGTCCTCCTTTCCCGTCCAGCAGCGGGCCAGGAATGGTCCAAGCGCTGGTCAGCCTCGGTGCGAGCGGGATTCGCGGCCATTCCTTACCGTCAAGTAAGTTTCTCTTCAGTAAGTTATTACCCCGTTTACCGGATCTCCTGGGAGGCACCCGGAGGCCCCGGGCGCATCGTCAGGTACAGTCGGGACCGGGGATCAGACGGGCGTCCGGCCCTCCGCGTTACGGTCCGCGGGCCCGGGCGGGCGACCTGGTCCTTTTCCCGGGAACTGCTTGGAATACGGGCACGGGTGCGCAATCCTGAGGAGTCACCTGAGATGGCCGGGTACCACCGGAGTGGGGCGTGAGGTGACGATGGACTTCGACATCAGCCTGATGCGCGACGACCGCTGCACGCTCGTCCGCGTGAAGGGCGACATCGACGTGGTCTCCCGTGCGCGCTTCGAGGAGGCGCTCTTCGAGGCCGTGGAGACCGGCGAGCCCATGGTCGTCGACATGCGCGAGGTCACGTTCTGCGACTCCACCGGGCTGAACGCGATCGTCGCCGCCAACCGCCGCGCCGGCGAGCGCGGCACGCACCTCGCGCTGGTGGCGCTGCCGCCGCGCGTCCAGCGGGTCTTCCGCATCACCGGGATCGACAAGTTCATCCCGATCCACGACACGCTGCGGGAGGCCATCGGCGCCTTCCCGTCCACGACGCCGTAGCGCAAGCTCAGTCGCGCTCCTTGTGGGGGGCGACCCCCACACCCCCGGTTCAGCCGCAGCCTTCGAACTGGGGGACGCTCGTCGTCAGCTTGAGCCCCGACTTGCCGAACCACTTGGCCAGCAGCCGCTGCGCGGTCCCGTCCTGGTACATGTCCGTGATCGCCCGGTTGACCTCCTCGCAGCCCTTCAGGTCCCCCTTCTTCAGGCCGACGCCGTACTTCTCGTCGGTGAACGGGGCGTTGATCATCCGTCCGGGGCGGCCGGAGGCGAACCCGGCGAGGATCAGGTCGTCGGTCGACACCGCGTCGAGGCGGCCGCCGGCGAGCCCCTCCATGCAGGCGCCGTAGGTCCCCACCTCGACCGGCTTCGCGGCGACCTTGCGCTCCTCGATCACGCGGCGCCAGGAGTTCGAGCCCTTCACCGCGCAGATCCGCTTGCCCTTGAGGTCCCGCACGTTCCTGATCGCGGCGGCGTCGGCGCGGACGAAGGTGTCCTGGTGGGCGACGTAGTAAGGGCCGGCGAAGGTGACCTTCGACTTCCGCTTCGCGGTGATCGAGTACGTCGCGACGATCATGTCGACCCGGCCCTTGGCGAGCGCCTCCTCGCGGACGGAGGAGTTCGTCGTCGTGAACTTCAGCCGGCTCTTCGGCACGCCCAGCTTGCCGGCGATGTAGGTCGCCACGTCGACGTCGAAGCCCTCGTACGTCCCGTCCGGGCGCTTCACCCCGAGGGCTGGCTGGTCCTCCTTCACGCCGACGACCAGGGAGCCCTTGTCCACGATGGACTGCTCCTTCTCGGCGCCGAGGCCGCAGGCCGACAGCAGCGCCGCCGCGGCGAGGACGGCCCCCGGGGCGGCGATGGCACGGGTCGCGCGCATGGCTTGATCTCCTTGATCAGGCGAACTCGGTCAGCGGAACTCGGCCAGCCGGGGACGGACCCCCGCGATGATCAGTGCGGCGATGACGGCGGCGGCCACCGGCGGCACCGCGTTCCAGCCGCGCAGCCCGCCGTCGGCGTCCCTGATCGCCTTGTCGAAGGCGTCCTGGTGGACGGCGGTCAGCGAGCTCAGCGCCGCGTCGTAGGCGTCGAAGTCGCGGATCGCGTTGGAGGTGCGGCCCATCCGCAGGTCGACCGCGCCCGTCCGGTTCCCCGCCGCCGCGAGCTGCCGCATCCGCGCGTCGTTGCGCTGGACGGCCCGGTACGCCGCGAGCGTCTTCGCCAGCGCGTCGCCCTCGCGTCCGCCGCCCACCGTCCGCGCCTCGTCCCCGAAGAAGCCGAGGAACGGCGCGGTGCCCGAGCCCGGCCGGTACGCGCCGGCCTTCTGCTCCAGGCCCGCGTAGTAGTTCTCCAGGTTCACCGGCTTGTCGCCGAGGTCGGGGTAGATCACCGCCAGCGACTTGTCGAGGTAGGTCTGCTCGTAGGTGTCCGCGCGGCCGGGGTCGAGGAGGTAGCGGCTCTCGTCCGCGAACGCGCTGTGGCTGATCGCGCGGGCCCGCGACAGCTGCAGGATCGAGTCGAACCCGTCCTGCTTCGCCTTCTTGATGTGCCCGGCGTGCGCGGTCAGCAGGCCCGCCCCCACCGCGGTGAGGACGACGGTGGCGAGCGTCGCCAGCACCAGCGCCGGGTTGAGGACACGGCGGAACGTCCGCACCAGGTACAGCTGCGTCGCGATCAGGAGCAGCAGCACGATCACGCCGGTGACGGCCACCCAGGTGCGCCCGGTCAGCACCGCGGACCGCTTCGTCTCGTACGACTGCCGGACGGTCGCGCCGGTGTCGAGGGTGATGTTGTAGGCCTTCGGCAGCAGCTGCAGCTTCATGAGGTCGGTGGCCTGCCGGTAGGCGTCCAGGACCTGCGCCGGCGTCTCGCCGGGCGCGTGGTCGGACTGCGCGTCGAGCTGCATGGCCTGGCCGACGAGCCGCTCGTACTTGCCGAGCCCGTCCAGCACCTCCTGGACGGTCCGCCGCAGCGCCGGGTCGCGTCCCGCGAGCTGCGCGGCCTGCACCGCCGCCGCGTCGGCCTCCGCGCGGCGCCTCTCGTACACCCGCAGCGTCTCGTCGTAGCCGATGCCGAGGCCGTGCTCGCGGCCGATCAGCAGGATGTTGGAGACCTGCGCGTCCATGTCGCTGAGCGCGAAGTACAGCGTGCCGGTCGCGACGACCTGCGGACCGGCGTCGTGCCCGATCGTCTCGACGGAGTCGCGCGCGTTGCCGATCGCGACGGTGAGGACGGCCAGCAGCGCCACGAGCGCGGCCAGGCACAGCACGACGTGCGCGCGGATGCGGCCCGGGATCGTCTTCAGCCACCGGCCGCGTACGAACGTCCTGAGGCGGCCCGCTCGCTGCGGGACGGCGGGTGTCCCCTCCGCGGGCTGCTCGGGCAGGGGCGGCTGCCCGGACGGTCGCGGCGCGGGCGCCGCCGGCGGTGCGGGGCTCATCGTCATGGCGTGCCCTCCTGCAGGGACAGCGTGATGGTCGTCCAGGCGCCCACGTGGATGCGGTCGCCGTGACCGACCGGAACCGGCACGTTCACCGGGATCGGCTCCGTCGCGCCGTTCACCGTCGTGCCGTTCGTCGAACCGGGGTCGATCAGGTTCCAGGCGCCGTCCGGCCGCGACAGCAGGACGGCGTGCAGATGCGAGACGCCCGGGTCCTCGGGCGGCGCGCTGAGGTCGATCTCGGGCAGCAGCGCGCGGGACGTGCTGCGCCGCCCGATCCGGACCCGGTCGCCGAGCAGCGGGACGCGACGCTCCGGGCAGTACGGCGGGAACGCGAGGCCCGCGGCGTCCGGGCCCATCTCCGCGAGGACCGAGTCGAAGTAGGCGCGGTCGGCCTTGATCAGCGCGTGCGGCCCGGTCGCCGCCGGGACCGGTTGCGGGGCGACGGGCCCGCTGCCCTGGCGCTGCTGCGGCACCAGCGGCACCGCGCGGGCGGTGCCCGCCGGGGTGAACTCGACGGTGTAGACGGTGCCGGTCTCGAAGTCGTACCCGTCCTCCTCGCAGAAGCGGCCGGAGCGCGGCGTCCCGCAGCGCGGGCAGGCGGGCTCCTCCCGCGACGCGGGCTCGGAGGCCGGCGCGGCGGTAGGCGAGGACGCGGGCTCCGGCTCGGCGAACTCGGCGCGCTGCGCGCCGTCCATGAGGTCGCCGCACACGTCGCAGTAGTCGGCGGCCTGGGACGCGTGCCCGCTCGGGCAGACCGGCATGGGGCTCAGCCCCCTGCCTCGTCGCCGTGCCGGGTCCGCACGGTCCGGACGGAGCGGGTGTCGAGCGACATCTCGTCCGCCTTCGCTACGTCCCGTTTCAGCCGCACGGTGCCGTGCACCGGGTCGACCACGTCCACGACCTTGTCGAGCAGGCCGGAGATCTGCTCGTTGCCGACCTCCCGCGCCAGCACCACGGCCCGTCCGAGCCGGGCGGTGGCGGTGTCCTCGTCGCCCTCCCGCCGCGCCTCCAGGCCCTGCTGGATCGCCTCGGCGAGCTCGGACTGCCCGGTGTGGTGCGCGACGCGGCCGTTGATGCGCGTCGACCTGGCCTCGTCGTCGGTCCACTCGGCGATGACGTTGCCGGACGCGAGGACCTGGTCGCCCGCGACGAGCTTCACCCACGCGGCCCGCATCTGCCGTCCGACGTCGCCCGGCTGCACCTCCACGCACAGGTGGTACTCGCGGTTCTCGTCGCCCCACGCTCCGAGCGGGTAGTCGCCGGTCTGCGTCCCCGACTCGACCCGGCGGGCGGTGAGGTCCTCCACGGCGGGGATCATCTGCTTGATGAACCGGAGCCGCGCCTGCTGCGGCGTCCACACGCGCAGCGTCACGTCGGCGACCTGCTTGCTCATCGCGGCCCGCGTCATCGCCAGGAAGTCGGCCTCCAGGTCGGCCGGGTCGGGGACGTCCAGGAACCCGCCCAGCAGCACCGAGGTGATCTTGCGGAGCTCGGCGACGTTCCAGTCGGTGCCGACGCCGCGCGCGTCGCACAGGAAGTTGCCGGTGCAGTGGCGCAGCGCCGCGTCGAGCTCCGCGTCGGACTCGTGCTGGTTCTTGCCGTCGGTGAGCAGGATCGCGTGCTTCACGGCGCCGGCCGCGGCGGCGTCGTGCCCGGCGAACAGCCGGTCGGCGAGCCGCAGCCACGACCCGATCGCCGTCCCGCCGGCCGCCTCCAGCCGCCCCACCGCGTTCACCGCGCTCCGCCGGGACGCCGCGTCGGCCCGGACGAGCCGCTCCCCCTGCGGGTAGACCATGCGCGGCCGGTTCGCGCCGGCGACCACCGCGAAGTGCACGCCGTCGCGCAGCACGTTCACCGCCGCCCGCGCCGCCCGCTTCGCCGCCGCCATCTTGCCCCGGTACGACATCGACCCGGAGGTGTCGATGATGATGATCTCCGCGGCCGGGGCGCGCCCGTCGTCCACGACCGGGCCCGCGCCGCCGGACGAGCGCGCCTCCACCGAGACGATCGCGTGCATCTCCCGTCCGCCTGCCGGGAGGTAGGGGTTCTGGTCAACACGGACGGTGAACTCCGGAAAATCGCTCATCTGCCCCGCTCCCTGGTCGGTTCTGGCGGCGGGTAGGGGAGCACCGCCACCGTCACGTTGTCGTGCCCGCCCGCGTCCAGCGCCGCCCGCAGCAGCCGCCGGGCGGTGTCCAGCGGTCCGTCCCGGCCCGCGAGGGCCACCTCCGCGAGGGCGGACGGCTCCGGCAGGTCGTTCCACAGCCCGTCGCTGCACAGCACCACCAGCCCGGGGCCCGTCGGCCGGAACGCCGCCACGTGCGGTTCGACCGGGCCCGCGTCCGCCCCCAGCCAGGCGGTCAGCGTGTGCGCCCGCCGGTCGGCCCACGCGTCCTCGGCGCTCATCGCCCCCTGGTCGACCATGGACGAGGCCCACGAGTCGTCCTTGGTCAGCCGGCACGAGCCCGCCGCCGACAGCCAGTAGGCGCGGCTGTCGCCGACCCACCCGACGGTGATGCCGCCCGCGTCGACGACGGCCGACACGAACGTGCACGCGGGCGAGGAGTCGGGATCGCCGGGCAGCCCCGCCACGACCTCCGCCGCCCTCGCCGCCGCGTCGCGCATCGCGCCCTGCGGGTCCATGCCGACCGAGACGCGGCCGGTCAGCACGGCCACTGCCGCCTCGGCCGCCAGCCGGGACGCCTCCTCCGACCCGGGCGCCGTCGCCACCCCGTCGCACACCACCGCGCACACGCCCGCGGGCAGCGCCGCGAGGGCGAACGCGTCCTCGTTGCGGCTGCGCCGCAGCCCCAGGTCGCTCACCGCCGCGCCGAACCGGCCCGCCTCGGCCTCGACGTGCTCGCGGCCGCTCGGCTGCCGCAGCCCGCACTGCTCGCAGTAGCCGTCCGCCCCGATGGTGCCGCCGCCGCAGTCAACGCAGGAGCCTCGTCCGCCGCCGGGCCGGGCGGCGCCGCCCCGCCCTTGCGCCGCCGGAGCCTGCCCGCCCGGCGCCGGGGCGGCGGGCGGGGGCGTGCGCGGGCCGAAAGCCTGCTCCGGCGAACGGGCCGGGTGCGGGACGGGGTTGGCCCCGAACGGGACGTCGCGTGACGGCGGCGTCGGAGAGGCGTGCGGCAGCGCGGTGCCGAGCGGCGGGGTCCTCGGCGTGGTGGGGTCGGGCCGCCCGCACTCCTCGCAGAAGCGGTCGCGTTCGTTCACGGGCTCGCCGCAGCCGCGGCACAGCGCGACGGGGGTGTGCTGGTCGGCGTTCATGGTCAGAAGAGCGTCCTCGGGCGGACGGCGTTGGCCCGTTTGACCATCGCGTGGCGGTGCCCGGCGCTTTCGGCGAGCTTGGCGAGCACGCGGTAGGTGTACTCGAGCTTCTTGCGGAGGGCCTGCTCGTCCAGGTCGGTGTCGAGGATCTGCTGCCGGACGCCGGGCGGGGCCGTGCCGCGCCCGGCGCGCACCCAGGCGAGCGCCGCCTCCAGCACCTCGGCGGTGAAAGCGGCCGACCGCTCGGTGTCGAGGCGCAGCGACGACAGCCGCCGTCCCGCCTCGAGGAGCAGGGGCGCGTTCAGCTCCGCGGGGCTCCGCCCCCGGACGGCGGTGGCGACGGCGGCGAGCTGCGCGGCGAGGTAGTGGCTGGAGATGCGGGGGACCGAGTCGAGGACGCGCTCGGCGGACGCGCGGTCCCCCGCCGCGAGCCGGGTGCGGGCCAGCCCGAACGCGGCGCTGACGTGGGTGGGGTCGGTGCGCCAGACCGTCTCGTAGTAGTAGCCGGCGCCGTCGGTCTCACCCAGGGTCTCGTGGCAGAACGCCAGCGCCAGCTTCGGCGCCTGCTCGCCGGGCGCGAGGTCGTACAGGTCGTTGAACACCGCGACGGCCTCGGTGCCTCGCCCGCCGGCGAGGGCGCGCACGCCCCGGTACCAGTCGACGCGCCAGTCGTCCGGGGCCTCGGCGGCGATGTCCTCCAGGAGGCGGGCGGCGCCGTCGAGGTCGCCCAGCTCGATGCGGACCCGCACCAGCGCGAGCCGCACCTCGCGGGACGCGACCGGCGCGGACGCCAGGGCCGCGGCCAGGTCGGCGGGGTCGCGGGCGGTGAGGCCGGCGAGGAACGCCGCGGCCGGGTCGGAGGCGTACACCAGCGGGACGGGCAGCGCCGCCGCGGCGGCGGCCGGCTCCACCGGCGCCAGGATCGGCCGGGCCTCGCCACTGCCGTCGTCGCCGTCCAGGCCGCCGACGATCTCGGTGCCGGCCGTCTGCTGCTCGGGGCCGAACAGCGGGGACGGCGCGGGCCGCGGGCGCCCGTCCTCGGCCGACAGGACCTCGCGCAGGACGCCGGTGAGCTGCTCGGCCATCTCGGCGGCGCTCTGGAACCGGCGGGCGGGGTCGGGGTGCGTGGCGCGGCGCAGCAGCCGGTGGTAGGACTCGTGCCGCTGGAAGAGCGGCACCTCCTCTCGCGGCGGCAGGCTGCGCAGGTGCCGTCCGGTGTAGCCGCGGAACGGGAAGCTCAGCACGGCCAGCGTCCGGCCCACGGTGTAGAGGTCGGAGCTGACCGAGGGGCCCTGCGAGCCGATCTCGGGGGCCTGGTAGCCGGGCGTGCCGAAGATCGGGCTGTCCGGGTCGAACGCCCGCCGGACGCCGCCGAGGTCGATCAGCTTGAGCTGCTCCTCGGACTGGATCGCGTTGTCGGGCTTGAAGTCGCAGTACAGCAGCCCGACTCCGTGCAGGTACCCGAGGGCGCTCAGCACCTCCAGGCCGTAGGCGATGACCTGGCCCAGCGGCAGCGCCGCCTGGTCGCCGTGCTCCTGGCGGGTGCTGAGGAGGATGTCCTTCAGGGAGCGGCCGCCGACGTACTCCATGACGATGTAGCCGGAGTCGCCGTGCTTGACGAAGTTGTAGATCTTGACGATGTTGGGGTGCTCGACCTCGGCGAGGAACGCGCGCTCGGCGGTCGCGGCGGCCAGCGAGTCGGCGTCGCCGGTGTCGAGCAGGCCCTTGAGGACGACCCACCGCTCGCTCACGTTGTGGTCGCGGGCCAGGTACACCCAGCCGAGCCCGCCGTGCGCGAGGCAGCCGAGCACCTCGTACTGCCCGCCGATCAACTCGCCCGGCCGGAGCTTCGGCGTGAACGAGAACGGGTGCCCGCAGTTGCGGCAGAACCCCTCGGTGCGTCCCGGGCGCCCGCCCCGGCTGCGCCCCACCTTCTCGTCGCACTTGCTGCAGAAGCGCCGGTTCTCCGGCACCTCCGGCTTCTCCATGATCGCCGAGGCGGGGTCGCGGGCCGGGACCGGCGGCACCTCGACGAGCCCGGCGCCGAGCATGCCGCGCCTGGCCGAGCCGGTCGAGCCCGTACCGCGGGTGCCGCCGCGCGAGGCCGTCCGCCCGGACCCGAGGCTGCCCGAACCGCTCGTCGGCGTGCTGCCGGACGACAGGCCCTGCCCGCCGCGCCCGCTCGGGCCGGACGAGCCCGGCGGCCGACCCGCCGGCGGTGCGGGGACCGCCGGGGTCGTCACCGGCGCGTGGCCCCCCGGAGGAGCAGCGGGGGCCGGCCCTGGGGGGCGCCCGTACGCGCCCGGGTAGCCGGGCATCGCGGGGGCGGCCGGACGCACGGGCGCGGCCGTCCGCGCGGGCTGCGCCGCCGGACTCGCGGGCTGCGCCGGACCGGCGGGCGACGGGCTGATGGGCGCCGGGCCCGTGTGCGACGGGTTCGCGGGCACGGCGTGCCGGGGCTGCGCCTGTTGCGGTGCCGACTGCTGTGCCGCTTCGGCGGCGGGTGGCGAGGACGCCGGGGCCATGCCGCAGACGTCGCAGAATCCGTCCGCCTCCACCTCGCCCGTGCAGCCGGGCTGGGTGCATCGGTTCATCGCCGGGTCCCCGTCTCGCTCTCGCACGCCCTGATGGCTCTCTGGTACTCCGCCAGCACCGCGGTGGCCCTGCGCAGGTCGCAGGGCGCCGTCCACAGCACCTCGCGGGCCTCCCCGTACAGCACGGTGAGCTGCTCGTCCTCGGCGAGGCCGAGCCGCGCGGCCTTCGCCCGGTAGGCCTCCAGCCGCCCCCGCAGCTCGCCGCGCCGGTCGAGCAGCCCCGCACTGAGACGCAGATCACTCCGCGCCCGTTCCAGCGCGTCCTCGACGGCGCGCTCGAGTTCGGCGAACCGCCCCGCCATCTCCACCCAGCGGCCGGCCTCGCGCAGCCGTTCGAGTGCGGCGAGCCGGTCGCGCAGCGCGGTGCCGAGGCCCTGCGACGGCACCGGGAGGCGAGGCGCGTGGATCTTGGCGAGGGCCGTCGCGTAGGCGTCGTGGGCCCGCCGCTCCGTCTCCTCGATCTCCTCGATGGAGGTCGTGACCCGCGCCACGAGTTCGGCGTAGTCCTCGCGCATCCGGGCGACGCCGGCGAGTTCGTCGCCGAGCGTGGTCAGTATGGCGCAGACGCGGTCGAGGCGAGCGGTGTCGGCGCGGCCGTCCTTGACCAGCGACAGCGGGTCGGTGCGGATCAGCCGGCCGAGCGCGGTCAGCTCGCGGCCGACCCGGTCGAGCTCGGGGTGCCGGGTGCCGTCCAGCGAGTGCGCCAGCCTGGCCGTCCGGCGCCAGCTCTCCTCGGCGTCCTCCAGCGGCTGCAGCAGCGCCGACCAGGCGGCGTCCGCGGCGGCGATCTCGCCCGCGACGAACTCGTAGGCGTCCGACATCATCGCGACGGCCTCGTCCAGCGTGATGCGGCGCTCCTGCGGGCCGAGCAGCGTCCGGTGCTCCAGCGGGATCTCCCCGTCGGGCAGCTCCACCGAGGTGCCCGACAGCAGCCCGGACAGCTCCGTCAGCGTGGCCGCGTCCAGGCGGGACGACCGTTCGCGCAGCTCGCGCGCCGTCTCCAATACGCGCTGGTAGGCGTCGAAGAGCCGCCACAGCGTCGCCAGCCGGGCCTGCGCCTCCTCCCAGCGCCGCCACGTCTCGCCGGTGAGCCGGGCGCCCTTGAGCAGGCGTCCGCCGTCGTGCTGCTCCAGCTCGATGAGGGACGCGGCGATGCGGTCGCGCTCGTCCCGCAGCGTCCGGAGGGCATGGTCGACGCCTTCACGGCTCATGGGCGCGGCGGCCCCTGCCCCGCTCTGGTCCAACGTCTGCCCCGCGATCGTCTTCTCGGTCCCCCTGAGCATGCCCGCAGAACCGGTCTGGGAGCACGGACCGGTCCACTATCGGACGTACGTTCTCATACAAGTGTGATCCGTGACACTGACCGAGACAAGGTGCTTTCCGTCTCGTCAGGTCCGCGTCGCGGGGCCGCCGCTCTCCAGCGATCCTCACGTGCCCGTACCCTGTGCGTTGGGAACCTCGTTGTCCCAGGTGACGTTACGACAGATACGTCATTTAACGAGAGGAGTGGTGAGTCCGCGGTGTCGGACCCCAGTCATAGACCCGGTGCCCCATGCTGACCGCGGCACTGGGCGTTCTCGCGGTGATCGTCCTCACCGCCGCCACCGGATACTTCGTCGCCCAGGAGTTCGCCTACGTCGCCGCCGACCGCGCGACCCTGGAACAGGCCGCCGCGCGCGGCGACACCTCCGCCCGCAGAGCCCTCAAGGTCATCGGCAGGGTCTCGTTCATGCTGTCGGGCGCGCAGCTCGGCATCACGATGACGACCCTGGTCGTCGGCTTCATCGCCAAACCGGCCCTCGCGGAGCTGATCCAGCCGCTGCTCGGCCTGGTGGGCATCCCCGAAGGGGCCACGGGGGCGATCGCCCTCGCCACCGGCTTCGTCCTGGCGACGCTCATCCAGATGCTGCTCGGCGAGCTGTTCCCCAAGAACCTCGCCCTGGCCCGCGCCGACCAGCTGGCGCGCGCGCTGGCCGCGTCCACCCTCGTCTACCTCGCTGTCGCGGGGCCGCTGATCCGGCTGTTCGACCGCGCGGCGGAGCGGCTGCTGCGCGCCGTGGGCGTCGAGCCCGTCGAGGAGCTGCACAGCGGCGCCACGCTGGAGGAGCTCGGCGACATCATCGGCAAGTCGCACAGCGCCGGGCACCTGCCCGCCGACCTGTCCGGCCTGCTCGAACGCGCCCTGTCGTTCGGCGACCTCACGGCCGACGAGGTCATGGTGCCGCGCCCGCAGGTCCGCACGCTCCCGGCGACCGCGCCCGTCGCCGAACTGGTCGCGCTGATCCGCGAGACCGGGCACAGCGCCTACCCCGTCTACGGGCAGGAGGTCGACGACGTGGTCGGCGTCGCGGGCGTCCGCGAGGTCGCCGACGACGCCCTCGACCCGTCCACCCCGATCGGGGCCGTCGCCCGGCCCGCGCTGCTGGTGCCCGGCAGCCAGCCGCTGTACGGCGTCATCGAGCACATGCGCGAGTCCGGCGAGGAGTTCGCCTGCGTCGTCGACGAGTACGGCGGACTCGCCGGCATCCTCACCTTCGAGGACGTCGCCGAGGAGCTCGTCGGGGAGATCGCCGACGAGACCGACGGCCCCGAGGACGCCCCGACGTCCGGGCCCGACGGGTCCTGGCTGGTCGACGCGGGCATGCGCATCGACGAGGCCCGCCGCCTCACCGGCCTCGACCTGCCCGAGGGCGACGCCTACGACACCCTCGGCGGCCTCGTCATGGCGGAGCTGCGGCGGCTGCCGAGCCCCGGCGACCGGCTCCGCGTCGAAGTGGACGGCGGCGCCGTCGAACTGGAGGTCGTGAGCGTGGCCCGCCGGGTCGCCGAGAAGATCCTGATCCGCGCGGCCGCGCCCGCGGACGTCACCGCCGGCGAGGAGGAGGTCGCGTGGACCCGCTGACCTCGCTGCTCATCACCGTCGCGCTGCTGCTCGGCAACGGCTTCTTCGTCGCCGCCGAGTTCGCGCTGGTCGCGGCCAACCGCCCGCAGCTCGAACGCGCCGCCGCGAAGGGCAGCCGTCCCGCCGTGGCCGCCGTCGCGGGCGTCCGCGAGCTGTCGCTGATGCTCGCCGGCGCCCAGTTCGGCATCACGATGTGCTCGCTCGGCCTCGCCATCGTCACCGAGCCCGCGTTCGAGCACTTCCTCGAACCGCCGCTGCACGCGCTCGGCGTCCCCGAGGCCGGCTCCAAGGCCATCGCGCTCGGGGCCGCGCTCGCCGTCATCACGTTCCTGCACATGGTCGTCGGCGAGATGGCCCCGAAGTCGTGGGCGATCGCACACCCGGAGCGGTCGGCGCTGATCCTGGCCCTGCCGTTCCGCGCGTTCGCGAAGGTGTCCCGCCCGATCCTGTCGGCGCTGAACGCGGTGACCAACGCGCTGCTGCGGCTCATCCGCGTGACGCCGAAGGACGAGCTGGACAGCCACACCGACCCGGCGCGGCTCAGCCACCTGGTCGGCGAGTCCCGCCGCCTCGGCCTCATCGGGCGCCGCGACCACGAGCTGCTGGACCGGGCGATCTCGGCGCGGGAGGCCACGGTCGGACACCTCGTCGTGCCCGCCACGTCCGTCACCACGATCGGCGCGGACGCGACCGCCGCGCAGATCCGCCGGACGGCGACGGCCCGCGGCCACAGCCGGCTGCTGGTGCGCGACCGGGACGGCGCGATGACGGGGATCGTCCACGTCCGGGCCGCCATCATCGAGCCCGACGGCGAGCGCCGCGCGGGCGAGCTGGCGCACCCGGCCCCCGTCCTCACGGCGGAGACGACCGTGCTGGACGCGGTCAGCCGCATGCGCCGCGGCCGCGCCCAGCTCGCGGTGGTGAACGACGCGGGCGGCGAGTTCGCCGGCATCGTCACCCTGGACGACCTCCTGGCGGAGCTTCTGGCCACCAACCCGCACTGACACAGGCCGCGTACCTGCGACAACGCCGCAGGTGTCGAGGTGCTGCAACGGGTTTTCCGGTCCATCATCGGAGGATGAGCGGACACGGGCACGGTCATGGTCACGGTCACCGGCACTCGTGGAAGGGGCGCCTCGCCCACCTGGTGCGCCCGCACTCGCACGAGGCCGCCGACAAGGTCGACTCGGCCATGGAGGCGAGCGCCCAGGGCATGCGCGCCCTGTGGATCTCCCTCGCGGGCCTGGGCGCGACCACGGTTCTGCAAGCCGCCGTGGTCGCGTTCACCGGTTCGGTGGCGCTGCTGGGCGACACGCTCCACAACGCCGCCGACGCGCTGACCGCCGTCCCGCTGGGCATCGCGTTCCTGCTCGGCCGCCGCCCGCCGTCCCGCCGGTACACCTACGGGTACGGGCGCGCGGAAGACCTGGCCGGTGTCGTCATCGTCCTGGCCATCGCCGCGTCCTGCGTCGCCGCCGGGTATGCCGCCGTCCAGCGCCTGGCCCATCCACAGCCTGTGGACCACGTGGCCGCCGTGGCGGGCGCCGCCCTCGTCGGCTTCCTGGGCAACGAACTGGTGGCCCGCTACCGCATCCGCGTGGGCCGCCGCATCGGCTCGGCCGCGCTCGTCGCCGACGGCCTCCACGCCCGCACGGACGGCTTCGCCTCCCTGGCCGTCCTGGTGGGCGCCGCCGGGGTCGCCCTGGGCGCCCCTTGGGCCGACCCGGTCGTCGGCCTGCTGATCACTGTGGCGATCCTCACCGTCCTGTGGCAGACGGCCCGCGAGGTCTGGCGCCGCCTCATGGACGCCGTGGACCCCGCCCTGGTCGACCAGGCCGAGGCCGCCCTCTCCTCCACCCCTGGAGTGCTGGGCGTGGGCGACGTCCGCCTCCGCTGGATCGGCCACAGCCTGCGCGCCGAGTGCGACGTGGTCGTCGACCCCTCCGCCACCGTCGTCCGCGCCCACCAGATCGCCGTGGACGCCGAGCACGGCCTCATGCACGCGCTCCCCCGCCTGGCCGGCGCCGTCGTCCACCCCGACCCCGAGCCCCGCCCCGGTGAAGATCACCATGCCGCCCTCGCGGGGCACCGCTGAGCCTGCGACCTGTGAGACGTTAGTCCGGACCAGAAGGGGAACATACTGGCCCCGGACGAGCGATCTGGGACGGGATGACGTCGTGAAGCAGCCTGCGGAAGCCAACGGACCCGACGAGGAGAACACCGGACCCGCTTACGTTCCGGACTCCGAACTCCCGACGGTCACCGTCCCCCTCCCCATCGCCCCGGACCCCGCCGGAGCGACCACCCCGGACGAGCAGGCGCCCCCTGCCCAACCCCCCGCCGAGGCCACCCAGGCCCTCCCGACCGTCGAGGACCCGGCGGCCGACGAAGGCGACATCACCCCACCAACCGAGACCGCCCCTCTCCCGACGAGCACGGCACCCCCGGCCGAGGACTCCCCAGCAGGCAGCACGCTCGCCTTCGAACCGCTCCCGGGCGACGACACGAGCGATGACGAACCCACGAACGAACCGGAGACGGCACAGTACGTCCCGCTAAATGACATGGCGTCCGCAGAGGCGGAACACGCCGACGCGACGGTGGCCCCCGCAGACACCAAGCCCTCACTCGGCAACCAGCCCACCGGCGCCACGACGGACGCGGCGATGCCAGTCGGCAGTCCACCCGACGCCGCCCTGCCGACGACCGATGCGCAGACGGAGATCGGCGGCCATTTCGTCCGCGACACGGCCGCCCCAGAGGCACCGCACGCCGACCAGTCCGCCAGCCCGACACCCGAAGCGACGCCACCAGACGGCCAGCCCGCCAATAGCGCGGACGAGACTGCGACGACGACCGGTGAACCACGCGGAGACGTCGAGGCGCCGATATTTGGAGCGCCGGTCACCGAAGGCGTCGCGAGTGCGGAGGCGGCGCAGCACGTCCTTCCAGAGGACATGGCCCCTGCGGGTGGGAGGGCCGTTCCGAGGTCGGTCTCGCACGGCCAGTCCGCCGGTCACGCGCCCGATTCGGAGGTGGCCGGCAGCGACCAGCCCATGGGCGTGGCTGGCGGAGATGCGGCTCACGCCGAACTCACCGGTGAGAGTCCGGCCGATGCCGAGTCGCCGGGCGGTGACCGTTTCACCGGCGGCACAGAGGATGCGGCGGCCGAGCCGGTGCCTGGCGGCGCCGAGGGAGCGGGCGGCGTTGGTGGTGCGGCCGATGCGGAGAGCCCGGTTGATGAACGGCTGCACGATGACGCGGAGGCCGTTCACGATGAGGCCCCCGGGTACGTGGCGGCGGGCGTCGGGGACGAAGGGCTCGATCCTCGGGCGGGGCTGGGGACGGTGCCGATCGAGGTCGCCGATCCGACGCCGCCGCTGGGGACGGACGCAGGTGAAGGTGACTGGCGTGAGCTGGTCGAGAGCGTCTACGGGCCGCTGACCGAGTTCTACGAGGGGCTCGACGCGCGGCTGCGGGAGGTCCCCGAGGACGTCCCGCCGATGGGGTGGGCGCCGCACATCGCGGCCCTCCGGGCGCTGCGCGACGGGCAGGTCGCAGGAGAGTGGGACGTGCTCGCCCGGTTCCTCGTCGCGCCCGGGACGCTGGAGGGCGCGGAGGGGCTGCGGCTCGTCCAGGCCGGCGAAGGGGACCAGGGCCGGGTCGTCCGGGACGCGGTCAAGGAGCTCACGGCGGCGGACGGGCGGGCCCTGCTGATCGCCCCCACCCCCGAGAAGGCCGCCGAGCTGCTGCGCGGCATGGAGGGCGACCCCGATGTCTTCTCGCTGCTGATCGAGACGCAGCCGGAGACGGCGGAGGCGCGCTCGGTGCGGACGCAGGCGCTCCCGCCCGTCGAGGAACTTCCCGTCGAGGAGCCGCCCGCCGAGGAGGAGCCGCCGCCGCTGCGGGAGCCGGGGTCCAACGGGACGGTCGAGTTCAAGCCCCTGACCGGCCCGCCCCCGGAGCCTGCGGCCGCCGTGACCAGGGCCGAGCCGCTGCCCACGCTGCCGCCCGCGGAAGCCGTGGAGCCAGTGGAGCCCCTGCAATCCGCAGAGCCCTTGGAGCCCGAGGAGGGGCCGTCGGCGCCGGAGACGCGGGTCCGGTCGGCGGCGCTGCGGCCGGTCGGGGAGGCGTGGGGGCTGTCCTGGCAGACGGAGGCACGGCTGCTCCAGCGCGGGCTGATGTCGCTGGAGCAGTGGCCGCGGGACGCGGCGGCGCTCCAGTCCGTCCAGGCCGAGAATCTGCGGCGGGCCGAGCAGCTGGAAGCGGAGAAGGCGGGCCTCGCCCAGGCGATCGAGGAGGCGCGGAACGCGGCGGCGGCCGCGGAGGAGGCGGCGGCGGCCGCCCAGGCCGAGGCCGAGCGGCTCTCCGGCGTCCAGGAGGAGGCCGAGACGGAGTTGGCGGGACCGCGGGCCGAGGCGGAACGGCTGAAGCAGGCCGCCGACGAGGCGGGCGCCGAGGCGGCCGCGCGGACGCGGACGGCCGACGCGACCTACGCGCGGTGCGTCCAGATCGACGAGCGGGCCAGGACGGCCCAGGCGGAGTTGCAGGGGGCGCGGCAGGCGGAGGCGTCCCTCACCGACGAGCTGGCGCGGGCGCGCGAGGCGCTGCCCGGCGCGGCGGAGGAGGCGCACCGGTTGACGGCGGCGGACGCCGACGCCGCCGCGGAGGGCCATGCCGCCTACTACCGGCTGGTCTCGGCGGAGTCGGCGCTGTCGGCCCTGCGCCGGAAGATGACGCTCGGGCAGCGCCTGCACGTGGCGTCGCCGCCGGCGGAGCTGCGCGATCTGCGCGCCGAGGTCAAGGCCCGGACGCGGGAGGCGGACGAGGCGGCGACGCGGGCGCGGGAGGCCAAGGAGGCGGCGGAGCACGCCGAGCGGGTCCGGCGCGGGCTGGCGTCGTTCGTGTCCGAGGGCGGCGCGCGGCTGAAGGCGGCGCAGGAGGCGCAGGAGCGGCTCGGGACCGAGCTGACCTGGCTCGCCGCGGAGCGGGAGAAGGTCGGCGCCGAGCATCAGGAGCAGGCGCGGCTGGCGTCCGCGGCGGTCGAGCGGGCCACGGAGGCGGGCCTGCGGGCCCGGGCGGCGTACCAGGTGGCGCAGGCGATCGAGGAGCGGGTCACCGCCGCGCGGACGTCCCGCGAGGCGGCCCTCGCGGCGGCGGCGCGGGCCCGGTCGGACGCGGAGGCCGCCACGGCGCACGCGGCGGAGACCGCGGCCGCGCTGGAGCGCCGCACCGAGGAGGCCGCGCGGGAGATCGCCGAGCGGGAGGCCGAGCTGGAGACGGTGGCGGCGGCCGAGGCGCGGTCGCGGGAGAGCGTGATCGAGATCTGCGGCGCCGACCCCGCCGACGACCCGGAGGTCGTCCCCGCGCACCAGCGGCGCGCGATGGCCCGGATCGAGGAGCTCACCGGCTACCTGGAGGGCGGCCGGGCGGCGGGGAGCGAGGTCCTGCTCCGCACCGCCGACCTCGTCGTCGGGACGCCGGCCGGTGCCGGGCTCACCGTCCGCGACGAGGACTTCGACGCGCTGATCGTCGCGGACGCGGGGACGGTCACCGACGGCGAGTTCCTCATCGGCGCCGTCCGCGCGCGCCGCTGGATCCTGGTCGGGACGGCCGGGTCGCGGCCGCCGGGCTACCGGGAGTACGCGGACTCGCCGTCGGGGCGGCTGGAGCTGAGCCCGTTCGAGCGCGCCGCGACCGCCGCGCCCGGCCCGCTGGACTAGTCCGCGCCGGACGGGCTAGTCCTCATCGTCGTCGTCGGGAAGGAACAGGTGGAGGAGCCAGCCGACGACGCCGACGACGATCGCGCCCCAGAAGGCGGGCCAGAAGCCGGACACGTGGAACGGCAGCTCGAGCCCCTCCGCCAGCTCGCTCGTCAGCCAGAGCAGCAGCGCGTTCACCACGAGCCCGATGAGCCCGAGCGTGATGACGTAGAAGGCGCAGCCGAGGGTCTTGATGATCGGTTTGAGGACGGCGTTGACGATCCCGAAGATGACCGCGACCGCGACCAGGGTGAGGATCCGCCGGGAGGTGGTCTGGTCGCCGAGCGTGATGCCGTCGATCAGGACCGTCGCGACCCACAGGGCGACCGCGGTGGCGCCGACCTTGAGAAGTATTCGCACGCCACGCATCATCCTGGCAGGGAACCGCCCATGTCATCCCACTGCGAGACGATACGGGCGGTGACTCCCGTCATAACGGCGGATGACCCGCCGGGGCCGCGCCCTACTCGGCGCGGTCGAAGAACGGCGAGGTGGCGGCTACCTGGGAGCCGGAGCCGGAGCGCCCGCCCGCGACGCGGACCCCCTGCACCGCGGTCTCGCGAGGCGTGCCCTGCCGCGCGGCGTCCCGGCGCGGCGAGCTCTGCCGGACGCGGGCCAGCTCGCGCTCCAGGCGGCGCTTCTCCATCTCCAGGGTGGTCAGGGACTCCTCGTGCTCCTCGCGCAGTTCGCGCAGGTCGCGGCGGGTGCGGATGCGGCGGGCGGCGCCCTTGAGGGTGAGCGTCATGCCGACGAGGAAGACGAGGGACACGCCCGCGCCCGAGAGGAAGAGCTGCCACTCGCTCTCCAGGCCCGGGACGCTCTGGCCGAACACGACGAGGTTCGCCGGGCCGGTGTTGTCCATGACGACACCGGCCCCGACGGCGATGGCGGCCGCGACCAGGAGAAAACCGACGAACACCATGGGCAGATCTCCTCTGCAGTGACTCCGGAGGGGGTGCGGAGGCCCACCACCTTGCCAGACCGAAACTGGATCATGTCGCATTCGTCGGATAAAGCCTGGTCAGAAGCTATTCGTCCGAACCTGCCGCGCAGGGTTCCGTTCTGATCGCGGCGGGTAGTGTCGGGACGTCGCGACGAGACCCGTGGAGGGGCCCATGTCCGTGCAGGCCATCGTGTTCGACCTGGACGGCGTCCTGATCGACTCCGAGCCGGTGTGGGAGGAGGTGCGGCGCGGCTACGTCGCCGAGCGCGGCGGGCGCTGGCTGCCCGACACCCAGGACCGGCTCATGGGCATGAGCACCCAGGAATGGGCGGACTACATCGCCTCCGACCTCGTCGACGGCGCCACCTCCGAGGAGGTCGCCTACGAGGTGGTCGACCGGATGTCGCAGCGCTACGAGGAGTCGCTGCCGCTGCTGCCGGGCGCCGAGGACGCCGTCCGCCGCATGGCCGCGTTCCGCCCGCTGGGGCTGGCCAGCTCGTCCCCGCGCGCCCTCATCGACATCGTGCTCGCGCACCTCGGGGTGGACGCCCTCTTCCACACGACCGTGTCGACCGAGGACGTCGAGCGCGGCAAGCCCGCTCCGGACGGCTACCTCGCCGTGGCTGCGCAGATGGAGGTCGCGGGGCGGGACTGCGTCGCGATCGAGGACTCCAGCAACGGGCTGCGGTCGGCGCACGCGGCGGGGATGACGGTGATCGCGATCCCGCGCCCGGCGCACCCGCCGGCGTCCGACGCGCTGGCGCTGGCCGCGCACGTCGCGGGCGGCCTCGACGAGCTGACCCCTGAGCTCGCGGAGGCGGTTTTCCACAGTTGACTTCCTCCTCTCCCTGGCGGGAGGGGAGTCCTACGGCTCGCGCCGTGGTTGTTTCTGCTTCGCGGCCGATTGCGGAAGGGAGGGCCCTTGCCGTCTGAAATCGGCTCCACAGACATCGCCGGGGTCTCCCCTGGCTACGACTCGACCAGCCGCAAGGATGTTCTTGGCCGCGTTGTGGTCCCGGTCGTGCCGGGTGCGGCAGCCCGGACACGTCCAGTGCCGGGTCGACAGACTCAACTCAGCGAGCAGATGCCCGCAGGCCGAGCAGGTCTTGGACGAGGGGCACCACCGGTCGATCACCACCAGGGTCCGTCCGGCCCGTTCGGCCTTGTACTCCAACTGGCGGCGGAATTCGCCCCACCCGCAGTCGGAGATCGCCTTGGCGAGCCTGCGGTTCTTCACCATGTTGGCGACGGCCAGGTCCTCGATCACGATGGTGTCCGCCCTGCCGATGAGGGCGGTGCTGGTGCGGTGCAGGAAGTCGGCGCGGGCGTTGCGGACCTTGCGGCAGGCACGGGCGACCTTGGCCTTGGCCTTGCGCCGGTTGCTGCTGCCGGGCCGCTTGCGGGCCATGCGCCGCTGGTACCGGGCCAGGTTGCGCTGCTTCTTCGCCAAGTGGCGGGGGTTGGCGATGCGGTCGCCGTCGGAGGTCACCGCGAAGTCCTTTACACCCAGGTCGACGCCGATGGCGTGCCCGGCGGGCGGTAGGGGGTCGGGGGCGCGGGTGTCGACGGCGAAGGTCACATACCAGCGGCCGTCGGGGTCCCGCGAGACCACCACCATCGTGGGGTTCAGCGTGGCCGGGTCCACGTCCGGGAAGGACCACACGAACTTCAGCGGTGCGGTGGTCTTGGCCATCCGCAACTGCCCGTCCTTGATGCGGAACGCCGAGCGGGTGTAGTGGGCGGACTGGCGGGAGGTACGGGTCTTGAAGCGGGGGTGGCGGGCGCGTCCGGCGAAGAAGTTGGCGAACGCGGCGTGCTGGTGGCGCAGCGCCTGCTGCAGCGGCACCGAGGACACCTTCGACAGGAACGCCAACTCCTCGGTCTTCTTCCACTCGGTGAGCGTGGCGTCGGTCTCCCGGTAGGAGATGCGCCTGCCCCCGGCCTGGTAGGCGCGGCGGCGTTCGGCGAGGGTCTTGTTCCACACCAGGCGGATGCAGCCGAACGTGCGGCCGAACAGGGCCGCCTGCTCGGGCTCGGGATAGGCCCGGCACTTGTACGCCGTCCGCATGACCGCAACATTACTAGCGGACAGGAAGCCGGTAAGGGTTTTCGGGTGTCAGCGGGCCCTTGTCTTGGACAGTCCCGGCTGTGCCGGGCCGCCACTGCCGGAGTCCGAATCCCTCCGCGGGCCGAAGAACAGGGCATCCATTGGAGGACCAGGTGAACGTTCGGGGGACGGGTGTCCGCGGCGGTTCGTAGTATGGCCCGGTGACTTCCCCTGAGACCCCGGAGACGCTCGAGACCCTGCGGCGCGTGTTCGGCTACGACGCGTTCCGGGACGGCCAGCGGGAGATCATCGAGCATGTGGTCGGCGGCGGGGACGCCCTCGTCCTGATGCCGACCGGCGGCGGCAAGTCGCTGTGCTACCAGATCCCGGCGCTCGTCCGTAAGGGCACCGGCGTCGTCGTCTCCCCCCTCATCGCCCTCATGCAAGACCAGGTGGACGCGCTGCGCGCCCTCGGCGTCCGCGCGGGCTTCCTCAACTCCACCCAGGACTTCGACGAGCGCCGCATGGTCGAGGCGCAGTTCACGGCCGGCGAGCTCGACCTGCTGTACCTCGCGCCCGAGCGGCTGAAGCTCGCCGCGACCGTCGAGCTGCTCGACCGGGGCGACGTCTCCCTGTTCGCGATCGACGAGGCGCACTGCGTGTCCCAGTGGGGGCACGACTTCCGGCCCGACTACCTGACGCTGTCCGGCCTGCACGAGCGCTGGCCCGAGATCCCCCGCATCGCGCTGACCGCGACCGCCACCGAGGCCACCCGCGGCGAGATCGCGTCCCGGCTCCGGCTCGAACAGGCCCGCCACTTCGTGGCGAGCTTCGACCGCCCCAACATCCAGTACCGGATCGAGCCGAAGACCGACGCCAAGCGCCAGCTGCTGCGCCTGCTCCAGAGCGAGCACAAGGGCGACGCGGGCATCGTCTACTGCCTGTCCCGCAACTCGGTGGAGAAGCACGCCGCGTTCCTGACCGAGAACGGCATCGAGGCCCTCCCGTACCACGCGGGCCTCGACGCCGAGATCCGCGCGGCGAACCAGGCGCGCTTCCTCCGCGAAGACGGCCTCGTCATGGTCGCGACCATCGCGTTCGGCATGGGCATCGACAAGCCCGACGTCCGCTTCGTCGCCCACCTCGACCTGCCGAAGTCCGTGGAGGGCTACTACCAGGAGACGGGCCGCGCCGGACGCGACGGCCTCCCGTCCACCGCCTGGCTCGCCTACGGCCTGCAGGACGTCGTCAACCTGCGCAAGATGATCGACGGCGGCGAGGGCGACGCCGCGCACCGCCGCCGCCAGGGCATGCACCTCGACTCCATGCTCGCCCTCTGCGAGACGGTCGAATGCCGCCGCGTCCAGCTGCTGGACTACTTCGGCCAGTCCGGCGAGCCCTGCGGCAACTGCGACACCTGCCTCACCCCGCCCGAGACGTGGGACGCGACCGTCCCCGCCCAGAAGGTCCTGTCCACCGTGGTGCGGCTCGACCGCGAGCGGCGCCAGAAGTTCGGCGCCGGCCACATCGTCGACATCCTCCTCGGCAAGAAGTACGCGAAGGTCATCCAGTTCGACCACGACTCGCTGAAGGTCTTCGGCATCGGCACCGAGCTGCGCGACGTCGAGTGGCGCGGCGTCATCCGCCAGCTTCTCGCGCAGGGCCTGATCGCGGTGGAGAGCAACCACGGCACGCTCGTCCTGACCGACGAGAGCGCCGGCGTGCTGCGCGGCGAGCGCAAGGTCATGATGCGCCGCGAGGCCGAACGCCCCGTCGCGAAGGCGGCGAAGACCGCCAAGGCGGCCAAGGCCCAGGTCGAACTCCCCGCCGAGGCGATGCCGATCTTCGAGCGGCTGCGCGCCTGGCGCGCCGCGACCGCCAAGGAGCAGGGCGTCCCCGCCTACGTCATCTTCCACGACGCGACCCTGCGCGAGATCGCCACCGCCCTCCCCACCTCCTTGGCGGAGCTGGGCCGCGTCAACGGGGTAGGCGAGAACAAACTCGCCAAGTACGGCGACCAGGTCCTGGAAACCCTCGCCTCCGACTAACCCGGCCCCAGCCGCCAACGCGCACCGCCACACGGAAGCCGTCCGAGGACACCAAGGCAGGCCTGGAACGCTGGCGACCGCGGCGGACGCCGAGCCAACACGGAACGCCGGAGACAGCGCGAGACGCCGGAGGCGGTTTGGGTGCGGGGGGCGGTGTGGGGATCCGGGCGGCCGGGTGACATGGCGGTACTCCCGTGTCGCCACGGAACAGATGCATCACCGACTCTTTACAAACTGTCATCAAGTAATTACCATCTGTGCATGACGACATGGAGTTGGACCGTTCCCGGTACCACCTGGACCCGCGCCGGCACGAGCTGGACCTATGCAAGTACCGGCCGGAGCAGCAAAGGAACGAGCTGGACCTGACCCGAGGGGCACGAACGATTCGCCGAAGCCCCGGGCAGGACGGGGCCAGGGCCTGAACGGTTCCTCGCCGACGCGTTTGCCGGCGGATGGGGTGCACGGGGTGGCTGGGGGTGGTTGGGGACTCTCAGGGTTCTCTCAGGGTTGGGCGTGGACTTCTGCCAGATGCGGCCGGTTACATGATCCGCATGCGAACCAATCGGAAGACGATCACGGCTGGTGTCGGCGCTGCCGGGCTTCTTGGGCTCGGTCTCTACCTCGCGGTCCCCGCCTTCGCCGACGACCCCGCGCCCTCCCACTCCCCCACGGCGCACGCGGGTCAGGGGCACCCCGGCAAGGGGCACCCGTTCCGCCGGGCGCGCGGGCTGAACGGTGTCCACGGCGAGGCCACCGTCAAGCGCAAGGACGGCTTCCACCTCGCCACCTGGCAGCGCGGCAAGATCACGTCGATCTCGGGGAGCGGGGTGACCGTCCGCAGCGAGGACGGCGCCTCCTGGACGTGGAAGACCGACGACAAGACCCGTGTCCGCAAGAACGGCGACAAGTCGTCCCTCAAGAGCCTGGCCGGCGGCGACCAGGTGCTCGTCGCCGGGGAGCGCTCCGGGGACACCCGGACCGCCCGGCTGATCCGCGTCCCGCAGCACCGCTGACCCGCCGGCACCGACCATGCCGGGTAGTTTCGGGCGGGAAAGCCCGATGTGCGGGCACGATGCGGGCGAGGGAACGGGCTGCGGGAGCGGATGAGCGAGACCCAGCGGGTGCTCGTCGTGGACGACGAGGCCAACATCCGCGACCTGATCGAGGTCGCGCTGCGCTTCCACGGCTTCGCGACCGCCACCGCCGGCACGGGCGAGGAGGCGCTGCGGGCCGTCCGCGAGGCGCCTCCCGACCTCGTCCTGCTGGACGTCATGCTGCCCGACCTCGACGGCTTCGAGGTGTGCCGGCGGCTGCGCGCGGACGGCGACCAGGTCCCGGTGATCTTCCTGACCGCGCGGGACACGCCGTCCGACACCGTCAGAGGCCTCACGCTCGGCGGTGACGACTATGTCACCAAGCCGTTCTCGATCGAGGCGCTGATCGCCCGGGTGCGGGCCGTCCTTCGCCGGGCGGCCCCGCCGGCGCCCTCCGCCGGGCCAGTGCTGCGCGTCGCCGACCTCGAACTCGACGAGGCGCACTGGACGGTGCGGCGCGGCGGCGTCCCCGTCGAGCTGTCCCCGACCGAGTTCCGGCTGCTCGCCTACCTGATGCGCAACGCGGGCATGGTGCTCTCGCGCGCCCAGCTCCTCGACGGCGTGTGGGGCTGGGACCACGGCAACCCGCAGGTCGTCGAGACCTACATCAGCTACCTGCGCCGCAAGCTGGACCCGCTCGGCACCCCGCTCATCCACACCCAGCGCGGGGTGGGCTACGCGCTGCGGCCATGACGCTCAACGCGAGACTCCTCACCGGCCTGCTCGCCATCACCACCGCCGGGCTGGCGATCATGGGCCTGGTCAGCGCGCTCGTCCTGAACGGGTACCTGATGCACCGCGTGGACGGGCAGCTCCAGGCCACCCGCGACCGCGCCGTCACGCGCCTCCTGCGCCCCGGCCTCCCGGAGCAGGGGGTGGCTCCCGCACAGTTCGTGGTGCTGGCCGTCGGCCCGGCGGGACGGGTCCGCGTCCTCAGCGGCGACGCGCCCGCCCCCGAGCAGGCGGTGCGGGAGGTGCGGCGGCTGGGCCCCGACGAGCTGGCCGCCCGCGCACGCACCCTCGAACCGTTCTCCCTGCCCGGCCTGCGCGCGGTGGCGCGTCCGTCGCGGAACGGCGTCATCGTCGTGGCGGCCCCCCTCACCGAGATCCACGCGGCCGTCCGCAACCTCGTCCTGACCGAGATCGCCACGGCCGCCCTGCTCCTCGCCGTCCTGCTCGTGCTCGGCCGGTGGCTCATCCGCCGCGGCCTGCTGCCGCTGGGCCGGATGGCCGCCACCGCGCACGCCATCACCGCGGGCGGCGACCTGCGCGCCCGCATGCCCGGCCCCGGGCAGCGCACCGAAACGGCCCGCCTCGCCTCCGCGATCAACGTGATGCTGGAGCGGATCGAGCAGGCGTTCTGGGCGCGCAGCCGGTCGGAGGCCCGGGTCCGCGAGTTCGCGGCCGACGCGTCCCACGAGCTGCGGACGCCGCTCACCACCATCCAGGGCTACGCGGAGCTGTACCGGCACGGCGCCCTCGGGCCCGACGAGCTGCCCGACGCGATGCGCCGCATCGAGGAGGAGGCACGTCGGATGAACAGCCTCGTCACCGACCTGCTCGAACTCGCCCGTCTCGACCGCGAGGCGTCGCTGCACCCCGTCCGCACCGACCTCGTCGCCCTCGCCAGGGACGCGGTGGCCGACGCGACCGCCGCCGACCCCGACCGTCCCATCGTGCTGGACGCCCCTGACACTCTGGCCGCCACCGTCGACGAGGCCCGCATTCGCCAGGTCTTCGCGAACCTTCTGGCCAACGTGCGGGCCCACACACCCCCCGGAACGCCCACCACCGTCCGTCTGGCGCCGGGCCTGATCGAGGTGGCGGACGAGGGGCCGGGCATGTCCCCGGAGGACGCCGCGCGCGCCTTCGAACGCTTCCACCGGGGCGCGCAGGGCGGCACCGGCCTCGGCCTCCCCATCGTCGCCGCCATCGCCGCCGCCCATGGAGGACGGGCCGAACTGCTGTCCGCGCCGTCCAAAGGGACGATCGTCCGCATCACGCTCGGTTCCCACTGAGCGGGACACGCCGGTGCCGGTGGCGACGCCGTCCTGCACAGTCCGAAGGTCGGCTCCCCGAACCGAAGGAACCGCAGCATGTCCGGCTGGAGTCATCGGTACGCGCGCGTGAACGGCCTGGACGTCCACTACGTGGAGCAGGGAGAGGGGCCGCTCGTCGTCCTCCTGCACGGCTTCCCGCACATCTGGTTCAGCTGGCGCCACCAGATCGGGCCGATCGCCGACGCGGGCTTCCGGGTCGTCGCGCCCGACATGCGCGGAATGGGGCACACCAGCGGCCCGCGTGACCACCGTGAGTACGACGTCGACCGGATCGTGGGCGACCTCACCGGCCTCCTCGACCACCTCGGCGAGGAGCGGGCCGTCTTCAGCGGGCTCGACTTCGGCCTCTTCGCCGCCTACGACCTCGCGTACCATGCCCCGGACCGCGTCGCCGCGATCATCGGGCTGGAGAACCCCTTCTTCACGCCGAGCGAGGAGTCGCCGCTGACGCTCGCCGCCCGCCAGGCGAAGCGGCACTTCAACCACATCCACTACTTCGCCGAACCCGGCGTCGCCGACCGCGACCTCGCCGCCGCGCCCCGCGAGTTCCTGCGCAAGGTCTTCTACGCGCTTTCCAGCGACTACCACTACCTCGACGTCTGGCGGCAACCTCCCGGAACGTCCTATATCGACGCCCTTCCCGAGACGCCGCCGCTCCCCTGGTCGTGGCTGACCGAGACGGAGCTGGAGTTCTACGTCGACGCCTACAGCCGCAGCGGCTTCACGGGCGGGCTCAACTGGTACCGGGCGATGGACCTGTCCTGGGAGTACCGCAAGTCCTACGGCGACCGGAAGAACCCCGTCCCGTACTACTTCATCGGCAGCGAGCAGGACGCCGACCTCGAGGGCTGGCACGGCGACGACCCTCTGAACAGGCTCGGCGACCACCACGCCGACGTCCGCGGCGTCCAGATGATCAAGAACGCCGGCCACATGATGCAGATGGAGAAGCCCGCCGAGACCACGGCGGCCATGCTCGTATTCCTCGCTGGGAGCGCCAGGTGAGCCTTACCGAAGACCGGGTCGTCGTGGTCACCGGAGCCAGCCGCGGCGCCGGGAAGGGCATCGCGCTGGCCCTCGGCGCGACCGGGGCGACGGTGTACGTGACGGGACGGACGCGCGCCGAGGGCGACGCCGACCTCCCCGGCACGGTCTTCGCCACGGCCGAGGAGATCGACGCCCGCGGCGGCACCGGCGTGCCCGTGATCTGCGACCACTCCGACGACGAGCAGGTGGCGGAGCTGTTCAAGCGGGTGGAACGCGAGCACGGCGCGCTGGACATCCTCGTCAACAACGCGTTCACGATCCCGGACGGACTCACCCGCAAGGGGCCGTTCTGGGAGAAGCCGCTGGCGCTCCAGAGCATGTTCGACGTGGGGATGCGCTCGGCCTACGTGGCCGGCTACTACGCCGCTCCGCTGCTGGTGCGGAACAACGCGGGCCTCGTCGTCAACACCTCGTCCTTCGGCGGACGCTGCTACATGCACGGCCCGGCCTACGGCGCGGGCAAGGCCGCCGTCGACAAGATGGCGCATGACATGGCGGTCGACTTCGAGCCCTACAACGTCGCCGTCATCTCGCTATGGATGGGTCTGCTGAAGACCGAACGGAACAAGGCGCTCTTCGAGGGCGTCCCGGACCGGTACAGGTCGTTCGCCGCGGGCGCGGAGTCCGCCGAGTTCAGCGGCCGGGTGATCGACGCGCTCGCCCGGCACCCTGAGCTCATGCGGTGGAGCGGGCAGGTCCACATCGGGGCGGAGCTCGGCGCCGAACTGGGCGTGGTGGACGTCGACGGGAGCAGTCCCCGGTCCCACCGCGGGCATCTCGGCGACCCGCCCACCTTCAGCTCCGCCGTCGTCAAGTAGTCGGCAACGCCTTCACCAAGCCTTGCCCGGCCACACCACCCGGAATTCGCCTGGACTTCCTCATCCGGCTCGAAAACGCCCCGTGCGCGGAAAATAGTTCTGCATATCGCGAAGCGATATTCCGCACCCCCGCTCGCAGCTGATGCGCTTAATGGGGATATGCCTGGATTACCCCATGAAGGGGCCCCTGACCTGGAGCGCAAGCGGAGTTATGATCCGAAACTGGGGCCGACGCGATAACGGTCCCATCAGGGGCGCCCGGACGTCCGTTGTCCGCATTCCTTCGTCCATCCCTGTCCGGCCGAGACCGAGCGAGACAAGGCGATGGGACTCCAGTGAGGAGGCACCATGACCCACGTCGAGCAAGAGTCCACACCGCAGACCCCGCCCGCGGCCGCCGATCCGGCGCCGCTGGGCCTGGCGGCGTTCGCCCTGACCACGTTCCTCCTCTCGGTCAAGAACGCCGGATGGACCGACGGCACCGACGCCTGGCTGAGCTACGCCCTCGCCTACGGCGGCCTCATCCAGCTCCTGGCCGGAATGTGGGAGTTCCGCAACCGCAACGTGTTCGGCGCGACGGCCTTCTCGTCCTACGGCGGCTTCTGGCTCGGCCTCGGCCTGTACGTCGTCCTGGTCGCCGGCGGGGCGAGCCCCGCCGAGGAGGCCAACGACCTCGCCTGGATCCTGCTCGCCTGGGCGATCTTCAACACCTACATGATGTTCTGGGCGACGCAGGTCAACCAGGCCGTCCTGGCGGTGTTCGTCGCGTTGGAGGCCACGGAGATCATCCTGTTCATCGGGAACTTCGCCACCAGCGAGACCACGATCAAGATCGGCGGCTACCTCGGCGTCCTGACCGCCATCTGCGCCTGGTACGCCTCCGCCGCCGGCATCATCAACGGCATGACGGGCCGCACCTTCCTCGGCGTCGGGAAGCCGCTCACGGCCCTGACCTCCCGAACCGGCCCCTATCCACGCTGATCCACCGCGGCCCCCGGGCGCCGCGCAGCTGATCAGTTCGCGAGCCCGCCTGGGCCGGCCGGCTCGCGGTCTCCTCGCCCGACAAGTGCGGCGCTAGGGTGAGTTCGTGACCCCCCGTCCTGAACATCCGGCGCGCCTCGTCGGCGACGACGACCGCGAAACCGCCGTGCAGCGTCTGCGAGAGGCGTACGCCAAGGGGCACATCTCGCACGAGGAGATGGACGAACGCCTCGACCAGGTTCTCAGCGCCCGGACCCGCGGCGACCTCGCGACCCCCTTGGCCGCACTCCCGGACGAGGAGGCGGGCGCCACCTCCACGATCGGCGCCGCCACCGGACGGATCAAGCGCCGCGGCGCCTGGCGCGTACCGCGCTCCCTCAAGGTCGAGTCCGCCTTCGGGAACGTGGACCTGGACCTGTCCAAGGCGATCATCGAGCACCCGGTCGTCGACATCGAACTGCGGGTCGGCACCGGCCGAGCCAAGATCACCGTCCCCCGCGACGCCATCGTCGAGACGGAAGGCCTGCACACCGGTCTGAAGGACGCGCGCTACACGCCCCGCCACCCCGCGCGCCCCGGCGGCCCCAAGATCAGGATCACGGGCTCCATGGGCTTCGGCCGCCTGAAGATCCGCCACTCCCGCCGCTGACGCTTTCCTCGCGCCCCGCCGACCGTCCGAGTCCGGCGGTCGGGCCGCGCCAGGCGTCATGCGGTCGCTGCCCCCGACCGGACTCCTCCGATCCGCGCATTCCGGAATGATCAGCCGGGCCCGTCCGATCGGTTCGTCGATCGCACCTCCTCGCCTATTTCCGGATTGAATGTGATCTAGACCAGTACCATGAGCGTCCGGCCGCATCCTCAATGGTTCGGGGGACGTCGATGAGTGCTGGTCAAGGCCCGTGGGGCCCGTACGGCGGCGGGCAGCAACCGGGGCGGCCGTACGGCGGGCCTCCCGGCCCGCAGTGGGGACCGCCGCCCGGCCCGCAGTGGGGCCGACCGCCCGGACCACCGCCCGGACCCCAATGGCGGCCGCCGCCCGGGCCACCGCCCGGACCGCCCCGGCCGCCGTCGCGCACGTGGCGGGTGCTCCGGCTGCTCAACCCGATCCTGGCCGCACGCCAGGTGGCCAGGGCGGCCCGCCCGGGCCGGGTGGACGATCCGGTGGTGCGGAAGGTCCAGGTCCTGCGCGCGGTGGTCGGTCTCATCGCAGTCGTGTGGGTCATGGTGACCTACCGCGTCGCCTCTGACGCCAAGTCCGTGGCCTACGACCGGGCCGACCAGATCGCGACGTCCGCGGCCCTGCTACCAGCCACGTTCCCGGTCGTCGTCGGCGCGTTCATCCTCGGAAGCCGTCCGCACATGCGCGGCCTGTACCTGCGGCGGTCGCTGAAGCCGCTGGGAGCATTGCTGGCTCTTGTCGGCACGGTCTTGCTCGTCTATGTTCTCGTCCACGTGATGCCGGAAGGCGGCCTCATCGGCGACGACGAGAAGCCGTCCCCGGGCGTCTACATGAAGCTCCTGGTCATGGTCATCGCCGCCCTCTGGACGCTGTGGGCGATCGCGTTCGTGATCTGGGGCGGCGCCATCGCGGTGGTGAACGTGCTCCGGACCGCCGACATCCACGAGGTCCTGCCCCCGGTCATCGCTACCGTCCTGGTCTGGGAACTCGCGATCGGGGACCTGATCTCGAACGACTACCACGGCCTCCCGGTACCGGCGCGGATCGCGGTGATCCTCGGCGGCCCCCTCTCGGTCACAGCGGTGAGCCTCTGGGAACTGCGGCGCCTCAAAACCCGCCACGCGCTGACCGTCCGCCAAGCGCTGGGCCGCTGACACACCCGCACGCGCAGTCCTGGAATGGTGAAGCCAATGGGACGCCCCGTGGGACAGCGTCACGGGTTCCTTGACATGCCCCTTGGCCTCGGGAGCCACATCGGCCCATATTTATCGGTGAAGTCCTCGGCTACTTCCCTGAAGTCGGGGTCGCCGTTGGCCCGAGCGCGGTGGACGAGCTGCTCCAGCAGTCGCCATGCTCCGATATGGGCGAGGAGCTCCGCGAGGCGGCGGAAGTCGTCGCAGTCGGCCGAGTCGAGCTCGTCCATGATGAGTGGCGCAAGCAGAGGTTCGAGCCGGTCGCGCGGAATGCGGCCGATGGCCCGCCGGGCGGCCAAGGCCAAGGCATCTGACATGGACAGAGCGACAAGCTGAGGGAGGAGTTCCTGCCCGTCTCCTGAGAACGTCCCGAGAAAGCTGAGGGCGGTGGCCTGCTCCCAGCCTCCTTCGGTCAAAGCGGCCCTGAGGATCTCAAGCCTGTCCTGGGCGTCTTGGAAGAAGGCCGCCTGACGGCGGTGGAGTTCGCGTTCAGCCTGGACGAACGCCTCCCACAGTTCTCTGTCGGAAGGTGCGGTGCTCACGGCTCCTCCTCGCTCACGGCCGCCGGGCGCGGCCGGTCGGCGCGGTCGCGCGCTTGCTTCGACTCTCATCCCGCCCGTGCCGTGCGCTGTCTCCGGGACGCGCCAGTCAGCGCTCGACAGAACCGACAATGCTCTGAGCGGACTTTCTCCTGAGCCCCAGATTCAGCCGCGCAAGTGATTGGCCGTCGCTGCGGTCGGCGATAACGACCTGAGTGAACAGCCTGGACTTCATCGTGGCGGTGAGGGCTTGGCGGGGCGCCTCGAACACCAGATCGCCCGGCTTGGAGGCGCTGCTGGTCTTGGCGTACATCAGGACCCGCTGAGAGGTCACCACGACCCACACGGCCGGCATAGAGGCGAAGACGAACAGACCGGCACCGCCTGTGGCCGCCGTCGTCACCAGTCCCGTGGCCAGCCCGGCCGCCAGATTCTTGGTCAGGTGCTGCTTCATCCCTCGCTTGAGCTGGGCGACGACCGCAACGTCGACCGTCTCGCCGTCGTTCATATGAGCACTCAGATGCCCCCGGAGCTTGGCTTTCGCAGACATAGAATCCCCTCAAATTCACACAAAGAGGGAGAATCATAGATCGCAGGCGCCGCCGAGTGAATCCACCGACCGGATGACTTCGCGCGGCATCGCCGCCTCACTCTCCCCCAGAGCCGCACCACCCAGCGCCGCGGGCCGCATCCGGTAATGGCGGAGAGTCCAGAACCACCAGTACCAGGCCCTTTTCATGACCGGACGCCCCGCGCTCTGCTGATCACCTGGACATCGCACTCACTGCCGTCCAACGAATTCGCACCCATCCGAGGGCAGAAGATGACCGGGTGCGGCCGGTCACGCGTGGTCGCCTCGACGCCGGGACGGTCGACGTCCCCAAGGCGCACCGAAAGCGTCGGCTCGCGCACTTCACGACTCCTGCCGGAGCGGCGTCCGCACCCGTGAGCGTCGCCTCCTCGGCCTCGGCAACGGCCCTTAGGCGGCACAGGCGCCCAGAGGGTCACCTCCTCGGGCTCTCCGGTACGGACCAGCAGCCCGGTTGCCAACGAGCCGGCGCCCTTGGCGGAGAGTGAGACCCATCCGGCGCACCGAGACTTGATGGACACGTTCGCCCCGGCCATGGCCGTGCGACGGCTGAGACCGTGAGCGGCGCCGTCTCTGGAGCCTGATTGACCCCCGGTGGCTCCCATGGCACACGCAAGAGGCCCCTCCCGGAACTGGAAGAGGCCTCTGACCCGTGCGCACCCGAAGGGATTCGAACCCCTAACCTTCTGATCCGTAGTCAGATGCTCTATCCGTTGAGCTACGGGTGCCTGCCGGAGTTACTGTACCGGCTCCAGGGACCTGACCGCGAATCGGTTGGTGGATGCCGGGGGCAGGGAGTGTGACTTGAGTCACGGAACCCTTGGGGGTGCTGGTACGCCAAAGGGGGGATTGAGGCGGGTCTGACCTGGGAGGGTGTAGCCCGTCCGAAAGCCCATCCCCCTGAAGGAGAATCCCCATGCGCATGTCCGCCACCAAGCTGGTCGGCGTCCTCGCCGTCGGTGGCCTGATGCTCGGTTCCACGGGTTGCAGCGCGGTCGACGCCATCGCCGGCGGGAAGAAGACGACCGCCTGCAAGAACATCGAGACGGAGCTGCGGAGCTTCTCCACCAGCGGCATGTCGATGACGACGCCCGGCGGCGCCTCGGCCACCGCGCAGAAGTTCTCGGACACGGCCGCCAAGGTGCGGTCCGAGGGGCAGAGCGCCGGCGGTGACGTCGAGACCGCCGCGACCGCCTTCGCGGGCGACCTCGACGAGACCGCGTCGATGCTGCGGCAGGTCCAGTCCGGCAGCACGACCCCGCGCCAGCCCGACCTCGCGGGAATGCGCCAGCACGGCAACGACCTGGCCGAGGCCTGCGGGTTCACCGGCTTCCGGCTCGGCGGCTGACGGCCGACGCGATCCGCTCCCGCGGCCCCGGGAGCGCGCCGCACGGACCTGTTTCCGACTATGCTGTCGAGGCCACGGGTCAGACTTTGCCGGTTGGCTCGCCGAACCGGTAGCCTGTCCTGAGCCCGATGGCTCCTGGAGGATTCGCCTAGTCCGGTCTATGGCGCCGCACTGCTAATGCGGTTTGGGTGCAAGCCCATCCGGGGTTCAAATCCCCGATCCTCCGCCACTTTGACCAGGGACTTCGTCCAAGATTGCGATCTTGAACGAAGTCCCTGTCGCGTTCCAGATGTCCGTTTCTCCTGGCCTGGTGTGCACATGGTGTGCACGGGAGGTCGGCGGAGTGCTTTCGTCGCCGGACGATGCGGGTGCTGGCCGTCTCGGCTTTGATTACCCTGCGTGTTGACCGCGCCGGTTGCGTCTGTCCGCAAGTGAGATCACGTTGGCGGCATCAGGTGTGCTCTGCCGCGTCCGACGAGGGACGACCGCAGCCACCGCCTCGGCGGCTGCCCGGGATACCTCGGGAAGCACTGACGTGTAGGTGTCGGCGGTGAACGAGTGGCGGGCGTGGCCGAGTGTCTCGCTGATCACTTTCATGTTGACGTTGCCGAGCAGGGCGAGCGTCGCGGCTCCGTGCCGTAGATCGTGGAAGCGGATCGGCGGCAGCGGCTCACCTCCCATCGCCACCTGGACGGCGCGAACGGCGATCCGGTGGTGACGAGCGATCCTGTCGATCGCCCAGCCCTCGACGGAGTGCTTGTCCTGGACGAGTCCGTACTTCTTGATCAGTTCCTCGAACCGTGTGGAAATCCACTGGGGACGCAGCCATGCCCCGTCCTCGCGAGTGAAGACCCGCCCGGAGTCCACCCACACCTCGGGGCCGGCGGCGGACCTTTCACGTTCCTGGACTCCCCGCCAGTCCAGCAGTACCGAGATGGTCGCCTCGTCCAGCGCCACGGTGCGCTCGCCGGCCTCGGACTTGGTGTCGTCGTACTCGTCGGCCTGGCTCTCGGAACCAGGACGCGTCTCGCGGACGGTCAGCGTGCCTGCCCCCTGGAGGTCGGTGTCCGCCCAGGCCAGCCCCGCGACTTCGGCTCGACGCAGCCCGCGGAAGGCGACCAGGTGGAAGAGGGCGTACAACCGCTCGTCCGCGATGAAGTCGAGGAAGGCGCCCGTCTGGGCGGGCGTCCAAACCATCACCGGCCCAGGTACCTTGCCGGTCTCCTGCCACCGCTGGACGCGTTCGGTCGTCCAGACGAGCGGCTTCGCCCGCCTTCCCCTGACGCGTGGTGTTTCAACGTGCGCGATCGGGTTCTCCCTCAGGCGCTTGGACTTCACCGCCCAGTTGAGCGCCGAGAGCAGAACCGCATGGATCTTCCTCACCCGCGTCGGGGAGATGGGCTTGGTCTGTTTGCGGCGGGGAGCCTCTCCTACCTTGAGCTGTTGCGTTGAGTACGCGCGGACCTCAAGCAGGCGCCGGAGCATCTCGCTCGGCTTCCCCCCCTCGGGGAGGGGACGGTTGATCTGCAGGATCGCCTCGTACAGGCCGATCACGTGCTTGTCTCTCAGGTCGACCAGTTTGAGGTGTCCCAGGCCGGGCACCAGGTAGAGCTTGACGATCTCCGTATAGTCCGCGAACGTCGAGGCTGACAGGCTCTCCTTCTTGGCAGGAAGCCAGATCGTCTCCAGGTAGGCGCCCGTCTTCAGGCTCCGATCGAGTTGCCGTCCATGGATCTCGAACTTGGCGAGTTCTTCCGTGAGCGCTTGCTGCGCGGCCTTCTTCGTCTTGTACGGGCCGACGGTCGGCTGTCTTCGTCGACCGCTGCCTCCTGCGGGTGCGTCGTAGCGCGCCCACCATGCTCCGTGGTCGCGGTTGACCAGCTTCGGGCACTTGCCCGCGAGGTACTTCTCGCCGGTCTCGGGATTGCGGCAACCACAGCGCTTGTAGGTCGTGCCTCGCATGGCTCCTCCTTCGGGAACGGTTCTTCATTCCGTGGTGGCGGGGGCCGCGAAACGGCTCCGCGGGAGTTGCTCTCCTCGCGAGGCCGTCTTCCAGTCGGACACCACTCGATTTACGCCGAGCTCCTCGTAGATCTCGGTGAGCTTCAGACGGGTGTAAGGGGCTTCGCAGAACGCTTCCTGCCGGGCAGCAAGGCCCTCGATCGCCTCACAGGCAGGGGGTGACGGAGAGGTCCCGGGGCAGGAAGGGAGGCGGTGGCGTTCTGCTGCCGCACGCTCACGGTGAGTCAACTACAGGCGGGTAGATCTTTTCAAGCAAAGCCTTGATGGTTGAAAGCCCGAGGTCAGACGCCCTGCACCGGGATGTCGAGCTTCGTCGCCATCCCGGTGCCAGGCGGTCTCTCCGGACTTTGCAGCCGCTCCTTGGTTCACTCGGAATCAGCGAGCCAGCCGACTCCTGAGGACTACGTGACGCCGAGCAACTTGCGGAGTTCCGCGGTCGGCACGCGGTAGGTGGTGCCGACTCGGATGATGCGACAGGGGAAGTCGCCACGCTTCGCCAGCTCGTAGGCGTACGTGCGGGACAGTCCAAGTGCGCGTGCGGCAGTCATGATGCTGACGACCGTGGGGAGCGTGTCGAGGTCCTTGTACTGCATGGTCTGCATTCGGATGCCTCCGTGTCTTGGTATGTGGAGGTGGAGTGATGCTTCGCCATGGCGAACTTGTTAGCGGCGCGGGCGACTTGGGCGGGTTGGTGCCGTGGGGTTGGCCGGTGCGGGGCGGCTGGGTGTCGTGGGTAGCAGCGGAGCCCATGGGCTGGGGAAGGCAGCCATGGCGAGGCGTGCTTGCGAGGACATGGCTTCCTGGGCTGGTGGACGTGGCGCGTTGTCGGCGTCGGCGGGTCTTGCTGCGCGGACCTGCGCGGCGGCTTTTCGGGCGGCTTCAGCTTGGGCTTGCCGGCACTGGAGTCGGCGGAGCTCGGCGATGGTGTCGAGCAGGGTGATGAGGCTGGAGACCAGCAGCACCGCCGACACCGTCGTCCGATCCTTGATGGCGCCGGTCAGCGCGAGGAGCCGGGCCGCGGTGCGCAAGGCGTTGCCAGCAGGACTGGGACGGGGAAGACGCCCGTAGGGTGCGCGAGCGGCGCGGTCGTAGGTGTCGGCGGCGCTGCGGAGGTGGTGGTTGCCGGTGACTCGTGCGGCCGCGTGGAGGGCATCGGAGGCAGCCCAGCAGGCGTCCTGGCCGGCGTGCGGATTGGTAGCCAGGTGGCGACGGAGATGGGCGGTGGCGTGGGCGGCGGCACGGGCGGCGTCGTCGTAGAACGCCTGCCGTTCCTCGACAGTGAGGTCGTCGTCGATCGTTGGCGCGGGGCCGGTGGCGGGCGAGGTCCAGCGTTGCTGGAGGCGCGTCAGTGAGAGGTCATCTGCAAGGCGGCTTCCCGCGTGCCAGGTCGGTTCTTCCTCACCGTGGTCGGTGGGGAACGCGACGGCATAGCCGGTGATCTGGCCAGGCGCGTGCTGGCTGTCGCGGACCTTGACCAGGAGGCCGTAGTCCTGGAGGCGGCCGAGGAACCCGTTGGTCGTCCGGGCTTCGTCCGCGGCACGGCGGACGGTCGTCCGCAGCACAGCCCGCTTCGTCCGCTCGGACAGGTGCCGTCCGTCCAGCGGACGGACGGCGGACGAACCGCGGACCGTGCCGTCCGCACCTGCCCAGCGGTGGCGAAGTTTGGGCAGCGTGAGGTCCGAGGCAAGCTTGCCTCCCCCGTACCAGACGGGCTGCCCATCCGCGTTCACATCACCGGGCGCAGCCACGGCGTACCCAGTCAGTTCGCCGGCCGTCCGCTGGCTGAACCGCTGCCGCACCAGGACACCGTCGGCCTGGAGGCGCTCGAAGAACTCACTCTCGCTGCAGGCTCCAGCGGCCGCCGTCTGGACCTTTCGACGCAGGAGGGTACGAGATGGCACCGCCTGACCACGGCGGACGGCCTTCTCGGTCTCGCCGCGTTTGGGGCGGCGGGCGGCCGTGCGGTCCGCCGGCGCCGTGGAACGCAGACCGAATCGCTCCTCCACCGCCCGGCAGGCGTCGCGCACCCGGTACCCGTCGTTCCATACCTCTGGACGGACGCCGTCCGGCCGCGCCAGCGTGGCCACGATGTGGACGTGGTCGTCGGCGTGGCGGACGGCGATCCAGCGAACGGAGTCCACGTCCCCCGTCGGTGCCAAGCCGGTCCGGCTCATGATCTCGGCCGCGATCTGCGCCCACTGCCCATCAGTAAGAACCGGGTCCTCAGGAGCGGCCCGGACTGCGCAGTGCCAGACGGGCTTGCGGTAGTTCCGTTCACCGAGCAAGGCCAGCGGCTGTGTCAGCAGACCCTCCACATGACGAAAGTCGCGGCGACCATCAGGCCCTACCCCCGGCTCCAGATCGGCCACGTCCTCGAAGCCCGCCACGATGTGCGGGTTGTGATGCTCGCCGTTGGCGCTCGGGCCGTAGAGGTACCGCAGCAGTCCCTGGACCCGGGCGCCGCCCAAGACCTTCCCGATCACGACGCAACGCTCAGGACCAATGCCTTCACGATCACGGCAGCCGCCTTCTCAACTCCTCGGCCAGGTCATCCAGCTTGCGGACCGTCTGCGCAGCGGCGCGGGCATACCACTGGATCGTCGACGACGCCTCCCCCGAATTCAGTGCGGCGACAGCCTGGTTGAGATTGACGCCGATCCGCTGCGCCTGACCACGCGCCTGCATGACGGCCTGCAGTACCTCGCGCATCTCGTTGTGCTCTGCTCGCGGCGTCCCGCTCGCCGCAGCCAGCAACGTGAGCGCCGCCCAGGCCGCGGTCGCCAGCCGCTCACGCTCGGCCGCTCTCGACACCGTCGCGTGCTCGTCCTCCGACAACAGGACGTACAACACCCGCCGCCGCCTCGTCTCGCCATGAGCTCGGCGGTTGCGTCGCCTCGCCATGCCCGACGAGGACTCGCCGCACCCCTCTTCGACCATCAGCCTCCTAACCTGGGATCGCGCTCGATCCCGCTCCACTGCGGACCGCGCCCGGTCCGCAGCCGATAACGCTTGCGTTTTCCATTTCTTGCCCGCCCCGCGCAGGTGGGGCGGGCTGCGGACCGCTCCTCTGCATGGCCGTCGCGCTCGGAAGAGCCTTGCAGCCTTCGCCTCGGGCTTGACTGCAACGGAATGACGGAAGGGCGTCGCGCATCACCAAGGGAGCGGCCCCACTCGTGCCGGATCGCCGCTTCCGCCCCGGGCGGACGGCCACTCAGGCTCTCCGGGATCTCCGTCCTGAGCCGCCTGGTCGGTTGCCTACGCCGACGCCTCGCGTTGGCATCCACCGGGGCGGTGCCGCGTTGCCTCTGAGCTCCCAGCCACGGGCCCATACAGAGTTGATCGTTTATGTAGAGGGTGAGCCGCTCAGCGGCTCCGTCGTGGTGAGGATCGAGTCCATCCAGCGAGGTGCTCTCCTGGTTCAACGGGAGTCGGGACCATGCGGGGCTCCTCCCTGTCAGGCTCGCCAGCGCGACACTGGCGCAATACGACCGTCTGCGCTCAGCTTCTCTCACCGCACGCGGTTCAGCCACTTTGAGCATCGGCGTGGCGTTCCATCTCTCGAAAGCATTACAGAAAGGCGAGTGTTACTTCGCCAGAGAACCCGCTGGAAGACCTCGCGCCTCCCACCCAGGCCGCTCGTGTTGGCCCACGACAACGACACAAGCGGGCTGGCGATCCAGCAAGAAGCTGCGATTCGAGGTCGGCCCTCACCGACTCGCTTAGCGATCTTGGACCTCTGGCGAGAGTGACGCCAGGGACCACCCGAGACGCTGCTACTTCCCCGATGTCGACCAACACATGAGGCCGCCATCAATGAAGCGGCTGGGCAAGTGGACGGATATGCACGACGCACATCCCCGCCATCACTGTCAGCGATGGGCAAGGTGGCCAACCTACCAATATATGGCAACTACGCTTCCGTTGACCAGATTGGGCCAGAAATCCAGACTCTTGACAGGATATATCCGCCAAACCTCTGCATCACGTCCGCCACCCCGGCAAGATGAGACGGTGAGCACGAACTGGTTCTTGGCGCTGGACGGCGACGACATCGGGCGCCGCCTGGAAATGTTCATGGTAACCGAAGATATGGCAGGTCTTCGAGAGTTCGCCGATACATTCGATAAACTACTGACTCACCTTCTTGATTCAATAAAACAGAATGACGCCATTGAGGTACTACTGCAAGGCGGCGATAGCATCCTACTATTGCTACCCGAATCGGAACTACTTGCAGTAGTGAACCTCGTCACGAGCATCTCGAGCAATACGGGGTACACTTTTTCTGGAGGATATGCCAAAACACTGCGCGGGGCATATATCGCTCTCAAACTAGCCAAAGCCGCCGGGAAAAATAGGATCGTGCCTCTTGACTCTAAGGTCGACTCGTGAATACAGCGTTGATCTTTGTTTGCTCGAGCGCAGTCGACGCATATCTCAATGCCCTTTGCTACCTAAGCGATAAACGCAGCGTCACCCAATTTAGCTTTGTTTTCATTACTGGAGCAATGACAGAGGGGCCATCGACTGATTTTGTCGATGACATAATTTTCTCGCTTGAGCGATTGGCGGAAGGGAAGTATCGGAATCGCGATATCGAAATTAGACAGAAAGTAAAGGATCGCTACTTGGAAATCGCTATGACATTGCGATCGAGCAGCAATTTGATCGAACTTGTCTCACTTGAGGAACTGGACGAGTTCCTTGCAGATCGCGCTCAACGGGCCAGCCCTCGACAGGTCTTCATAGACGTCACTGGTCTCCCAAAGATCCTCACGGCTCACGTGATGCTAATCAGTCTCGTAAGCGGTTATCAAGTTTATGCATTCGAGTTGCGCCATAAGGTCGATCAAGCCTATCCCGAACGTTCACTGTACTGGGCGATGCCGCAGGGAGGATTTGATTATCCTCCGCTCACGCGTGATCCGGCCGTGCAATCGAGCTTTCGCCAGCTTATCCACGTTCGACGGATAGTATGGACGATTGCAGCGACTTCACTTGTAGGGTTCGCTTGCTTCGTCGTCCTGCTGCTCGTCGATTCGACCAATGCAACACTGGCGATCATAGGACTTGCGGCAAATGTCATCGGTATCGCCAGTGGCATTTTTCAGGCCCTAATGACCAAGGCTCCACAGTAATAGATGACTGTCGGCGTTGCTATCCTGAGGCGATAGTCGTGAGCAGCGGTAAGCCGCAGCAACCCCGACCCGCCGCAAAGTCCGTGCCTCATTCCAGGATCGTCCGGCTTGCAGGTCCTGGATAGCACGCGGCGATCAGAGGATGTTGCGGTGGCGTGACTACGCCCAGTTCAGAGCTCCCAAAATGACTACCAGGAGCCATGGGTTGAGGAAGGCGGCCATATGGCCAAGCGTGCCTGCGTGGGCATGGCCAGCTGTACGGTCGGTTATGGCGTGTCGGCGGGGTCGGCGAGTTTCCCTTCGCAGGCCTACGCGGTGGCCTTCGGACAGTACCAGCATGGACTTGGCGAATCTGGCCTGCTAAAGGTCAATTGATGCCACCAGCATCACATCCGGTGTGCCGGACGATTCTGGATCCACTTTCCGAGGTCCCGGTCACGTAAGGGCAGCCACATGGGACCGATCCGCCCGGACGACAGAAAGAGGCGCACGCCGTCTCGCTGCCGGGGTGGTCGCGTGTCGGTGCCGCCGGGCATAGTGCCGCCTATGTTCAGCGGACTTCACGACATCGGCTGGTCGTCGATGGAGCATGCGTACGGCTCGGCCGAGGAGGTCCCGGCACTCTTGCTGGCGCTGCGCTCCTCAGACGCAGGGGAGCGGCGGGAGGCTCTCGGCAGGTTCTATAGCGCGGTCCATCACCAGGGCGATGTGTACCCGTGCACGACAGCGAGCCTTCCGTTCCTGTTCGAGCTGGCAGACGACGTCACGACGCCTGACCGGTCCGACATCGTTGAGCTGTTGGTCAGCATCGGATCGCAAGCCCTCGATCGCTGCGACGGGCAGTACGGCGCCAATGAACAACACGTTGAAGCGGTGGCGGCTACGCGGAGCCGTGCTGAGACGCTCATCCGCCTCGCCTGCGATCCCGATGTCCGCGTGCGCCGAGCTGCGATCCCCGGGCTCGGGTCGTTCATCGACGACGCCGACCGCGCTTCGGCGGTGCTGCGCGGCCGGCTGCCGGCCGAGCCGAGCATCGTAGAGCAGCTGCTGATCGTTGAAGCGATGGCAACCCTGGCCCTGCGCCTGCCGGAACGCGCCGAGACTCAGGCGATGGCGTGGTTCACCGAACTGGCCGCCGACTCGACCACGGCCCCTCAAACCAGGCTCGCGGCCGTGGTCCAGCGGGCTCGCTGCGCGCCCGAGCGAATTGATGACGGCACCATCGCAACCGCGATCAACCTGCTGCGCGAACTGGAAGATGCCGCCGTGCCGGCCGAAGCATGGTGCGATCCGCCTCGCCCGGCGGGCCCCACGGCCTCCGAAGACGGAGCACCACCGCAGGTCGTCGCCGCTTTCGAGGACCTCGAACGACACCGTCAGATCCACTCACCCATCACGGATCTCCTGCACACCTTCCATTGGACCTTGGCGGCAAGGGTCCCGCAGCGCACGGCACTTCTCGCCGAGCAGCTGCGCAGCCGCGATCCAGGCTCCTGCCTGGACGCCATCCGGATGAGCGCCGAGCTCATGAAGTCCTGGCGCGGAGACCACGCACGGCTCATCATCCTCGTCGCCGAACATCTCAACGCGCCCCACAATCAAGTCGCTGCTGAGGCGGCGGCCACGTTGAACTCTTGTCATGCGATCGCCGAACCGGCCCGCGAGGCCCTGGCGGCGCAGGTCTCCGTGCAGTACGCCACGTACGGGCCGGAGGTCTGGTTCGCGCCCCAGCGGCACCTGCGCAGGAGTCATCAGGAGGCCGTCCAAGCACTGGCCCGTCTCGGCGATTTGCGGGTGGTGCCGAGCATCCTCACGGCCCTGGACAGCGGAGACGACGCCTGGCGGGCGGTGCAGGTCGCCGGAACACTTCCGCAAGCCGCCGACCAGCTGGTACCCCGCCTGTGCGGCCATTTGAGGAGTCTCGACCTCACCCAGGGACTGTGGGAGATGAGCGCGCGGTCCGACCTGTCGGCCCTGGCCGCTCTCGCCGACGACAGCGCGATCGATGTGATCACAGAGACCCTCTCTACGGCAGTGCCTCATGAACTGTGGTCGACCGCATGTTCGGCTTTGGAAGCGTTGAAGGCTTTCGGCCCGTCAGCGGCCCCCGCCCTGCAAGCGATCCGGTCCCTGATCACAGCCTCCGACGCACATGTGCGTCCTGCCGCCGTCGCCGCGCTATGGGCCGTGGTCGGTGACCCGGACGAAGTCATGCAGCCGTTGCTCAATCTGCTCGACGACTCGATCCCATTCCGGATCAGCGCGGCAGCCGACGTACTCGCCGAGATCGGCCCTCCCGCGCAAGACGCACTGCCTCTCCTACGAGACCTGCTGACCCACAGCTACGAATGGGTCCGCGTCCCCTGCGCGACCGCCCTCTGGGAGATCGGCGGCGACGCGGAGGCGCCGGCTGTGCTGGACACACTCCTCCAAGCCTGGGAACAGAACCCTGCGACTGCCAACCATGCCGTGGCATGTCTGGACCGCATGGGCCCCGCGGCACGCCCCGCCCTGCCTCAACTCCGCTCCGAACTGCTCCATGCCCGGCGCCGCGGCAGATTCGACAGCATCGACAACGACGAAGAACTGCAGGCGATCAGCCGCACCCTCATCGAACGGCTGACCGGGTACTGATCTTCTTGCTACTGATTACAGGCCCGGACCGAGTTGTGGTGCCCCGGCGTCTTGCCACTCGACGAGTCCACCGGTCAGGCGCGGCTGGAAGGGTCCCGCGACTTCGATGGGCGCCCGCTCGTAAGCCTTCAGGAGGGTTCGACCCGTGCCTTGCCTCCGGCACCCGTCGACCGACGCACGCGGCCTGGTCCAGTGCGTGCGTCGGTCACGGCCCGCTTCTCCGGCTCGAGCCCTACTCGGCGTCGCCGGTCTCGGCCTCGGATTCAATCGGTTCGGTAGACCTCGTGCCAGCGCTCTCCTCCTGCTCAGCCGCCTCGAGGGCGGCGTAGCGGCGCCGTTCAAGTTCGTCGCGTTCCGCGTCCGGGATCGTCATTGACTCCGCGAGCACGGCGGCGAGCGCGTCCACGTGTGCGTTCTCTATGTCGGCCTGGAAGATCAACCGAATGTTCTCATCGGGCGTGATGACGTCGATCGCCGAGCGCCCGTTTCCGTCCTGTGTGGCTGCTCGGACGTATCGCACCTGGTCGATTGGGATCTCCTGCCCGATCTGGCCCTGCTTACGGAAAGCGTTGGTCCTCGCCATGATGATGCGGCGATCCGTGACGGCGACCAGGTTCTTCGCCGCCTTGTCGATCGCTGCCGCCGCCATGCCCTTCGCAGCCGCCACCATCTCTCTCGCTCCACCCGCGGCCGCACCGAAAGAACCGAGGACATCGAGCTGCTCAGGGAAGGCGAGGGCACGAAGGGCCTCACCGTCCTCGAGGAACCATCGCAGGGTGCGAAGGTACGGAGCGCGCTCCAGCGACGCCGGTTCGCATAGGACGTCCGGAGCCCCAAGCGGAGGGACTGGTGGGTGGAGAGCATCGGCAAGAGGCTCGATCGCCTCAAGAAGTTGGGTGCAGGTCAGGCGGGCGGCCTTCGAGTCCTTCCGACTGCGGGTCAGCGGCATCGTCGCGCGGCCGGGAAGCTCGGCGATGATTCGCAGTTCCCGCGTCAGTGAGTAGACAGGGCTCCGGAGTAGTGGAACTCTCGGCCTGATTGTCCGGTTCTGACAGTCGTGTGGCTGGGCCGGAGATGCGTGCAGGCACGACCTTCGTGAT